>NZ_AGUD01000307.1 GCF_000240225.1 Patulibacter medicamentivorans
CCGCCGCGTCCGACCCCGCCGGGCGGCAACGGCGCCGCCGGCCAGCCGACCCGCGTCGTCCCGCTGACCAGCCCACGCCCGGCGACCGCCGCCGGCCAGGCGGGCACCGCCCGCGAGCGCGAGGCCCAGGGCGGCGGCCCGAACCGCTCGATCGGCAGCATCATCGGCGTCGCCCTGGTCCTGATCCTGGTGCTCGTCGGCCTGCTGTTCGCGTTCGGCGTGATCGGCGGCGACAGCACGACGCCGGTCGACAAGGCGAACGAGAAGGACCGTCAGGCGCTGCCGAGCATTCGCAAGGCGCCGAAGTACAGCGCCGCCGCGACGCGCGTGGTCGTGCTCAACGGCTCCGGGCTCAACGGCAAGGCGAAGGGCGCCAGCGACCTGCTGGACAACCGTCGCTTCGACATGGGGCCGGCCGCGACGTACAGCGAGAACGGCGCCAGCGTCCCGCAGGCGACGTCGACGGTGGCCTACACGTCCGGGAACCGCGAGGCGGCGCTCGCGATCGCGAAGATCCTGAAGATGAGGTCGGCGTTGGTGAAGCCGATGAACGCCAACATCCGTGCGGCGGCCGGCGGCAACGCGGACGTGGTCGTGGTCCTCGGGGCCGACTGGGCGGCCGGGCCCGGCCGCCAGCTGGCACCGAGCAACGGCCAGGGCCAGGTCCCCTCCGACCAGCAGCTGCCGCAGGGGCAGACCGGCGGGGCCGTCGGCAGCGGCTCGTCGGCCGGCAACGCCACCTCCGGCACCACCCAGACGCCAGGGACGACCGGCACCGGCACCGGGACCGGGACTGGCACCGGTTCCGGCGGCACCGGCGTCGGCGGTCAGTAGTCCCCGGCGGCGCTCGGCAGGAGCGCCGCCCCCAACGCCGAACCCCGACCTGAGTCACTTCGACGTCGCATGATCCTGCTCGCCCGTCACGGTCGCACCGCCTACAACGACGAGGGACGGTTCCAGGGCCATCGGCCCGTGCCGCTCGACGAGCACGGCCGGGCGCAGGGGTTCGCGCTCTCGCAGGCGATCGTCGCCCGCGGGGACGTCGACCGGATCGTCGCCAGCCCGCTGACGCGGGCGCTGGAGACCGCGGCGATCGTCGCGGCCGCGACCGGCCTGGCCCCCGAGGTCGACCCGCGCCTGGCCGAGACCGACTGCGGCGACTGGACCGGCCGGACCTACGCCGAGGTGATCGCCGAGGACCCCGAGGGCTACGACGCCTACCGCCGGCTCGACCTCGACTACGCGGCGCCCGGCGGCGAGACGTTCGCCCACCAGCTCGACGCCGTCCTGGCCGCGATCGCGGACGTCCGCGCGGCCGACGAGCGGCGCGACGGCGGCGCCACCCTGGTGGTCTGCCACCGCAACGTGCTGCGGCTGCTGCTGCGGCACGAGCGGGGCAGCGCGCCCGGGCACGACGAGATCGACAACGGCCAGCTCGAGGTCCTGTGAGCTCGCCGACGCGCGCCGCCCGGATCCTCTTCGTCCTGCTCGGCATCGGGACGGTCGCGGCGTTCTTCGTCGCCCAGCGGCTGAAGAACGAGCCGTCGGTGATCCAGGGGGTGCGCTTCCTCTCGCCCGACGTGAAGCGCCGCGCGCCGCAGATCACCTCGTTCTCCCCGAACCAGGTCCCCGACGGCCGGCTGGACACGATCGACATCCGCTTCAAGGTCGATCGCACGACCCCGGTCACCGTCGAGATCGTCGACAGCGAGACGCGCACCGTGCGGATGATCGTCCGCAACCGGCTGGCGCGCCGCTACCGGGTCCTGCACCTGTCCTGGGACGGGCGCACCGACGACGGGCAGGTCGCCCGCGACGGCCGCTACAAGCTCAAGATCACGCTCCCCGACGAGGGACGCAGCGTCGTCAACCCGACCTCGTTCACGCTCGACACCACGCCGCCGCGCCCGAAGGTCCGGCGGATCGGGCCGCAGACGGCCCGCGGCCCCGAGATCCTGCCGTCGACCGACGGCCGCCCGGCCGAGGCGGAGCTGATCCTGCGCGGCTGGCACCCGACCGCGCGGGTCGTGCGGATCGCCCCCGGCCCGATGGCCGTGATCCGCCCGCTCGACGTCACCGTCACCCGCCACGCCGCCGGCGGGACGCTGATCGGCGGGCAGCCGCGGGCGATCGAGGGGCGCGTCCGCTGGGACGGCACGCTCGAGAGCGGCCGGCCCGCGCCCGCCGGCTCGTACGCGATCCAGGTCTGCGTCCGCGACCAGGCCGGCAACGACGGCTGCGGCCCGACGGCGAGTGGCCGCGACGGCTTGCCGCAGCCGGAGCCGAACGGGCGCCTGCGCGGTCGCGGCGGGATTACGATCCGTGACATCGCCGTCCAGCCGAGCACGGCCCCGACCAGCGGCGACCACCGCCTGACCTTCTTCGTCGACGCCCGCGGGCGCCGCTACCACTGGATCCTGCGGCGGGTCGGCGACGGCCGCCGGGTCGTCGCCCGCGGCAGCGGCCGCGAGCCGCTGCTGCGCCCGCGCACCGGATCGGCGCGCGCGGCCGCCTACCGCCTGGCGGTCAGCGTCGACGCCGCCGACGGCCTGCGGCGGATCGAGGTGCCGGCGATCGCGACCGACGCGCGCCCGCAGAAGGTCCTCGTGGTCCTGCCCGCGATCAGCTGGCAGGGCGGCAACCCGGTCGACGACGACGGCGACGGGCTGCCGAACACGCTCGAGCAGGGCGCCACGTCGCGGGTCCGCGCCGCTCGCGTGATGTTCCGGATGCCGCGCGGCTTCGACCAGACCCAGCAGCCGGTGCTGGAGTGGCTGGCGCGCCACGGGATGCGCTTCGACCTGACCACCGACCTGGCGCTCGCGGCCGCCGAGGCCGAGGCGAAGGGGACCGCGATCGATCCGGCCCGGCCGCGGCTGGCCGGCCACAGCGGCGTGCTGCTCGTCGGCGAGCACCGCTGGACGACCGGTGGCCGCGACGGGCTCGCCGGTCGGCTGCAGCGGTTCGTCCGCGACGGCGGCACGGTCGCGGTGCTCGATCCCGCCAGCCTGCACCGCACCGTCGACCTGCGCGACGGCGTGCTCCGCGACCCGGGCCGCTTCACCGACGACGACGCGTTCGGGTTCCGGTCCAGCGGTGCGATCCGCCTCTCCGGGCCGCTGCAGATCGACCGCGACGCGCTTGGCCTCTTCCGCGGTACCGACGGGCGCTTCGACCGCTATCCGGTCGGCTGGCCGGCGCAGCTGCCGGCCGGCGCCGGGCGCGAGTCGAGCGCCGTCGACGACCGCGACCGGCTGGTGATCGCCGGCGCGCGGATCGGCAAGGGTCTGGTGATCCGGACCGGGCTGCCGACCTTCCCCGAGCGTCTGGGCACCGACGCCGACACCTCCGAGCTGATGAGCAGCACATGGCGACGACTCTCGCGCTGACCGCCGTCACGATCGCCGCCGCGCTGGCGCTGCTGCTGCGCGCCCCCGCCGCCCGCGCCGGAGCGATGGGCGTCGCGCTGGTCGGCGCCCCGATCCTGCTGGCGACCCAGCCCGACGTCTGGGACTCGGCGCCGATGCGCAAGCTGCGCGACGGGCCCGGCGGGATCCTGCTGCTGATCGCGGTCGCCGCCGTCGGCGTGCTGGTGCTGGTCGCCGCGGCCGCGTTCCTGCGCCGGCGGCCGGGGTGGGTCCCGCTGCTGGTGGCCGGGGTGCTGCCGTTCCGGATCCCGATCGACGTCGGGGGCGGCCAGCCGGTCAACCTGCTGGTTCCGCTCTACCTCGTGACCGGCGCCGCCGCGCTCGCCTGGGCCTGGGATCGGGTGGCCGGGGTCCCGCCCGCCCGCGCCGCGCGCGGCGGGATCCCGTTCGAGGACGGCGTCGACGACGCGCCGGGCGGGCCGCCCGTCGACCCGCGCCCGGTCGCCGCCGACGTCCTGCTGCTGCTGTTCGTCGTCCTCTACGCGGTCCAGAGCGCGTGGTCGGGCGACCAGGGCAAGGCGGTCGAGCAGGTCGCGTTCTTCTACGTGCCGTTCGCGCTGCTCTACGTCGTGCTGCGGACCACCCGCTGGACCGAGCAGCTGGCCGCCCGCTGCCTGGCCGTCGCGACCGCCGTCGCGCTGGCGCTCGGCGCGATCGGGTTCTACGAGTACGCGACCAAGACGGTCCTGCTGAACCCGAAGGTGATCGCGTCGAACCAGATCGAGGACGCCTTCCGGGTCAACTCGCTGTTCTTCGACCCCAACATCTACGGCCGCTTCCTGGTGATGGTGATGCTCGGGCTGACCGCCTGGATGCTGTGGTCGCGGCGCGGTCGCGGCGTCTGGGTGACCGGGGTCGTGCTGGCGATCCTCTGGGCGGCGCTGGTCCTGACCTACTCGCAGACGAGCTTCATCGCGCTGCTGGTCGGGCTGGCCGTCCTCGGCGGCATGCGGTTCGGGGCCTGGAAGGCGTTCGGGGCGCTGGTGGCGGTGGTCGCCGTCGGCGCGGTGCTGGTGCTGGCCGCGCCCGGCGCGCTGCGCCTGAACGGGCTCAGCCACGACAAGCTCGACGGGGCGACGTCCGGCCGGGTGGCGCTGACCGGCGGCGGGATCCGGCTGTTCGCCGACCACCCGGCGTTCGGCGTCGGCTCCGGCGGGTTCTCGCGCGCCTACCGCAAGGCCGAGCGGAGCGGCGAGCGCAAGGCCGTCGACGCCTCGCACACGATCCCGATCACGATCGCCGCCGAGCAGGGGATCGTCGGCCTGGCGGTCTACGCGCTGCTGGTCGTGCTGGTGCTCCGACGGCTGCTGCGCGACGCCGACCGGTCGGTCGCGCGGGCCGGGATCGCGGCGATGGCGATCGCGCTGATCGCCCACACGATGGGCTACGCGGCGTTCCTCGAGGACCCCGTCCTGTGGGTGCTGCTGGCGGCGGGCGGAGCCCTGGCCGGCGGCGCCGGACTCGCGGGCGCCGGCGTCCGCTCCGGCCGGCCGCGACCCGACGGCTCCCTGTCGGCGACGGCTTCGGCGTCGTGACCGGCCGATCGCGCCGTCGCCCGCGACGGGCCGCGCCCGCGCCCGGCCCGGGCCAGGTGTCGGCCGCCCGCTCCTCCTCCCGCGCGTCCGCGGACGGCGCGACGGGACCCGAGGACGACGGGTCGCTGCTGCCCGGGCCGGTGCTCTGGCCGGCCGCCGAGTGGGTCGTCGCCGCCGTCGGGATCGTGATCGCGGTCGTCGTCTGGGCCGTCGCGCCGACCGCCGGCAACTACGACAGCGTCCTCGACCTGGTCTGGGCGCGGGAGCTGCTGGCCGGCCACGCCCCGGGCTTCGAGGCCTACGCCGCGTCGACCCCGCATCCCGCCTGGCTCGCGCTCGGCGTCCCCGTGGTCGCGATCTTCGGCGACGGCGGCGACCGGGTCCTGGTCCTGGTCAGCGCGCTCTCGCTGGCCTTCCTCGCCGCCGCCACCGTCCGGATCGGCCGGGTCCTGGGCGAGGCGATCGCCGGCGCCGACGACGGGCGGCGCGCGCGGACCGGCCTCGCGACCGGCCTGGTGGCGGGCGCCCTGACCCTCAGCAGCTTCGCGTTCCTGCTGCTGGCCGCTCGCGGCTACCTCGACGTGCCGTTCCTGGCCCTGGTCGCCTGGGCTGGGGCGCTGATCCTGGCCGACGCGCGCCAGCGGCCGCAGCAGCCGACCTTCGACGTCGGCCGGCGGACGGCCGCCGACGGCGACGTCGGACGCGTCGCACCGCCGACCTGGCGCCGGCCGGCCGTGCTGCTGGCGCTGGCCGGCCTGCTGCGGCCCGAGGCGTGGGTCCTGGCGGGGCTCTACTGGCTGTGGTGCACCGCCCGCGGGCGCTGGGCCGCGGCCGACGACCCGCTCGACGGCCGCGCCGCGCACCTGGCGCTGGTGCTGGCCGCGCCGCTGCTGTGGGCGGCGATGGACCTGGCGGTGACCGGCAACCCGCTGCACTCGCTGACGGCGACCAGCCAGCTGGCGGAGGACCTGGGGCGCGATCGCGGGATCCTGCGGGCGCCGCGGGTCCTGGTCTCGGCGCTCGGCGGCCAGGCCCGGCCGCCGGTCGCCGCCGCCGGGCTGGTCGGCCTGGCGATCGTGCTGCTCGGGAGCCGGATCGGCCTGGCGCGGGTCGGGCGCCGCGTCGCGGTCGTGGTGCTGGCGCTGCTCGGCGGCGGCGTCGCGACCTTCCTGGCCGCGGGCGTCGGCGGGCTCTCGCTGCTGCCGCGCTACCTGACGGTGCCGGTGGTCGGGATCACCGTCCTGGCCGCGCTGGCGGCGACCGGCTGGATGGCGCTGCCGGTCGAGCACCGCTGGCGGCGGCCGTGGGCGCTGCTGGTCGTGGCGGGGGTCGTGCTCGGCGTCGGCGGCTACGTCGCCCTCAAGCGCGACGCGATCTCGCGGCTGGGGAGCGAGCTGCGGTTCCTGGCCGACACCCGCCGCGACGTCCGCGCCCTGATCGACGATCCGCGGGTCGAGGCCGGTCGCCGCTGCGGTCCGATCTCGCTGCCCACCTACCGGCTGGTGCCCGAGATCCGGCTCCAGCTCGACGTCGACGGGACCCGCGTCCTGGCCCGCAGCGACCCGCGGGCGCAGCGGCTCGGGGTGACCCGCGGCGGCGTCGCGATCACCGTCGCCGAGGGCAAGGCCGCCAAGCGCTACGGCCGCGCCGACGGCGTCCCTCGCAGCACCCAGCCGGCGCCGCCCGGCTTCCGCGCGGTGGCGCGGCGGGGAGCGTTCACCGCCTGGGTTCGGTGCGGCTAGCGCCGACCAGCGTCACCCGGCGTCGAGCCCGAGCTCCCGCAGCCGCTCCCGCAGCGGCGCGTTCTGGTGCTCGGCGGTCTGCTCCAGCGCCCACGCGCGCAGGGCCGCGTCGGGCGCCTCGCGGACGCCCGCCTGCGAGCGCAGCGCGGCGACGAACGCGTCGGCGTCGCGGGCGGCGATGATCGCGCGCTCCCAGGTGCGGGCGCCGGCCAGGTCGGGGACGACCGTTCGCCGCCCGAGCCGCGCGGCCTTGAGGATCCGGTACGGCAGCCCGGCGTCGTTGAACGGGTCGGCGCGGAACGGCAGCACCCCGACGTCGCTCAGCCGCAGCAGCTGCGCGACCGCCTGGTCCGGCAGCGCGCCGAGGAACGCGAACGGCTCGTGCCCGCGGCACCAGGCGAAGTCGGGATCGTCGGCCTGCTCCTGCTCGTGCACGGTCCCGACGAGCAGCAGCTGCAGCTCGGGCATCCGCTCGCCGACCGCGCGCAGCAGCGACCAGTCGACCCGCCGCCCGAGGTGCCCGAGCGACAGCCCGACCACTCCCGGCACCGGGTCGGGCGCCGGGAAGCGGTCGGCCGCCAGCGGGCTGAGGACCGTCGGGCGACCGTCCTCCCGCGCCAGCTCGGCCAGCCGCCCGCTCGACGCGACGACCAGCGACGAGAGCGCCGACGCCCGCCGGTGCAGGCGGCTCAGGCGCGCCCGCTGCTGCTCGCCGGCGTCGCCGGCCTCCTCGTAGCGATCCCAGCGCCAGTACCAGAGCTCGGCCCCGGTGCGCGCTCGCAGCTGGGCGGCGACCGGCTCCTGGAGGGCGTGGAAGAAGACGATCACGCGCGGGTCGCGGCCGTCGGCCCGCAGCTTCGCGTGGAACGTGGCGGCCTGGCGCCGGGAGAGCGCGTCGGCCGCGGGCTCGGGCAGCCGCAGGGCGCCGCCGTAGCCCAGCCGCGGCGGGTCGAGCGCGATCACGTCGCCGCCCCGCAGCAGGTCCTCCGCCTGCTCGCGGAGGATGAACTGCTCCAGCGGGCGGGGCAGCAGCAGGACGCAGGTCGGGCGCAGGTCCGTCACGGCAGGCGAGGCTACGCGATGGGCGAGGGCGGTCCGCCGACGGCAGGCTCCCGCTCCAGGAACGCCCGGCCGCGAGGCGACAGCCGGTAGCCGATCTCCAGGCTCTCCGTCAGGCCCAGCTCCTTCAGCCGCCGGACGTCGGCCTTGAAGGGCAGCTTCTCGCGGCCGAGCGACGCGGCCAGCTCGGCCGCCAGCTCGGCGGGCCGCGCCTCGATCAGCCGCAGGACCTCGCGGGTCCACGGTCCGCGCTTGCTGCGCGCGTCGATCCCGTCCAGCCGCGCGGCGAGCTCGCGGACCGCCGCGTCGTCGAGCGCGTCGTCCTCGCGCAGCGCCACCCGCCGGTCCGGCTGCAGGTAGCGCAGCCCGATCCGGTAGACGGTGCCCTCGCGGCGGCTCAGCCAGCCCTGGAGGTCCTCGACCGTGGTCCCGGCCCGGCGGGCGTCGGCCTTGGTGATCCGCTCCAGCGCGACCGTCCGCAGCGACTCGACCTCGAGCTCGCCGACGGCGGTCCGCAGCACGGTCCCGACCTTGACCGAAGGCCGCGTCCAGCGCCGGAACTGGACGCTGACCTCGCCCCGGACGATCGCGTCGAGGATCGCGCGCTGCAGCAGCATCGGCCGATCATCGCCGATCGCGCGCCGCCGGTGGTGGCGTCCGATCGGCGGCGGGATCCGCAGGCGATCGCCCGGCGTGGACCGGCTCGCGCCGTAGGATCCCCGCGCGATGGCGCCGCACCCCCTCCGCCGGCTGGTCGCGTCGGGCCTGGCCTACCAGGCGTCGGGCATCGCCGCGGGCGTGCTGGCGCTCGTCACCCTGCCGCTCTACACCTCGCACCTGAGCGCGGGCGAGCTCGGCTGGGCCGAGATCCTGCTGACCTGGATCATCCTGGCGTCGATCGTCCTGCGGGTCGGGCTCCAGGAGGCGCTGCTGCGCCACTGGTTCCTCGATCGCGACCGGGCCCGCCGCTCGCGGCTGGCGCGGCGGGTGGTCGCGGTGGTGCTCGCGGGCTCGACGGCGCTGGCGCTGCTCGTGCTGCTGGCGGCCAAGCCGATCGCCGACGTCGTGCTCGACAGCGACGCCGGCAATGCGGTCAGCACCGTTCGCGCCGCGGCCCTCGGGGTCTGGGCGTTCACCAACCTCGAGGTCGCCAACGCCCTGCTGCGGGCCCAGGAGGCGCGGCGGACCTACCTGCTCGCGTCGCTGACCAACGTCGCCCTGACGGTGGCCACCACGATCGTGCTGGTCGTCGCGCTCGAGCAGGGGCCCTCCGGCTACCTGCTCGGCAACTACCTGGCGTCGGCGGTCGTGCTGGTGGGCGTCTGGTGGTCGCAGCGGCGGCTGCTGGCCGGCGGCCGCGACGGCTCGGCGACGCCGATCGGACCGCTGCTGCGCTTCGGCCTGCCGACCGTCCTGCCCGAGATGGCGGTCTTCGCGCTCAGCTTCGTCGATCGCCAGTGGCTGCTGCAGGCCTCCGGCGCGGACAGCGCCGGCGTCTACTCCGGCGCCGTCAAGCTGGCGACGCTGGTGATCGTGGTCGCGCGGGCGTTCCAGGCGGCCTGGCCGCCGCTCGCCTACGACCTCGACGACGACGCGGCGCCACGGGCCTACGCGCAGGTCGTCCGCGCCTACGTCGTCGCGCTCGGCTGGGTGGTGGCCGCGCTGGCGCTGATGCGCCACCAGATCAGCGACCTGCTGCTGGGCAGCGAGTTCTCGCCCGCCGAGCACGTGGCGGTCGCCGACGCGCTGCCGTGGCTGGCGCTCGGCTGGGCGCTGTGGGGCCTGACCTGGGTCTTCACCTCGATCGCCGGCCGCGCCCACGCGACCGGTCGCACGCTGCCGGCCGCGCTGCTGGGGCTGGCGGTCAACGTCGCGGCGCTGGCGCTGCTGGTGCCCTCGCTCGACGCGACCGGTGCCGCGATCGCGCTGGTCGCGGCCTACGTCGTCGCGCTGGCGGTCGCGCACCTGCGGACGCGGCTGCTGCTGCGGGTGCCGTTCGAGCGCGGCCCGCTGGCGGCCGCGGTCGCGCTGCTGGCGGTGGTCGCCGTCGCCGGCGACCAGCTGCTGCCGGCCGACGGCGCCGCGGGCTGGCTGCTGCGGATCGCCGCCTGCGCCGTGATCCCGCCGCTGCTGGTGGCCGTCGGCGCCGTCCGCCCGGCCGAGGTCGCGGTGCTGCGCCGAGCGATCGCCGCCCGCCGCGCGCGCCGCGCTCCGTCGCCCTGAGCGGGGTCGCGGACGGCCAGTCGCCCGCCAGGCCGTTCGTCCAGCGCGACTCAGGTACGCCGTATCCGCCGCCGATGGGTTCCTCAGGAAGCCGGAAGCTTCCTGCGCTACCGTGGCGGTACCCCCATGAGCACGAAGAAACGCAACAAGGCCAAGCGTCCAGGGTCCCCGACCCACAAGCGACCGGAGCCCGCGTCGGCGGCCCGCGCCGAGGTCGTCTTCGACCGCATCGGCCGCCCGGAGATCGACCGGATCCTCCGCGAGCAGATCGGGATGTCGCTGGCGATCTCGGTCGAGCGCTCATCGGTCCCCGCGGTTCAAGCCTTCGTCGACGCGCTCGAGGCCGAGGACGACGCGGTCACCGCCGTCCGTGAAGTAGAGGGCGAGCTGGGGATCGAGCCCGGCGCCCAGGAGCTGCCCGAGCTCGAGCCCGAGCAGGAGCTGAAGCTGCTGCGGGCCGACGTCGACCAGGAGCGGCGGATCGCCGAGGTCGACAAGCGCCTGCTCGGCATCTGCCGCGAGGCGCTGGTGACGCTCGACCGCCGCGCGGTGCGGGCCGAGAAGGAGCTGGAGCAGGCGCAGCGCCGGACCGAGCAGGCCCAGACGCAGGCCGGCCGCCACGAGCGGCGGGCCGAGGAGCGGGTGGCCGAGTCCCAGCAGCTGCGCGGCCGGCTGGACAAGGCCGAGGCGGAGCTGGAGAGCGTCCGCGCCGAGCTGTCGAAGGTCCGCGCGCACGGCGAGGAGCTGGCCGACAAGCTCGAGGACGAGGCGGCGGCCCCCGCCGTCCCGGCCTCGACCGACGGCGACGTCGTCGAGCTGCGCGCGCGGCTGGCCGAGCGCGAGGCGCTGCTGCTGGACGCCCACGCCGAGCACGAGCGGCTCGAGGTCGCGCTCGAGGCGGCCCGCCGCGACGTCGCCCGGCTCCAGCACGAGACCGGCGACGAGATCGTCGACGGCGAGGACGGCGAGGAGCCGCTGCCGGAGGTCGAGTCGGTCGCCGAGGCGGTCCACGTCGCCGCCAAGCGCTGCAGCCACCTGGTCTTCACCGAGCGGGCCTTCGAGACCGCCGCCGACAGCCCGTTCTGGCGCCCGGACATGATCCTCAAGGACCTGGTCACCCTCGACAAGGTCGCCGAGGCGTACCTGCGGCCCGAGGGGATCGGCCAGCCGGTCGGTCAGCTGGCCCAGGACCTGGGCCTGGACTGGCGCTCCGGGGTCGGCGAGGTCTGGTACGGGATCCACCCCAACGACTACCACTTCAGCCACGACGGGGACACCCTCCGCGTGGCCGAGCACGTACGGGTCGCCAACGGCGCGGGGGCCCAGCGCTGCGCCCGGATCTACTGCGCGTTCCACCCCGGTCCGACGCCGGACAACGACCTGCCGCGCGGCGTCTACGTCGGCCCGGTCGGCCGCAAGCTGCCGGACTCGACGACCGGCTGAGGCGTCCGGCCTCCGGCCGCGCCCGGGTGGGACACTGCCGTCTCTCCGCTGCCGCGTGCCGCGGTGGTCGTCACCACCCTCGGAGGTCCCCCAAGTGCCGTTGATCCGCCGCCTCGCGGCCGTCCTGCCGCTCGCCGTCGTCGTCGCCGCGCCCGCGGCGGCGTCGGCCGCGCCGTGGGAGCAGGTCGCCGACGCGCCCGCCCTGCTGCGCGCCGCCGACGCCCCGCCGTCGAAGCTCGACCCGCGCGACCCGCGGCTGCTCGGGTCCGACCAGTCGGCCGTTCGCGTGGTCCGCGCCCGCGGCAGCCGCTGGATCCGGCTGACGCCGCGCGCGGCCCGCAAGTACCGGCACGGGAGGATGTCCCTGCAGTGCCGCTACGCCGACGCGGCCGGTGACCTGGAGCCGTTCACGAGCGGGACGGACGGTCCGCTCGGCCCGGGGCTGCGGCTCGCCGTCCCGCGGGATGCCGCGTACTGCAGCGTCGGCATGGCGTGGCGCGAGCGGCGCAACTCGACCTCGCGCTTCACGCTCGCGACGGTGGCGTTCACCAAGGCCGGCGGCCGGCAGGTGGCGCGCGTCGCAGCGGCGCGGTCGCTGATGCTGGTCGTCTTCGCGGCCACCGGCGACGAGGCGAAGCGCCCGCTCCCGGCGACCGCCGAGCTGGCCGCCGCGCTGGGGATCGAGCCGCTGGCCGCTCCCGGGGCGACGGTTCCCGAGGGCAGGATCGGCGTCTGGACCGACGCCGCCCGGCGGATCTACGCCACGACCACGCTGTACGGCAAGCGGCTCTACCTCGACATCGACGACGCGACCGACGAGTTCTCCTCGAACGTGGTCGACGTCCTCTTCGACGAGTAGGACGCCGGCGACGGGCTCGAGCGCGGCCGGCGACGCGGCCGAGCGGTCCGGCGCCGTCAGGCGGCCGCGCCGCCGGACGCCGCCGGCGGCTCCAGCTGGGCGTTGAAGGCCTCGGCCGCCTCGCGGATGCCCTCGCCGCGGTTCGGCGCGAGGGTCGCCCGCACGTGCCACCAGTAGCGCCGGGGCGAGTGTCCCGGCAGGACGATCGCCGCCAGCGCCCGCAGCAGGTAGGGCCAGGCGGCGAACGGCCGGCAGAGCAGGGCGACGGCGTGGCCGTGATGGGCGACCAGGTAGCGCTCCTGGTTGCGGTGCAGCTCGACGATCCGCCGCCGGGCGCCGGTGCCGGTCGACAGGCCCTCGTGGTGGACGCAGCGCGCGGCCGGGACGTGGAGCGTGTGCCAGCCGTTGTCGGCCAGGCGCCGCTGCAGGTCGACCTCGTCGCCGTAGACGAAGTACTCGGGATCGAGGTGGCCGATCGTCGCCGAGGCGCTGACCCGCACCAGCAGGCAGGCCGACTGGCACCAGTCGACCTTGCGGGTGCCGCCGGCGTCGCCGCCCGTGCGGCGACCGGACTGCACGACCAGCGGCTTGTGCAGCAGGCATGCCTGGGCGAGCGTGGTGCCGAAGCCGGGGAACCGCCAGGCCGAGGGCTGCTCGCGACCGTCGGGGCGCAGCAGCGCCGCGCCGGCGCAGGCCGCCTGGGGATCGCGCTCGAGGGCGTCGAGCAGCTCCTTCGTCGCCCCGGGCCGCAGCTCGCTGTCCTCGTTCAGCAGCAGCGCGTAGCGGCCGCGGGCGGTGTCCAGCAGCTGGCTGTCGTTGGCCGCCTTGCCCTCGCGCCGGCGGAGCGCGATCACCGTCGCCCCGACCGGGTGCGCGCGGGCGATCGCGACGCTGTCGTCGGTCGACGCGTTGTCGAGCACGAGGACCTCGGTCGGACGGTCCAGCAGCCGCTGCTCGCGCGCGATCGCGTCGAGGCAGGCGGGAAGGACCTCCGCGCCGTTGGTCCCGACGACGCAGAAGCTGACCAGGGGCGTGTCAGCACCGGCGGGCACGGGCGCACGGTACCGGCGTCGGCGGCACTACGGCACACTGAAGGGGTCCTCCCACCGGCGTGTGCGTGCGCGGCGGGCCCGCGGAGGGCGCTCCCGCCGGCGTGGCGGGCGGTGACGCAGTGCCTGAACCTGGCGATCAGATCGACGACTACCGGATCGAGCGACGGCTCGGGACCGGCGGCATGGGCGCGGTCTTCCTGGCCGAGCACACGACCCTCGGCCGTCGCGTCGCGCTCAAGCTGCTGTCGCTGGAGCTGGCCGGCGATCCGTCGTTCCGCGAGCGGTTCGAGCGCGAGGCGCGGCTGGCCGCCCGGCTCGATCACCCCAACGTGGTCGCCGTCTACGACGCGGGCAGCGGGCCGTCCGGCCTCTGGCTGGCGATGCGCTACGTCGCCGGCGAGGACCTGCGCCAGCGGCTGCGGCGCGCCGGCGGCCGGGTCGCGCCCGAGGTCGCCGTGTCGATCGTCGAGCAGGTCGCCGCGGCCCTCGACCACGCCCACGCGAACGGGATCGTCCATCGCGACGTCAAGCCCGCCAACGTCCTGCTCGAGGACCCGGCCGCCGCCGTCTCGAGCGCTCCGGGGACTCCGGAGCCCGAGGCCGGCCGGGTGCTGCTGGCCGACTTCGGCCTGACCAAGGAGCTGGACGGCAGCCACGAGCTGACCCGCACCGGCCTGGTGCTCGGGACCGTCGACTACATGGCGCCGGAGCAGATCGAGGGCGGCACGGTCGACGCCCGCGCCGACCTCTACTCGCTGGCGGCGATGCTGGTCGTCGCCCTCACCGGCGAGCCGGCCTTCGACGGCACCACCGTCGCCAAGCTCTACGCGCACGTCAACGCCGATCCGCCGCGGATCGGCGCGCAGCGGGCCGATCTGGCGCCGTTCGACGAGGTGATCGCCCGCGGGATGGCCAAGCTGCCCGACGACCGCTACGCGTCGGCCGGCGACCTGGCGCGGGCCGCCCGGGCGGCGCTCGAGGGTCGCCCGGTCGCGGTCGAGGCCCACCCGGTGGCCCGCGGCGCCGCCGCGGCCGGCAGCGGCACCCTGGT
>NZ_AGUD01000306.1 GCF_000240225.1 Patulibacter medicamentivorans
GACCGCCGGCGCGGTGCTGGTCGCCGCGCGGCCGCCGCTGGTCGCCTTCAACCTGGAGCTGGGCGGGGCGGCCACCGTCGACGACGCCCGGCGGATCGCGGCGCTCGTGCGCGACGGCGGGGCCGAGGGGCTGCCGGGCGTGCGGGCGATCGGGCTCGAGCTGGCGCACCCGGACGGCCTGGCGGGCGGCGCGCCGATCGCCCAGGTCTCCTGCAACGTCGAGGACCACCGCGCCGTCCCGCTGGCGGCGCTGGTCGCCGCGGTCGCCCGCCATGCGCCGGTCGCCGCCTGCGAGCTGGTCGGCCTGCCGCCCGCCACCGCCTTCGACGGCTTCCCGGACGACCTGCCGGTGCGCGGTCGGCGGACGCTCGAGGACGCGCTGCGCGGGGACGCGGGCCGGTAGCCGGTCGGTCGGCTCGCCCGACGTCCGCGCGCGGCGGGCCGTCAGTGGCCGGCCGACCGGGCGATCGCCGCGGTCGAGGGCACGTAGCGGGTGGCCGGCGGGTGGCGGCGGCCCATCGGGGCCGACTCGCCGGCGATCGGCCGCCGCATCAGGCTGCGCGCGACGGCCGGGTCGCCGTCGGCGGCGGCCAGCGCCCACATCAGCTTGACCGTCGCGGTCGCGCTGAGGACGCCGGGCAGGAATCCGACGCCGGCCCCGGTCAGGGTCGGCAGCGACGGGTAGTACGAGCCGGCCACCTCGGGCGCGGCGGCGACGGTCGCCGCGACGATCCCGCCGCGGGCGGTCACGAAGCGGGCGAACCGCTCCAGCGACGCGTCGTCCTCGCCGGTCGGTCCGGTCGCGCACGGGTACAGCTCGGCGACGACCCCGCGCAGCCCGCCCGCGCGGACCGCGGCCTCGAGCGCCGCGAACGGCATCCCGGGGTGGACCCGCAGCTCCAGGACGCGGGGGTCGAAGCGCGCGACCGTCGGCATCGCCGGCGGGGGGACGGGCAGCGGCCACGGCGCCAGCCGCATCAGCCTGCCGCCGACGACCTTGGCCACCGGCCCGCCGTTGGGCGAGACGAACGCCTCGCCCGACGCCCGGTCCTTGCGCACCCGGGTCCCGAGGTGGACGAGCGCGTCGCCGTCGGGGCTGCCGGCGAAGATCAGGTAGACGCCGGCCGGCAGGGTCCGCAGCGCGATGATCGCCTGGCGGACGTTGTTGCGGGCGTCGCTCTCGGGATCGTCGGGCGGCAGGTTCGAGCCCGTCAGGACGACCGGGATCGACAGGTCGGCGAGCGCGAACGACAGCGCCGCGGCGGTGTAGCTCATCGTGTCCGACCCGTGCAGGACGCAGATCGCCTCGGCGCCGCGCTCGGCGAGCCGACGGCAGGCGGTCGCGATCGCCTCCCAGTGCTCCGGTCGCGCCTCCTCGGAGTGCAGCTCGACCGGGCGCCGGACGGTCAGCTGGTGGGACCCGAAGGCGGCCAGTGGTCCGGCCAGCCAGCCGGGCATCCCGCCGGCGTCGTTGCCCCGGACGAGGCGCACGACCTCGGCGTCGTCGGAGCTGGTCGAACCGATCGTCCCACCGGTGAGGACGAGTCCGAGGCGGTTTCGGGCCATCCGCTCCAGCGTACGGGTTCGCCGCTGGAGGCTCCTCGCACGGCCCCGTCGCTACCCTTGCTGGCGCGCATGGCACGTTCGACGAAGCGCCGCACCAAGCACCGCGGCAACGCTGCAGGGATGATCGAGAGCCGCGGGGCGACGGGCGGTCGTCCCGGCGGGTCCTCGCAGAAGAACGGCGGCAAGCCGCGCGGCGGTGGTCGGGTCGACCCGCGCCTGCGCGAGCCGACCTGGCGCTCAGCGTTCATCCGCGCGCTGATCGCCGCCGGCATCTTCGTCGCGGTGATGCTGGCGCTGAAGGGCAACCCGGTCTCGGTCGCGCTGACCGGCGTGATCCTGCTCGGGCTGTACACGCCGTTCGGCTTCTACACCGATCGCTTCTTCTACCGCCGCCGGATGGCCAAGCTCGGCCAGCAGGACCGCACCAAGAAATGACGTCGCGCCGGCGACCGCCGGCGCAGCCCGATCCCTCCGACCGAAGCCACCGCCATGGACGTCCGCATGTTCACCCTGGGCATGATCCAGGAGAACGCCTTCCTCGTTCGCCGGCCCGGGGCCAGCGAGGCCGTGATCATCGATCCCGGCGACGAGGCCCCGAAGCTGCTGGCCGCCTTCGAGGAGCTGGGCGTGACGCTGGCCGGGATCCTCGTCACCCACACCCACTTCGACCACATCGGCGCGGTCGCCGACCTGCACGACGCGACCGGGGCCGAGGTCTGGTGCCCGGCCGGCGAGGTCGAGATCCTGCGCGATCCGAACGCCGTGATGCGGTGGGAGGGCTTCGGGCCGTTCCGCGGCTACGACCCCGAGCACCTGGTCAAGGGCGGCGACGTCGTGTCGCTGGCCGGGTTCGACTTCCAGGTCGTCTCGACCCCCGGCCACAGCCCCGACCACGTCACCTACGCGCTGCCCGACGAGGGCGCGCTGTTCTCCGGCGACGTGCTCTTCCAGGGCTCGGTCGGCCGCACCGACCTGCCCGGCGCCGACCACGCGACGCTGATGGCGTCGATCGGCTCGCTGCTGGATCGGTTCGACGACGCGACGACGGTCTACCCGGGCCACATGGGCCCGACGACGCTCGGCCGCGAGCGCCAGACGAACCCGTTCGTCCTGCAGATCCTCGGGGCCTAGGCCCGTGGCCGAGATCATCCGCGCCCAGCGCGGCACCCACGACGTCCTGCCCGACGAGGGGTCGCGGCGCCAGCTGATCGAGCTGGCGTGCCGCGAGATCCTCGGGAACGCGGGCTACCAGCGGATCGAGACGCCGATCTTCGAGGCGACCGAGCTGTTCCACCGCGGCGTCGGCGGCAGCACCGACATCGTCCAGAAGGAGACCTACACCTTCGACGACCGTGGCGGCCGCAGCCTGACGCTGCGCCCGGAGGGCACCGCCGGCGTTGCCCGCGCCTACCTCGAGCACGGGATGCACAAGCTGCCGCAGCCGGTGCGGGTCTGGTACTGGGGGCCGTTCTTCCGCTACGAGCGCGCCCAGGCGGGCCGCCAGCGCCAGTTCTGGCAGTTCGGCGCCGAGGCGCTCGGCAGCGACGATCCGGCGCTCGACGCCGAGGGGATCGTGCTGCTGCAGCGGATCATCGAGCGGGTGCTGCGCTCCGGGGCGACCCAGCGCGCGCTCGCCGAGCGGCGCGCGGCAGGCGCGACCGGCGTCGATCAGGACGCGGTGGCGGTAGCGGCGGACGCGGCGGTCGCCGCTGCCGGCCTGCGGCTGCGGATCGGCTCGCTCGGCTCGATCGCGGGCCGGGCGGCCTACCGCGAGCTGCTCGTCGCCTACCTGCGCGAGCACCAGGACCGGCTCTCGGCCGAGGTCGTCGAGCGGATCGACCTCAACCCGCTGCGGGCCTTCGACGCCGACGACCCAGGGACCCGCGAGGTGATGGCGGGGGCGCCGCTGCTGCTCGACCACCTGCCGGCCGAGGACGCCGAGCACTTCGCCGAGGTGCGGGCGCTGCTGGACGCGGCCGGGGTCGCCTACGAGATCGACCCGACCCTCGTCCGCGGGCTCGACTACTACTCGCGGACGCTCTTCGAGTTCACCTCCGATGCGCTCGGCGCGCAGTCGGGAGTCGGCGGGGGCGGCCGCTACGACGGGCTGGTCGAGCAGCTCGGCGGCCCCGCGACGCCGGCCTTCGGCTGGGGCGCCGGGATCGAGCGGCTGCTGCTGTGCCTCGGCGAGATGCCGTCGCACGCGCGCCGCCCGGTCGCGTACGTGATCTGGCCGGAGGGCCGTCGCCGCGAGGCGTTCGCCGTCGCCGACGCCGTTCGCACCATGGGCTACGCGACCGAGCTGGACCTCGCCGGACGCGGCCTGAAGGGCCAGCGGCGACGGGCCGAGCGGTCCGGCGCCCAGAACCTGATCAGCGTCCAGGACGACGGCACGCTGGCGGTCCGGCGGATCGCCGACGGGCGCGAGGAGGCGGTGGCCGACGCCGCCGCGGCGGCCGACCTGGTGGGCCGCTGGCAGTGGCCCGAGGACCAGGCGCCGGCACAGGGCGCCGGGCAGCAGACCGGCAGCGCCTGACGGCCGATACGGTTGCGGGCGATGCCTGCCCCCGACCAGCGCCCGTCCGCGACCACCACGCCGCCCTCCAACGCCGACGCCCGCCGCGACGCGCTCGACGCGCGGGTAGCCGGGCTGGTCCGCGACACCGTCACCGGGGCGCCGCTCGTCGCCAACCGCTTCCGCGGCGCCTGGGCCGGGACGATCGGCGAGGGCCAGGTCGGCGAGACGCTGCGGGTCGCCGGCTGGGTCCATCGCCGTCGCGACCACGGCGGGCTGATCTTCGTCGACCTGCGCGACCGGACCGGGCTGCTGCAGGTCGTCTTCGATCCCGACACGTCGGGCCCCGAGGTCTTCGCCGCGGCCGAGCGGCTGCGCAGCGAGCACGTGATCTCGGTGCAGGGCGTTCTGGCGGCCCGTGGCGCCGAGCACGTCAACCCGCGGATGGAGACCGGCGCGGTCGAGCTGCGGGTGGCGGAGATCGACGTCCTGGCCGAGGCCGAGACGCCGCCGTTCGCGGTCGACGAGGACGGCGACGTCGACGAGCTGCTGCGGCTCAAGCGGCGCGTGATCGACCTTCGCCGCGAGCGCAACCGCGACGCCCTGCTGCTGCGCAGCCGGATCGTCCGCGAGATCCGCTCGGCGCTCGACGAGGAGGGCTTCCTCGACATCGAGACGCCGATGCTGACCCGCTCGACGCCCGAGGGCGCGCGCGACTTCCTGGTCCCGTCGCGGCTGCAGCCCGGCAGCTTCTACGCGCTGCCGCAGTCGCCGCAGCTGTTCAAGCAGCTGTTCATGATCGCCGGCCTCGAGCGCTACTACCAGATCGTCCGCTGCTTCCGGGACGAGGACCTGCGCGCCGACCGCCAGCCGGAGTTCACCCAGCTGGACGCCGAGCTGAGCTTCGTCGACGAGGACGACGTGATCGCCGTCTTCGAGCGCGTGATGGCGCGGGCGTTCGCCGCCGGCGGCCTCGACGTGGCGGCTCCCGCGTGGGAGCGGATGGGCTACGACGAGGCGCTGCTGCGGTTCGGCAACGATCGCCCCGACCGCCGCTTCGGGCTCGAGATCCAGGAGCTGTCGGAGGCCCTGAGCACGACCGAGTTCAAGGTCTTCGCCGGCACGCTCGCGTCCGGCGGCGTCGTCCGCGGGATCAACGCCGGCGGCCTGACCGTGCCGCGCAAGCAGCTCGACGAGCTGACCGAGATCGCGAAGAAGGCCGGCGCCGGCGGCCTGGTCTGGGGCTTCGTCGAGGAGGACGGCTCCTGGCGCTCGCCGATCGCGAAGTTCCTGACGCCCGAGGAGATCGAGGCGATCAAGGGCACGCTGTCGGCGTCGCCCGGCGACCTGCTGCTGATCGTCGCCGACAAGGCGCCGACGGCGGCCAACGTGCTCGGCACGCTGCGGCTGGAGCTGGCCGACCGCTTCGACCTGCGCGAGGACCGCAACGACGTGCTCTGGATCGTCGACTTCCCGATGTTCGAGCACGACGCCGGCGAGGACCGCTGGGACGCGATCCACCACCCGTTCACGCAGCCGTGCGCGCCGGGCGGCGCCGCGGTCACCGCCGACGAGCTGCGCCCCGGCGGCACCTACGGCCCGGGTGGCGCGGAAGGGCCGGGCGCGCTGCACTCGCGCGCCTACGACCTGGTCGTCAACGGCTGGGAGGTCGGCGGCGGCTCGATCCGCGTCAACCGGATCGAGCAGCAGCAGGCGATCCTCGAGCTGCTGGGCTTCACGCCCGACGACGCCCAGGAGCGCTTCGGATTCCTGCTCGACGCGCTCAAGGCCGGCGCGCCGCCGCACGGCGGGATCGCGTTCGGCATCGATCGCCTGGCCGCGCTCTGCGCCGGCCGCGACTCGCTGCGCGACGTGATCGCGTTCCCGAAGACGGCATCCGGTGGTGACCCGCTGACCGGTGCTCCGGCGCCGGTCGACGCGACCCAGCTGCGCGACGTCGGGCTGCGGTCGACGGTCGAGGCGGCGCCCGCCGGCTGATCAGGCGCGGTGGCCGAGGGCGTCGGCGACGACGCCCCCGGCCAGCAGCAGCAGGTCCTCGATCCGGGTGTAGGAGAGCTCGGTCAGCTCGGCGATCCGCCGCAGGCGGTGGTCGAGCGAGTTCGGGTGCAGGTGCAGCGCGCGCGCCGTCGCCTGCCGGTCGAGGTCAGCCGCCAGGTACGCGCGCAGCGTCGCGACCAGGTCGGGGCCGCGGCGCCCGGCGGGGCTGTCGAGCCGTCCGACGACGCGCGCCCGCAACGCCGCGGCCAGCGCCGGGTTGGCGTCGATCAGCAGCTCGAACGACCGGTCGGTCGCGACGACCAGGCCGCGGTCGCCCTGCTGGTCGGCGATCCGCAGCAGCGACCGCGTGGTGGCGACCTCGTCGTGCAGCCGGTCCAGCGGCATGCCGTCGCCGACGGCGGCGAGCAGGCTCGGCGGCAGCTGTCCCAGCGGCAGATCGGCGGGGACCACCGCGATCACCTGCCCGCCGCGCTCGGCCGCCGGCCAGCCGCCGGTGCGGAACGCCGACGCCAGCTGGCTGCCGCTCGCGACGCCGTGGCCGGTCGCCGCGACCGGCCGCAGCGGCTGGTCGCCGTCGAGGCCGAGGTTGCGGGCGGCCGCGTGCACGCGGCGGGGGTCGCTGACGGCCGCGGTCAGCGCGTCGATCAGCTCCTGGCTGCCGGAGGTCGGCATCGGCTGCGCGGATCGCGGGGCCTCCTTGGCGGCGCGGGTGATCGCGCTGGCGTAGCGGAACAGCCGGCCGGCGACCATCGGCAGCACGACCCGGTCCTGGGCGGTCGTCTCCGCGAGCAGCGCCTCCCAGATCATCGTGCCGGCCAGGCCGGCGGCGCGCAGCGTGTCCTCCGGCGTCACCCCGAGCGCCAGGTGCTCGAGGATCCGCTCGTCGGCGCGGCCGAACTCG
Organism: Patulibacter medicamentivorans; assembly: GCF_000240225.1. GTDB lineage: Bacteria > Actinomycetota > Thermoleophilia > Solirubrobacterales > Solirubrobacteraceae > Patulibacter > Patulibacter medicamentivorans. The sequence continues at coordinate 7,002 of NZ_AGUD01000306.1, forward strand.
AGCTCGGCCTGGGGGCGGGGGTCGCAGAGGATGGCGAGCAGCTCGTCGATGCCCTCGCGAACGCCGGGCAGCAGCGCCACGTCGCTGTCGGGCAGGGCCGCGAAGCTCGGATAGTGCTCGCGATAGCCGGCGGCGATCGCGGCCGCCAGCGCGTCGCGGTCGACGCGGGCGGCGACATCGGCCGCGACGTTGGCGGGGTACGGCGGCTCGCGTGGGGGCGGCGGCGGCGCGGTCCGGTGGCGCTCCAGCTCGGCGGCCTTGAGCCCGAGCGCGACGACGCAGCGCGCGTGGACCCGCTGCAGGTCGAGCCCGGTGACCGCCGAGATCCGGCCGGCGCGGTACCGCAGCGTGCTCGGGTGGACGCCCAGGGCGGCGGCCGCCGCCTGGCGGTTGAGGTTGGCCTCGACGAGCGCCCGCGCGGCGGAGCGCAGGTCGGCCTCGCCGCGGCTGGCCGTCCGCAGGCGCTCGATCGGCAGCGCCATCGTCGCCGCGATCGACGGAGCCGCCAGCAGCATCCGCTCGAACAGCAGCGCCGGCTCCGCGACCGTGCCGCGGTGACCGAGCAGGTGGGCCGTCGCGGCCAGGTCGGCGAGCGCATTCCAGCGCGACTCGAGGTCGCCGAGGTCGCCCGGCTCGCCGAGGGCGACGAGCGCGTCGGCGCCGACCGCGTGCGGCTCGAACGGCCGCTCGGCGAGGCCGACGATCGCGCCGGGACGGGTGATCGCGATCGCGCCGGCCCGGCGCAGGCGGCGGGCGAGGGCCGCGTGCTCGCGCGGGCGTCCGGCCGCGGGACGGACGACGAACGGCCGGCGGGCGCGATCCAGGTCGACCCCGAGCCGCTCGGCGGCGGCGCGCGCGTCGGGATCGGCGGCGGTCGCCGAGGTGGCGAGCAGCCGGCTGGCCGCCTCGTCCTCGAGCGCGTCGGGCAGCTGCTGGGCCATCGCGACCGCGACGTCGTAGATCAGCCCGGCGATCGACAGCAGCCGGTTGCAGGCGTCGAGCAGCGGCTCCAGCTCGTGCGGGTAGGAGGTCCGCGCCAGGTGGTCCCAGAGCACGGGGGTGCCGACCGAGAACCAGGCCACCACGTCCTCGACCCGCAGCCCCCAGACGGCCAGGTCGGCGCACCGCTCGCCGATCGCCAGCGCCTCGTCGGGACGGTAGCTGCGGTCCTCGGCGAGCAGGGCCAGCAGCATCTCCAGGTTGCCGGCGACGGCTGATCGCAGTGGGCCGGCGACGACCTCGGCCGGCATCGCGGCGAGGGTCGGGACCTCGAGCGTGATCGTCGACAGCACCGCGTCGACGACCGTGTCGCGGTCGAGCCGCTGCACCACCGCCGCGACCGACGACGAGGGGATCGACGCGCCGTCGGCACGTGGTTGCGTCTCCGCGACGATGGCTGCTGGCTCCCTTCCGATGACCCGGTCCGACCCGACGAAGGCGACCGTAGCAATCCGCCCCGAGGCGCTGCGGAAACGTTTGATGCTGGTGGAACGACCGCGTGGGGCCGACGTCCGGCGTCCCTGGCATGGGGGATGGCCGTGCGGGCGGATCTCGCTGGACGCCGGTCCCAAGCGGGAGCCCGCCAACTTCGTGACCGCTGACGAGTCTCGGCCCCTCGAACGTCGTCAACATCGTGCTGCCGCCGGTGATGGGCCGACGGTGCAACCAACGAAGGGGGACCGATGGCAATTCGGACAGCTGGTCCGAGGACGCGACGCGGCCGGTGGGCGGCCGCGCTCGCGACGACGGTGGCGGCGATGGCGCTGGCGGCCGCGCCCGCCGGGGCCGTACCGCAGACGAACCCGATCCCGCTCGACACGCTGGCGGCCGCGCCGGTCAACGGCGCGCTCGCCAACGGCGCCGAGTGGACCGTCGACACCGGTGGCCCGTGGACCGGCGGCAGCTACTACCACTTCACCTGCGCGACCGGCGCGCAGACCTGGACCTTCGACCGCCCGGTCGACCTGCGGTTCGGGATCACGGGCCTCAACGCCCCGGGCGAGAGCGTCCAGCTCCCGGTCGGCGTCGAGCCGGTGTCGATCGACCCGCTGCACCAGTGGGATCCGGCCACGCGCACCGTCTCGCGCGTGACCAACGCCAGCCAGACCCGGGTCTCGGTCTTCACGCTCGCGAACACCGAGGAGCTGGTGCTGACGCCCGTCGGCGGCTGCGGCTGGTCGCGCGGGGTCTCGTTCATCGAGGTGACCTCGGAGGTCCAGGCGGATCCGCCGTCGGTGTCGATCGACGGCCCGCAGGACGGCGCCGAGTTCTACGCCGGCCAGCAGGTTCCGGCGCAGTACGCCTGCCAGCCCGCCACCGGGACCACGATCGCGTCCTGCGAGGGCGACGTCGCCAACGGGGCGAACGTCGACACCTCGTCGCCCGGCACGAAGACGTTCTCGGTCAAGGCGGTCGGCAACGACGGCCAGGAGACGACCAAGACCGTCACGTACACGGTTCGCAAGTCGAAGGCCGGCATGCGGATCGAGCCGTCGGTTCTGGCGATCCTCCCGGCGAAGCCCGGCAGGGGCCTGCTGCCGCTGAGCCCGCTGGCACGCGTCACGCTGACGTTCGCGGCGCGGTTGGTCGACGAGGGCGGCAAGCCGGTCGTCGGTGAGAACGTCACGTTCACCGGCGCCGGTGGCAGCTGCACCGCTCGCACCGACGCCGACGGCGTCGCCAACTGCGGCGACTTCGTCAACGGCCTGGTCTCGCTGCTGTCGCTGGGCTACAGCGCCCGCTTCGACGGCAGCGCCACGCAGCAGCCGGTGGCCGGTCACGGCTACCTGATCGAGGCCACCGACCTCGGTCTGCGGCTGCTCTAGCCGCTCCCGGGAAGGCGAGGGGCGGCGTGCCGCCGTCCCTCGCCCCCGATGGCTCGCGGGCGCCGCTCCCTCCGTACTCCGGCGCCCCGCCCCCCTTCGGGTGCATCCGCGCCCGCCCCCCCCCAAAGGAGATCCACGATGAAGAAGACGCTCCGCGCGCTCGCGCGGCGGCGGTCGACGGCCCACGGCCTCGATGCCGTCGCGCCCACGCACCACGCGAATCCCACCACCTGCGCCGCTGGCGCCCCCACCGTCGGTCGGGCGCTGGCGGCCGCGGCGATCGGCACGGCACTGAGCATCGGCCTGGCCGCGCCCGCGGCGGCGGCGGTCACCGGTCCGAACCTCGCCGTCAACGGCGACGCGGAAGCGGCGCTCGGCGGGGAGTGGGTCAACGCGACCGGCGCGCTGGCCCGGGCGCAGCACGGCGTCGGCGGGTACCCGGGGTCGTCCATCATCGGCGGCGGCAGCTTCGACGGCGGGACCTACCTCTTCTACGGCGGCAGCACCGCGACGATGGAGACGGTCCAGACGATCCAGCTGACCGGCGCCGACCTGACCGACGTCGCGGCCGGCGGCGTGCACTCGTCGCTGAGCGCGTTCATCGGCGGCTACGCCGGCCAGGGCGATCACCTGGGGCTGGAGGCGACCTGGAAGGACGCCCTCGGCAGCGACCTGCTGACCCAGGTCCTGGACCCGGTCACCAACGTCGAGCGACGCAACCGCAGCGGCTTCCTCCCGCGCGAGGACATCCAGACGATCCCGGCCGGCGCGACCCAGGTCGCGGTCAAGCTGACGGGCACCCGCACCAGCGGGACGGCCAACGACGGCTACATCGACAACATCTCGCTGCGGCTGATCCGCGGCAACCCGCCGCAGCTGTCGAAGGCGTTCGGCCCGACCTCGACCGCGCCCGGCGTGCCGTCGCGGCTGACGCTGACGATCGCGAACCCGGATCCCGAGGCCGCGACCGGCTGGACGTTCACCGACGACCTGGCGGTCGGGCTCGCGATCGCGTCGCCGGCCAACGCGACGACGACCTGCCCGAACGCGGTCGTCGAGGCTCCCGACGGCGGCGAGACGATCGGCGTCACCGGCGACGTCGACGCGTCGTCCAGCTGCACGGTGTCCGTCGACGTGGTCGGCGACGCCAAGGGCACCTACGCCAACGGCGCCGACAACATCAGCGCGATCGGGCTGCTGCGCCCGGCCGAGGACGCCAAGCTGGTCATCGAGGACCCGGCCGCCCCGACCGCCCGGATCGCCGACCCCGGCGTGAGCGGTCCGATCGGCCAGGGCGCCACCGTGCCCGTCGACTTCGGCTGCGACGGCGGCATCGCCCCGGTCCGCTGCGAGGGCACGGTGACGCTGCCCGACGGCACGGTCGTGCCGATCGCCGACGGCGGCCCGCTGCCCACCGGCCAGCCGGGAACCCACACGATCACGGTCACCGCGACCGACGCTCGGGGGATGGTCACCAAGACCACGCGGACCTACGTCGTGGCCGCGCCCGCGCCGGCGCCGAGGAGCGAGGACGACGTCCTGCTGGAGTGCGGGCGGATCCCGGTGACGCTGATCGACGTCACGCGCGGCTCGCGGAGCCGCCGCGGCGGCTGGTCGCGGACGACGATCGTCGGCGTCGCCGACCGGCGCTTCGCCGGCCAGCCGGTGGCGATCCGCTACCAGGCCACGAACCGGGTCGTGGCGCGGCCGACGGTCGGCGCGGACGGGCGCTTCCGGGCCCAGGTGGCCGATCCCGACCCGCGCAACCGCGCCGACGCCGAGAAGCGCCGCTACCGCGCCGAGATCGGCGGCGAGCGGTCGCTGGCGCTCAAGCTGACCCGCCGCTTCACGACCACCTCGGTGACGCCGAAGGGCGCGCGCTGGGTCGTGCGCGCGACGGCGACCAGGCCGCTGGTCAAGGGCCGCGCGACCGTCGAGGTCCGGATCAAGAACAGCTGCGACGGCAGCGGCTGGAAGACGATCGGCAGCGGGCGCCTGGCGGCCAGCGGACGCGTCGTCAAGCAGATCCCGGCCCCGAGGCCCGGCAGCTTCCAGGTCGTCCGGCTGGTCACCACCGTCGACGGGGTGAACGGCCGCAAGGCCGGCCGCACCTACACGGTGCCGCGCGGCCTGCGCTGAGCGGCAGCGCGGCGCGCGGGAGGCGCCTCTGGCCGCGCGCGGCCGGGGGCGCCGGCCCGGGCCCTCGACGGCGTCAGATCGCCGTCCCGACCGCCGCGCCGATCAGGTAGGTGACGGCCATCGCGGCCGCGCCCCAGCCGAGGACGCGCACGGTCGCGGGACGGCGACGGGCGCCGCCGAGCCGGGCGCCGATCGCGCCCAGCGCGGCGAGCGCCACCAGGGTCACGACGACGATCACCGGCGTCCGCGCCCCGTCGGGCACCAGGCCCGCGGCCAGCAGCGGCACGATCGCTCCGGAGGCGAAGGCCGCGGCCGACGATCCCGCGGCCTGCACCGGGCGGGCGCGGCGCTCCTCCTCGAGGCCGAGCTCGTCGCGCAGATGGGCAGTCAGGGCGTCCCGCGCCGTCAGCGCCTCGGCGACCTGCCCGGCCAGCTCGGCGGGCAGCCCGCGATCCTCGTAGATCGCCTGCAGCTCCGCCAGCTCGCCCTCCGGGTCGGTCCGCAGCTCGTGCTCCTCCAGCCGCACGTCGGCCAGCTCGGTGTCGCGCTGCGAGCTGACCGAGACGTACTCGCCGGCCGCCATCGACAGCGCGCCGCCGACCAGGCCCGCGATCCCGGCGGTCACGATCGCGCTGCCGGAGGCGCCGGACCCGGCGACGCCGAGCACCAGGCTCGAGGTCGACACGATCCCGTCGTTGGCCCCGAGGACGGCCGCCCGCAGCCAGTTGGAGCGGTAGCTGAGATGCGACTCGGCCGCCGAGACGGCCGGGCCGGTGGCGACGGTCGGCGCCTCGGGAGGGGATCGGAAGGCCATCGGGGTCCTCGGGTCGAACGCGGGCTTGCGCGGGCGCTCGGGGAGCCGCCCGTGCTGAGCCACGCTAGCCGCGGCGGATCGCGGAGGGATCGGGAGCCGCTACGGAGACGCGTCCGGGGAGGACCGCGGCCTCAGCCTGGATCCAGGCTCAGGCGCCGGCGGCGGCCTCCACCGCGGCACCGTCGGCGACCGTGAACCGGTAGTCGTCCAGATCGAAGCGGGCGCTGTGCCACGCGGCCTCGAGCGTCAGCGACGAGCGGAACGGGACGTCGCCGTGGCGGTCGAAGTAGTAGCTGTTGGCGACCGAGCAGCTGTCCTGGAAGAACACCTGCCTGCCGCGACGGGCCAGCATCGACTCGAAGTAGCGGCGGTTGGCCTCGGGCGTGACCTCGATCGCGGTCGAGCCGTCGCGGCGCGCGCGCTTGAGGCAGCGGACGATGTGCCGGACCTGGTTCTCGATCAGGGTGAAGTAGCTGGCCCCGTTGTAGCCGTACGGGCCGAGGACCAGGAAGAGGCTCGGGAAGCCGGGGACGCTGATCCCCTCGTAGGCCTGGAAGCGGTGCTCCATCCACCAGTCCTCGAGGTCGACCTGTCCGCGGCCGCGGATCGGGAACGGCGGCATGTTGCCCTGGTCGAAGACCTTGAAGCCGGTCGCCAGGATCAGGACGTCGGCGTCGTGCTCGCTGCCGTCGGCGCAGCGGATCCCGGTCTCGGCGACGGCCTCGATCGGCGTCGTCTCGAGCGTGACGTTCGGCCGGTTGAAGGTCGCCAGGTAGGTGTTGGAGAAGCTCGGGCGCTTGCAGCCGACCGCGTACTCCGGCGTCAGCTTGCGGCGCAGCTCCGGGTCCTTCACCTGCCGCCGCAGGTGCGCGCGGCCGAGCCGCTCGGCCCCGTTCGCGGCCGGCAGGACGCCGTGGAAGTGCGCCGGCAGCGGGAAGGTCGCCTCGACGAAGGCCTGGCTGGCGATCCGGGTCACCAGCTTCGCCCCGGGCAGCCGCGAGAGCGCCGCGCGCACCGGCCACGGCAGCGCGGCGTCGGGCCGCGGAAGGCACCAGATCGGCGTCCGCTGGAAGACGGTCAGGTGCTCGACCTCGGACGCGATCGACGGGATCACCTGGACCGCCGAGGCGCCCGTGCCGATGATCGCGACCCGCTTGCCGCGCAGGTCCTGCTCGTGGTCCCAGCGGGCGGTGTGGATCACCGGTCCGGCGAACGCCTCGACCCCGGCGATCTCGGGCCGCTTCGGCTGGGTCAGCACGCCGGTGGCGCCGATCACGAAGCGGGCGGTGACGGTCGAGCCGTCGCCGATCTCGAGCCGCCAGAGGTGCTCGCCGTCGTCGAAGGAGGCGCCGGTGACCTTGGTCCCGAAGCGGATCCGGCTGCGCAGGCCGTAGCTGTCGACGCAGTGCTCGGCGTAGGCCTTGAGCTCGCGACCGGGCGCGTAGACCCGCGACCAGTCCGACCGCTGCTCGAACGAGAACTGGTAGCTGAAGGAGGGGATGTCGACCCCGATCCCGGGGTAGGTGTTCCAGTGCCAGGTCCCGCCGACGCCGTCGCCCTCCTCGAGCAGCACGTAGTCGAGGATCCCGGCGTCGTCGAGCTTGATCGCCGCGCCGATGCCGGAGAACCCGGCCCCGATCACGACGACCTCGTGGTCCGGCTGCTCGCTCATCGATCGTCCTCGGTCGCGGTGGTCGGCGCGGCGGGCGCCGCGCCGTCGATCAGCTCGCGCATCGCGCTCAGGTAGCGCTCGCGCCCCAGGTGCAGCACGTGGCTGCCCGGGAACCAGTGCAGCTGCGGCTGCCGCCAGTGCTCCCACAGCAGCACGCTCTGCGACGGCGGCGCCAACCGGTCGCCGAGCCCGGCCACGATCATCAGCCGCTCCCGGGGCAGCAGCGCCGGGTAGTGGAGCGGGCCGTGCACCAGCAGCGCCTGCTCCAGCAGCTCGCGCGGGACGCCGCCGACGGTGCGCGCCGCCGCGCCCGCCAGGTTGGCCGGGAACCAGCCGTTCAGCAGCGGTGGCAGGCTGGTCACGGCGGCGTTCGGGATCGCGAAGTCCAGCCGCGGGTCGACGGCGGCGGCCAGGGCGCTGGTGTAGCCGCCGAGCGACAGCCCGGTGACGCCGATCCGCGGCGCGCCCTGCGCCTGCAGGTGGTCGAGCAGCGCGCGGAAGTCGTGAATCGCGTGCAGGATCGCCTCGCTGAAGTGCGCCATCCCGTGCGCGAACAGCTCGACGCCGTTGACCGGCGCCCAGCGGCCGCGACGCGACCCGTGGAAGGGCAGCGTGTAGAGCGCCACGTCCCAGCCCTCGGCGAAGAACCGCTGGAGCGAGAAGAACGCGCTGTTGAACCACGCCGGCGACGCGCCGAAGCCGTGGATCACGCAGAGCGTCGGGCGCGGGCCGTCCTCGTGGCGCCAGTGCTGCGCCCGGGCGGTCGCGTTGTTGAGGTGGCGGGCGTAGTCGCGGCGCAGCGCCGGGTTGCGAGCGACGTAGGGGCTGGCGAAGCGCAGCAGCTCGACCCGCCCGCCGGGGACCCCGGGGCCGCGGCCGGGGGCGGCGACGACGTCGACCCGCTCCGGCGGCAGGAAGACCGCGGTCGGATCGCCGGCGGCGGCCAGCTCGGCGTAGAACTCCAGCCGCCGGCGCTCCTGGCGCCGCAGGTCGGTCGCGGCTGCGGGCAGCACCGCTCCGGCCAGCACGCTCGCGAGACCGGTGCGGAGGGCGTAGTCGCTGGCGACGGTGGCCCGGTAGGCCAGCTGGGTCGCCAGCGGCAGGTCCCCGGGGCGCGGCAGCCCGGCGACGGTGCTCATGCGCGGCCTCCCCGGACGCCCGCGAAGACCCGTGCCAGCGACGCCCGGGTGGCGAGTGCCTGGACCGGCTTGGGCACCACCGGCAGCAGCCGGTAGGCGATCGCCGACTCCAGTCCGACCGGCACCAGCTCGTCGTTGCGGGCGACGGCCCGCGCGATCGCCCTGGCGACCAGGTCGGGGGAGTGGCCGAAGCGGAACGCGTCGGCGATCCGCTGCTGGCGCTCGGCGACCGGCCCGACCATCCGGGTCCGGGTGGCGATCGGCGTGTTGATGACGCCGGGGCAGATCGCGCTGACGCCGACGCCCGCGGCGGCCCAGTCGGCGCGCAGGCAGCGGGAGAAGGCGACGACGGCGGCCTTCGACGCGCAGTAGGCGGCCATGTCGCGGCTCATCGCGTAGGCGGCGCCCGAGGCGACGTTGACGACGTGGCCGCGACCGCGATCCACCATCCGCGCGCCGAAGGCCCGCGAGCCGTAGGCGACGCCGTCGAGGTTGATCCCCATCAGCCAGTCCCAGTCCTCGACCGCCGACTCCAGGAACGGGCCGGCGATCCCGACGCCGGCGTTGTTGACCAGCACGTCGACCGGTCCCTCGTCCTCGATCGCGTCGGCCAGCGCCGCGACCGCGGCGGCGTCCGCCACGTCGCAGGTCCAGGCGCTGGCGGCGGGGGTGGTCGGACGCCGGTCCCGGCAGGCGACGGCGGTCCGGTCGGCGGCGTCCCCGTCGATGTCGACGCAGGCGACGGTGGCGCCCATGCCGGCGAAGCGCAGCGCGGTCGCCCGGCCGATCCCGCTGCCGGCGCCGGTGACGACGACGCGCGAGCCGTCGATCGGGAAGCGGCTCATGCGGCCACCGCCTCGCGGGTCGCGGCCGTGGCCCGGCGACGGGCGACCATCGGCATCCCGTAGCGGGGCCGGATCGTCATCGTCGCCTCGCGGGCGATCGGATGGCCGGGCAGGATCTCGTAGGTGAAGCACCGGCTCATCATCGCGGTGATCAGGGTGGTCTCGATCAGGGCGAAGCTCTGGCCGGCGCAGACCCGTCGCCCGCCGCCGAACGGCAGGTAGGCGGAGCGGTGGTGCTTGCGGCCGTTCTCGGGCAGGAACCGGGTCGGGTCGAAGACCTCGGGGTCGGGCCAGAACCGCTCGTCGTGGTGCAGCTCGTTGACGGGGACGATCACGACCGAGCCCTTGCGGATCCGGTGCCCGTCGATCTCGTCGTCCTCGACGCAGACGCGGGGCACGATCCAGGCGGGGGAGAAGAGCCGCATCGCCTCCATCACGCAGGCGGTCGTCCAGGGCAGCCGGCGGACGTCGTCGAACGCCGGGCGGCGGTCGCCGAGGACCTCGTCGACCTCGGCCAGCATCCGATCGCGGGCCTCGTGGTTGATCGCCAGCAGGTGCCACATCCACGCCATCGCGTTGGCGGTCGTCTCGTGCCCGGCGAGCATGAAGGTGCAGGCCTCGTCGCGCACCCGCCGCAGCGGCAGCGGTTCGCCGTCGTCGTCGCGGATCGAGAGCAGCAGGCCGAGCAGGTCGTCGTCGCGGCCCGGGTTGGCCTGCCGGTCGTGGATGACCTTCCAGACGGTGTCGTCGATCGTGGAGAGCACGTCGTGGAGCTGGTTCAGCGGCGGGGGGAGGAACGGGACGTGCTGGATGATCGACACCGCGGCGCGGGTCAGCGGCGTCGGGGGGTTGCCGGCGAGCATCAGCCGCGCCGCGCGCTCCGAGGCTCGCAGGCCGAGCGTCACCCGCGAGCCGATCTGCTGGGCCAGGTCGGCCATCCCGCGCCCGAACAGCGCCGAGCCGACGACGTCGAGGGTCAGCTCGGTCATCGCCTCGGTCATCTCGATCGGCTGGCGAGCGGCCGGGTCGTCCTCGTAGCGGGCGACGAACCGCTCGATCGGGTCGACCATCAGGTCGAAGAGGTCGGTCAGGTGGCGCTTGGCCAGGACCGGGTTGATCATCATCCGGTGGCGGCGCCACGACTCGTCCTCGTCGGTGAAGAGGCTGAGCCCGACGGCGGCGCGCAGCATCTCGTACTCGATCGACTTGTGGTACCGGTCGACGCCGCCGTGGAAGACGTGGTCGACGTAGTCGGGGTGCTTGAGGATGTAGACCGTGCGGCGGTTGAAGCGGAAGCTGGCGATGTCCTCGCCGGGGATCCCGCGGACGATCGGGCTCTCGACGCCGAGGCCGTTGCGGACGACGTCGCTGATCACGCGCACGCCGCTCATCCGCGGCGTGCGGGCATGGGTGGCGGTCATGCCCGGGCCTCGCGGCGACGGGAGCGCTGGCCGAGGCGGGAGCGAGGCTCCACGGCAGCCGGATCCTGGTCTGACACCGGTCCCTCCGAACGTCGAATTTCACCGATCACGTGATCGATGAGCGGCAGAGTAGCATCCGCTGATCACGTGATCGACGAATCCGCCACCGAGGCACCGCCCCGCCGGCCGACGCGCGCCGAGCAGCGGGCGGCCACGCGCGAGTCGATCGTCCGGGCGACGGCGGACTGCCTGGTGGCGGAGGGCTACGCCGGGGTCACGACGCGGCGGGTCGCGCAGCGGGCCGGGATCGCCCAGAGCACCGTGATGCACCACTTCGAGACGCGGGAGGCGCTGCTGGTCGAGGCGGTCGAGCACCTGGCCGTGCGGCTGGCGGCCAACGCCTTCGAGCGGATCGACCTGGCGGCGCTGCGGACCCCGGACCATCGCGCGGCGGTGCTCGACGAGGCCTGGGTCGAGTTCACCTCGCCCGAGTCGCTGGCCGCCGCCCAGGTCTGGGCCGCCGTCTGGGCCGAGCCCGAGCTGGCCCCGACCCTCCGCGAGCTCGAGACCCGCGTCACGGTGATCATCGTCGAGGCCGCGCGAGCGCTCTTCCCCGAGCTGGCCGACGATCCCCGCCTGCCCGCCCTGATCGACTCCTCCGTCGCCCTGATCCGCGGCCTCGCCGCGGCGATCCCGATCTGGGGCGGCGAGGCGGTGACGGCCCGGTGGGAGGCGATCAAGCCGCTGGTGGTCGAGGCGGCGGCGCACCTGCTGGACGAGGGGTAGCGCGCGGGCCCGGCGGCCGCCGGGCCAGCAGGGCGATGCCGATCGTCGCGATCGCGCCGAGGACGGGCACGGCTCGGCGGGCGGCGGTCGGGGAGAGGACGAGCTGGAACAGCGGCACGGGGTCGCCGAGCCGCTCCTGCAGCCCGCCGAGGGGGCAGTCGCCGCCGTTGGCGGTGACTAGGGCGCCCTCGGCGGCGAGCGCCGCGACCGCGACGCGCAGTCCGCGGCCGCGGCGCCTGGTCAGCGCGCTCCACCAGACGTCGACGATCGCCACCAGGAAGCCGGCGGTGATCAGCGCATGGACCACGCGGAAGGCGCGGGCGCCATGGGACAGGTCCGACTCGGCCACGTCGTCGATGATGGCGGTCGACGGCGGGTCGCGCTTGCGCGCCGGGCGCCGCACGGCGATGCTGCGCTCTCGCGGGTACGAGGTCGAACGAGGGCGTGGGTCATGTCGAGCAAGGTCCTGATCAATCTGGCGACGGGTCTCGAGGACGCGGAGCGGGTGACGGTCGCGTTCCTCGTGGCGGGGGCGGCGCTGGAGCGCGGGCGCGAGGTCGCGATGTTCCTGACCAAGGAGGCGGTGCGGCTGGCGGTCCCCGGCCACGCCGAGGGCGTCGCCTGCGACGGCTGCCCGCCGCTGCCGCGCCTGTTCGGCCAGTTCGCCGAGGGCGGGGGCCAGCTGCTGGTCTGCCCGATCTGCGTGAAGTCGCGCAAGCTCGACGAGGCTGGCTTCGTCGCCAACGCCCGCGTCGCCGGCGCGACCCCGATGTGGGAGTGGCTGGGCGACGACGCGGGGACGGTCTTCAGCTACTGATCGCCGCTGCTTCGGCGGCCCCGGCCGGGCGCGGCGAGATCGCTCGCCGGGACGGCGAAGGGAGTACGTTGGAGTTGCAGCGATCCACGTGGTCTCCCCGGAGACCGACGCCCGGCGGGCGCCCGTGAACCACGGGCCCCGCGCAGGCGCCCGACCCCCGCGACCATCTCCCCGTCGAGCGTCGCACGCGCTCAGGAAGGTCGGGAACGACATGCCGACCACGGAAGCACCCAGGACCGATCATGGCGGCCGGCCGCACGGCTACCGCAACAGCCACGTCGCGCGCCTCTGCGGCGCGTGCGGCGCACCGCTCGCGGCCCAGGAGGACGCCTGCTGGAAGTGCGGCCACGCCGTCGGGGACGACGCCGCGACGCCCACGCCTCGGTCGCAGCCGACCTGAGCCGAGGTCTCGGTCGGGATCCGGAGCGGGCTCGAACCCGCAGCCGTCGCGGGTGGGCGACGGCCCGGCGGCGCGGTCGCCCGCCACGGTCTGCGATGGTCCGGCGATGCCCGCGCGCGGCACCCCGATCGAGTTCTTCCGCGGACCGACCCAGCGCTACCGGAGCGTGCTGCACCGCTCCGACGGCGTGCTGGTCGAGCTGGACGGCGGCGGCTACAACAAGGTCGGCGGCGCGGCCGGGCGCGTGCCCCACGACCTGGCGCACTTCGTGGTCGAGGACCGCCTGGGACTGGCGTTCGGCCTCTGGGGCGTGATCGCCGCCGGCGGCCTGTTCGCGCACACCGCGATCGTCGGCGGCCGGCAGCCGCCGCACGCCGCACGCCGGGCGCAGGCGGTCGTCGACCGGGCGGGCGACCGGCTCTCGCAGGCCGAGATGCTGACCCGCGCGGTCGCCGACCTGGCGCTGGCGGATCGGCCGCGCGACGTGGCGGGGCTGGAGCGCGCACTCGGCGAGCGCTGGTGGTCGCCGGCGATCACCGCCGAGCGGCTCCAGGCCGCCTGCGACGGGCTGCGCCAGGCAGGGGAGCAGTGGGCCGCCCTCCCGGTCGGCGAGCCGCTGCGGGTGGCGTGGCGGCTGCCGCTGCCGCGGCGGTGAATGGGTGCGGCCGGCGGCGGTCGACGAGGTCGAGCGCCGCGGGCCGCCACCGGCTCCGGCCGCCGCGGCGCCCGATCGGCGACGCAACGCGGTCAGGCCCGGTCCTCCCGCAGCGTGTCCGCCACCAGCGCGTCGGCGTGTCCGTGGCCGAGGCCGTGCTCCTCCTTGAGCCACGTGACCAGCTCCATGTGCCTGGTCGGCGGAGCAGCGCGGATCAGCGCCTTCCAGTGGCTGATCGGCTGGCCGTGCTTCTTCTCGATCGATGGGAAGTACGAGGCGGGGCCCTTGGGCGGTGTCGTCATGGTCGCTCCTGGCGGGTCGATGGTCGTTGCTGCTGCGTAGGACCGGCGGGCGCGGCGATTCTCATCGGAACCGAGGGATGGATCAGGCTTCGATCACCACCCCGCCACCCCGCCGCCCACCCGCCGCCCCACCCAGCTCCTCCGGCATCCCCTCGTCCACCCCGATCCGCGCGTGCAGCCGTCGCAGCGGGCCGGGCGACCACCAGTTCCACTTCCCGAGCAGGGCCATCAGGGACGGCACCAGCAGCGTGCGGACGACGAAGGCGTCGAGCAGCACCGCCACGGCCGCGCCGGCTCCCAGCTCCTGGAGGAAGACGACGTTCGAGAGCAGGAAGGCGCCGAGGGCGACGGCCAGGAGGATCGCGGCGGCGGTGACGATCGCGCCCGTTCGCTGGATCCCGACCGCCACGGCCTCGCGATCGGACATGGGGTGGGCGGGGTCCCGGTCCCTGGCCTCCTTGATCCGGGTCAGCAGGAAGACCCCGTAGTCGGTCGAGAGGCCGAAGACGATCGCGGCCATCACCAGGAAGTCGGTCTGCTCGATCCCTCCCTGGCTGCGGTAGCCGAGCAGCCCCTGCAGCCGCCCGTCCTGGAAGATCCAGACCAGGATCCCGGTCGCGGCGGCCGTCGTCAGGACGTTCATCAGCAGGGCCTTGATCGGCAGGATCACCGACCCCGTCATCAACCACAGGATCGACAGCGTCGCGATCAGCAGCAGGCCCGCGGCCAGCGGCAGCATCCGGCTGACCGCCGCGCGCTGGTCGTGCAACGCCGCCGCCGTCCCGCCGGCCTCGACCGCGTACGGCGAGGGCACCGCACGCACGGCCTGCAGCGTCCGCAGCGCCGAGGCCGAGATCGCGTCGCTGCCGGCATCGACGTCGATCTGCCAGAGGCCGCTCCCGACCGGCCGCGCCGGCGCCACCCGCTCGACGCCCGCGACCGCCGCCAGGCGCCGCTCGTAGGACGCCAGCCGCGCTCCGGCGTCGCGCGGCGCGCGCACGGCCAGCGTGATCGGACTGCTCGGAGCGGCGGGGAACTCGCGCGCCATCGCGTCCGCCACCACCCGCGCGCTCTTGCTCGCCGGCAGCACGCTCTGATCGACCCCGCTCCACTGGGTCCGCAGCGACGGCGCCGCCAACACCAGCATCACGACCGCGGCCAGGACCGCGAAGGCCCCCGGCCGGCGCATCACGGTCCGCGCGGTCGCGTACCAGCGGCCCTGGCCCTCGGGCAGCGGCCGGACCTTGCCCAGGCGACCGCCGAGCAGCATGAACAGCGCCGGCAGCACGGTCAGCGCCGCCGCCGCGGCCACCAGCGACACCAGCGCGCCGCCGATCCCCATCGAGACCAGGAACGGCAGCGGGAAGACGCACAGGCACGCCAGCGCCGCCGCCACCGTCAGCGAGCTGAAGACGACGGTCCGCCCGGCTGTCGCCATCGTCCGCCGAACCGCGGTCGGCGGGTCGTGGCCGTCGCCCAGCTCCTCACGGAAGCGCGAGACCAGGAACAGGCTGTAGTCGATCGCCAGGCCGAGCCCGGCCGCGATCACCAGGTTGAGGGCGAAGGGGGAGAGGTCGACGACGACGTTGACCAGCCGCAGCAGCGCGAACGTGGTCAGCACCGTCAGCGCCCCGATCGCCAGCGGCAGCGCGGCGGCGATCCCACGGAAGAACAGGAAGGCCAGGATCGCGAGGATCGGGAAGGCGATCATCTCGCTGCTGCCGAGGTCCTCGGTCGCCTGCTGACCGACCTGGACGAAGCCGACGTCGGCGCCGCCGAGCTTGACCGCCGGCTGGTCGGCGACCTCGTCGACCAGTCGCTCGACCGCGTCGCTGCGATCGACGCCGGCCTTCAGCGTCGCCGCCACCACGCTCGATCGCCCGTCCTTCGCCACCAGCGGCGAGGATCCGCGGACCGGCGGCGTCGTCACCCGGGCGACCGCCGGATCGGCGCGCAGCGTCGCCGCCGCCCGCTCGACCGCGGCGCTGCCGGGGCGGTCGCGGACGAGCGCCAGCACGCCCGGCTCGGCGGCCGCGCCGGTCGCGCGCTCGAGCGCCTGGCGAGCGGCGGTCGACTCCGCACCCGGATCATCGAAGGCGCGGTCGGTGTTGAGGATCCCGGCGGCGGGCCCACCGAGGACCCCGGCGATCAGGAACGCCACCAGCGCGAGGACGGCGACGCGGCGGGGACGGCGGATTCCGAGACGGGCGAGGCGGGACGGCATGGCGAGGCTCCAGGGAGGACTTGCTGGATGACTGTCGTACATGTACAACGTTCAGTTACTGCCGTCAAGCGACGCCTCGGCGGGGCGCGGACTAGGCTGGAGGGTGATGGAGGCACGGGCCCGCAATCCCCGCGGCGAGGGCGACCGGCTGCGCACGACGCTGCTCGACGTGGCGACCGAGCTGCTGGCCGAGGTCCACGACGTCGATCAGCTCTCGGTCCGGGCGGTGACGTCCGCGGCCGGGGTCAGCCCGACGGCGCTCTACCTGCACTTCGCGGACAAGGACGAGCTGGTCACCGCGATCAAGCTCCGCTGCTTCGCGGCCCTGAAGGAGCGGCTGGACGCGGCGATGGCCGAGCGCGACGGCGATCCGCTGTCCGCGCTGCGGGCCGCCGGCCACGCCTACCTGGCGTTCGCCCGCGAGCAGCCGGGCTGGTACGCGGCGATCTTCCACACCAACTTCCGCAAGGACGTCGATCCCGGCGAGTACCGCCTGGGCGGGGACGGGATGGAGACCTTCGCGGTGCTGGTGACCGCGGTCGCCAGCTGCCTCGGGCGCCCCGAGGACGAGGACGCCTTCGCGATCGCCACGATCCTCTGGACCGCGCTCCACGGACGCGCGTCGGTGACCCGGGCGATGCCCGGGTTCCCGTTCCCGGACGAGCGGTCGTGGATCGAGCGCCTGGTCTCCGGGATGGTCGACGCCGGGGCCGCCGCGGGCGATCGTACGGCCGGCTCCCCAGCTGACTAATGTTCAGATCATCACGTCAGTCGGAAACCGAGGAGCACAGCACCGATGATCGATCCGCTCTCGCGCTGGGCCGCGCACGGGGAGAAGCCTGACTACGCCGGCCTGCTGAGCTTCTCCGGGCTGCCCTACAGCGAGGATCCCGCCGACCTCCACGGGGTCGACGCGGCGATCGTCGGCGCGCCGATGGACGACCTGGTCTCCGACCGCCCGGGGGCGCGGTTCGGGCCCCGGGCGATCCGCGCGGCGAGCTGCCCGCCCGGACCGCACCTGGAGGCCGGCGTCGACGCGTTCGAGATCCTCGAGGTGATCGACTTCGGCGACGCGCCGGTGCTGCCGGCGGATCCGGAGCGATCCCACGCCGCGATCGAGGCGACGGTCGGCCAGGTGCTGGCGGCCGGGGCGATCCCGATCGTGCTCGGCGGCGACCACTCGATCGCCGAGCCGGACGTGCGCGCCTGCGCCGCCAAGCACGGCCCGGTCGGCCTGATCCACTTCGACACCCACACCGACACCGGCCGCACCGTCTTCGGGGTCGAGCGCTCCCACGGCACGCCGATGTACCGGCTCGTCGAGTCCGGCCACGTCGACCCGACGCGCTACGTCCAGATCGGCCTGCGCGGCTACTGGCCGGGCGAGCAGGAGTTCGGCTGGCAGCGGGAGCGGGGGATCACGTCGCTCTTCATGCACGACGTCCGCGACCGCGGGATCAAGGCGGTCGTCGCCGATGCGGTCGCCGCAGCGGCCGGACCGGACGGCTCGCGGCCCGTCTTCCTGTCGGTCGATGTCGACGTCCTGGACCCGGCGTTCGCCCCGGGGACCGGAACGCCGGAGCCGGGCGGCATGACCTCGGCCGACCTGCTGTGGGCCTGCCGCACGGTCGCCGCCGAGGTCGAGCTGGTCGGGATGGACGTCGTCGAGGTGCTGCCCGAGCGGATCGGCTCGCGCGACGTCACGGCGCTGGTCGCCGAGCGGATCGTCCGTGAGACCCTGACCGGCGTCGCGATGCGGCGGCTGGCGACCTCGGCGCCGACCGGCTAGGGGCGCGTCCCCGCGGTCTGCGAGGCTGCGCAGCGCGCGCCGGGCGATCCGGCGCGCGTCAGACCCCCAGCAGGAGCGACGCAGCGATGGCCAGTCCCGACCCGACCGAGATCGCGAGCCTGGAGCCGGCCGCCGTCTATGCGAGCCTGGAGCAGGCCGACGAGCGCGAGTTCGCGGCCCTGATCGACGACCCCGCCAGCCACGAGGCCGTCGTCGACGCCCTCGCCCGCCACATGGCCGGGACCTTCCGCAGCGATCGCGCCGGCGACCTCGACGCGGTGATCCACGTGAAGCTGTGGGACAAGCCGGGCGGCGGCTACGACCACCTGGAGCTGGTGATCGGCGGTGGCACCTGCGTGCTCGCCGACGAGCCGACCCGCGACCCGGACCTGACCCTCAAGGTCCGTCCGATCGACCTGCGCGGGATCCTCACCGGCGCGACCGGCCCGCGGCGGCTGGCGATGCGCGGCAAGCTGCGCGTGCTCGGCGACCTCAAGCTCGGGATGCGCCTGCCCGAGCTGTTCGCCTTCGACGCCTAGGACGTCGGCGGCAGCGGCCTGGCGTGCGGTGAATCGGCGATCGCCTTGATGCCCGGGAAGAAGATCTCGGCCATCCAGTCGACCAGCTCGGTGACCGGGATCTGCTGGTTCGCGCGCCACCAGATGGCGAGGCCCTCGAAGGCGGTGTTGACCGAGTGGGCGATCGCCTCGACGCGCCACTGGTCGAGCTCGACGCCCATCTGGGTCAGGGTCTCGCCGGTCAGCATCGTCAGCAGCGCGCTCTGCTGGGCGCGGACCTGGATCAGCGGCTCGGCGCCCGGCTCGGGGCCGGCGGTCAGCAGCAGGTCCCAGCCGCCGCCCTCCTCGGCGACCCACTCGAGGAAGGCGATCGCGCCGGCGCGCAGGCGGGCGTCGGGGTCCTCCTGCGAGAGCACGCCCTTGGTGACGACCTGGGCCAGCTCCTCGCCGGCCAGCTCGACGCAGCGCAGGTAGAGCGCCTCCTTGCTGCCGACGAGGTCGTAGACCACCGGCTTGGAGACGCCGGCGCGGCTGGCCAGCTCGTCCATCGACGCCTGCTGGTAGCCGCGCTCGGCGAACAGCTCGCGAGCCAGCGCCAGGACCTGCCGCTCGCGGACGGCGCGCGGCACGCGGCCGCGGCGGTAGCCGCCGACGTCGCCGGTGGCGCTCGCGGCGGAGCCGGACCCAGGGGAGGACGGGGCGCTGTTCTCGAGCGAAGCCATGCGTGAACCATCATGCTCTCGCAACCGGCGGTGAAACGTCGCGCGCCGTGCGGGGTCTGCGTGAATCACCTACTGTTCCGTAGGCTACCGCTCCGTAGTCCTGCTGCCAACGTCCAAGGATCGCACCGATGACCGTCGCCACCGCCTCTCACGCCGTTCCCGCGTCCTACGGCGATCCCGTTCCGGAGCGCGTCCGTGTCGCGATCGTCGGCAGCGGCTTCAGCGGCCTGGCCGTCGGCATCCGGCTGCTGCAGGAGGGCGAGCGCGACTTCGTGATCCTCGAGCGCGCGGGCGACATCGGCGGCACCTGGCGCGACAACGCCTACCCGGGCTGCGCCTGCGACGTGCCGTCGCACCTCTACTCGTTCTCGTTCGCGCCGAACCCGAACTGGTCGAACACCTTCAGCCCGCAGGGCGAGATCTGGCAGTACCAGCGCGATGTCGCCGCGACGTTCGGCGTCAACCCGTACGTGCGGACCAACGCCGCCGTCCAGGAGGCCCGCTGGGACGAGGACGCGCAGCGCTGGATCGTGACCACCGAGCGGGGGACCGTCTCCGCCCAGGTCCTCGTCTCGGGCACGGGCCCGCTCTGCGAGCCGCTGATCCCGGAGCTGCCGGGCCTGGAGTCGTTCGAGGGCGAGCAGTTCCACTCGGCCCGCTGGAACCACGACTACGACCTGCGCGGCAAGCGCGTCGCGGTGGTCGGCACCGGGGCCTCGGCGATCCAGTTCGTCCCGCGGATCCAGCCGCTGGTCGGCCAGATGACGGTCTTCCAGCGGACCCCGGCGTGGGTCCTGCCGCGCCCGTCGCGGCCCGTGACCCCGGTCGAGCGGTTCCTCTTCCGTCGCTTCCCGGTGCTCCAGCGGGCGATGCGGGGCGCGATCTACGCGGGCCGGGAGATGATGCTCTTCCCGTACAAGTACGCGCGCCCGACCAAGCGGATCCTGCGTGCGGTCGCCGAGAGCCACATGCGCCGGCAGGTCCCGGACGCGACGCTGCGGGCGAAGATCAAGCCGAGCTTCGACGTCGGCTGCAAGCGGATCCTGATCTCCAACGACTACCTGCCGGCGCTCGGCAAGCCGAACGTCGAGGTCGTCACCCACGGGGTCAGCGAGATCCGCCCCAACTCGATCGTGGCCGACGACGGCAGCGAGCGCGAGGTCGACGCGATCATCTTCGGGACCGGCTTCCACGTCACCGACCAGCCGGTTGCCGAGCTGGTCTTCGGGCGCGACGGCAGGAAGCTGGCCGACGCCTGGGCCGAGCAGGGGATGGCGACCTTCATGGGCACGACCGTCAGCGGCTTCCCGAACCTGTTCCTGATGGTCGGCCCGAACACCGGCCAGGGCCACACCTCGATCATCTACACGATCGAGTCGCAGGTCCCGTACGTGCTCGACGCGCTGCGCACCCTCGACCGCACGGGCGCCGGCGCCGTCGACCTGCGCAAGGAGGTCCAGGACGCGTTCGCCGACGAGATGGACCGAGAGATGGAGGGCACGGTCTGGACCGCCGGCGGCTGCAAGTCGTGGTACCTGGACGCGACCGGCCGCAACACGACCCTGTGGCCGACCTTCACGTTCCTGATGCGCCGCCGGCTGGCCCGCTTCGATCCGGCGATGTACCGGATCGACGCCCGTCGCACGCCGGACGGCGCCGCGACCGGCGCGCCGGTGGCCGGCGCTGCCGACTGATCGGGCGGGAGTGCCGTCGCGACGTTCCGGTCGCTGAGGGACCGGAACGTGAACGCCTCGGCCGGCGGAGCGTGGCTGGCCGCGGCGTGGTGTGACGTCGAGGTCCTGACGCGACCGGAACGTCACACGGGGTGCAGCTCGACGGCCTCGCCGTCGATCGCCCCGTCGCCGGTGGCACCGGCGGCGGGCAGCGCCGGCGCGGGGGACAGCCAGCGCCGCAGGTGCGCGTAGACCCGCGGGTCGTGCAGCAGCTGCATGTGGTGCATCCCGCCGAGGACGACGACGTCCTCGGCCGGGAACCGCAGGCGTCGCTCGCCCTTGGCCCGCGACGAGGCGCTGGCGGGCGTCACCAGCAGGTCGCCGAGGACCGTCCGCGCCAGCCAGCTGTCGGGGTTGCGGGCGACGGTCGCGGCGACGGTGTGGTGGCGGACGCCCGGCAGCAGCGGCACCACGCTGCCGCGCTCGCCCCAGGGCCAGCGGTCGATCGCCAGCGGGACGTCGGCGTGCAGCAGCGCGCCGTCGCGCATGTCGAGGACGCCGTCGCTGCGCAGGCCGAGCAGGTCGGCGATCGGCCGAGTCTCCGGCAGCAGCCCCGCGGCCCAGGCGCCGGTCGCCGCCGCCCGCTCCAGGTTCGACCCCAGCTGCGGGCTGCCGAGCATCACGACGTGGCGTAGCGGCCGCAGCCAGCCGTGGCCGGCGGCCAGCCCCTCGGCGCCGGCGCTGCGGGCGATCAGGCCGCCCATCGAGTGGCCGATCAGGGTCAGCTCGCGGACGCCACCGGGCCAGGCCGCGACCAGCTGCTCCAGCAGGTTGGCCAGCTCGGCGCCGTTGGCCGGAACCCGACGGCCGCTGTTGTAGCGCAGCGTGACGGCGTCGATCCCCAGGTCGCGCTTGAGCAGCTCGCCGTAGGTCAGCGCGTCGTCGGGCTCGGCCGGGGCGTCGCCGCGGCGGACCGGGATCCGCCAGGTCAGGTCGGTGCAGCAGAGCCCGTGGAGGAGCACCGCGACCCGGCCGCTGGGCAGCGGGTAGGCACGCGCCAGCGCCTCCGGCGTCGGGGGCAGGTCGTCGCCCCGGTGGCGGATCGTCATCCCCAGCGCCAGCGGCGAGGCGTCGTCCGCGAAGCGCTCGCCGAAGGCGCCGTTGAGGGCACCCAGGACCACGTCGCCCTTGGGCGTGTCGGCGATCGACGGGGCGTCGCCGGCGCGGGAGGCCGCCAGCGCCGCGCCGAGACCGCGGACCGCCAGCCCGCCGACCAGGCCGACGGTGGCGTAGACCCCGTCGGCGATCGTGTCGTGGATCTGGCGGACCGCCGGTGCGCGCCGGCCGATCGCACGGCCGGCGATCGCACGGTGGACGGTCTGCACGTGGCCGACGGCGCCGCCGAAGGCGGTGGCGGCGACGGCGCTGGAGGCCTGGATCTCGGTCGAGCGCATGGGCGAAGGGGGCAGTCGGGCCGGTCCGCGGCCGGAGCGACGACGTCAGTGTACGGACGTGCACTGAAATCGTCCAGAGCGCGTTGTGTGACGTTGCGGTCGCTGGGGGACCGAAACCCGACGGCCCGCTCCGGACGCCGCCCCCCCGCGGTCAGTCCGCCTGCCGCGGCACCGGCAGCAGCCGGTGGTCGCGCGTGAACAGCCGGCGGGCGGCCGCGACGGTCGTCACCGTCGTCATCGTCACGACGCCGCCGAGGATCACGTACATCAGCGCCAGCTGGACGAGGACCGCGTCGAGCGGGTCGACGCCGGCCAGGATCAGGCCGGTCATCGCGCCCGGCAGGAAGACGATCCCGAGCGCCTTCGTCGACTCGATCTGGGGCGAGATCGCCGTCCGCAGGATCTCGCGGAGCATCGGCCGGGCCGCATGCGGCCAGGGCTGGCCGAGCGCCAGCCGTGCCTCGATCTCGTCCCGCCGCTCGCCGATCGCGTGGCTCAGGCGCCGGCAGGCGACCACGCCCGCGCTCATGCTGTTGCCGACGAGCATCCCGGCGACGGGGACCAGCGTCCGCGGCTGGACGGGGAAGATGCCGATCCCGAACGTGATCGCGATCCCGACCGCGGCGGTCGTGCCGGTCGCGATCAGCGCGATCCGGAGCAGCCCGGGGAGCGCGGGCGCCCGCCTCCGCATCGTGATGGAGGCGAACCCGACCATCGCGACCACCCACAGCCAGCTCCACCAGATCGAGACGCCGTCGGCGACGACCAGGCCGAGCGCCACCGCGACCAGCAGCATCTGGGCCAGCGAGCGGACGATCGCGACGACGAGATCGCGCTCGAGCCCCAGCCTCCAGGCTCGCGAGAGCCCGGCCGCGACCAGCACCACCACGACGGCGATCGCCAGCCCGCCCCAGCCGACGTGGCCGTTCACGGCCGGGCCTCGGCGGCGGCGACCGGCTGCGGACCGTGCTCCAGCCGGCCCTCGCGCAGCGCGACGACCCGGTCGGCCAGCCGCTGGACCTGCTCGGGGGAGTGGCTGACCAGCAGCACGTCGACGCCGTCGTCGGCCAGGCGCCGCAGCAGCTGCTCGAGCTGGTGGGCCGCGTCCTCGTCCAGCGACGCGGTCGGCTCGTCGGCGAGGACCACCCGCGGGCTCGTCGCCAGCGATCGCGCCAGGCCCATCCGCTGCGCCTCGCCGCCGGACAGCTCGGACGCCTGGCGGCCCAGCAGCGCCGCGTCGAGGGCGACGCGCTCCAGCAGCGCGCCCGCGGCCGCGTCGTCGAGGTCGGGGTCGGCGACCCGCAGGTTCTCGGCGACGGTGCCCGGGAACGCGACGGGCCGCTGGAAGACCATCCCGACCTCGCGCCGGTGGGCGAGGACGTCGATCTGCGCCAGGTCGCGGCCGCGGTAGCGGACGATCCCGTCGTCCGGAGCCTGCAGGCGGTTCGCGCAGCGCAGCAGCGTCGACTTGCCGGAGCCCGATGGCCCGACGATCGCGGTCACGCCGCCCTCGGGCAGCTCCAGGTCGATCGCGTCCAGGCGCGGACGGTCCTCGCCCTGGACGGTCACCCCCTCGAACGAGAACAGCGCCACCCGGCGATGCTCCCACGGCGGCCGGCGGTGGCAGGGCCGCCCGGGTCGCTCGGGGATCGTCGTTCCGGCGACGACGATCGCCAGGCGACCCCGGTGATCCGGTTCCTGCGGGGCGGGCACGCCGGGTGGGTACCCTCCGTAGGTGGCCGACTGGCGCTACGAGGAGCACCTGCGAACCCCCGTCGGACGCGGGGATCTGCCGCGCGGCGGCCACGACGGCGTGGCCGGCGGGGCCGCCTGCGGCGATCTGGTGCGGCTGGTGGTCGCCGTCGACGGCGACCGGATCGGCGGCGCCGGCTTCGTCGCCGAGGGCTGCGGCGCGCTGACGGTCTGCGGCTCGGTCGCCTGCGAGCTGCTGGACGGCGCGAGCGTCCGCGAGGCGGCGTCGATCTCGGTCGAGCGGCTGGCCGACGGCGTCGGCGGATTGCACCCCGGCAAGCGCCATGCGGCGGAGCTGGTCGCCGATGCGTTGCACCGCGCGCTCGGGACGGCGGTCGCCCGCGACGGGGCGCCCGGCGGCGGAGCGGCGCGCGGCACGCTGGTCGCCATGAGCGGCGGCGTCGACAGCGCGGTCGCGGCGCTGAAGGCCGGTCCCGACGCGGTCGCGGTCACGCTCGAGCTGTGGCGCGACCCCGAGAACGACGCCGAGTCCTCGTGCTGCTCGCACAGCGCCGTCCGGCGGGCGCGGGACCTGGCGCACCGGATGGGGATGCCGCACCTGACGCTGGACCTGCGCGACGCCTTCCGGGCCGGCGTCGTCGAGCCATGGATCGCCGACCACCGCGAGGGCCTGACGCCGAACCCCTGCGTCCGCTGCAACGGCGACGTGCGGCTGGACGCGCTGCTCGACCTGGCCGACCGGATCGGCTGCGCGACGCTCACCACCGGCCACTACGCGCGCACCACCGACGACGGCCTGCTGCGGCTGGCCGTCGACCCGGGCAAGGATCAGGCGTACATGCTCAGCGGCTTGCGGCCGGCGTCGATCGCGCGGCTGCGGTTCCCGCTCGGCGGCTTGCGCAAGCCGCAGGTGCGGGAGATCGCCGAGCAGGCCGACCTGCCCGTGGCCCACGCCCCCGACAGCCAGGACCTCTGCTTCCTGGCGGGCACCGGGCACTCGCGGTTCCTGGCCCGCCACGGCGACCTGGGCGACCGGCCGGGGCCGGTGCGCGACGCCGAGACGGGGGAGACCGTCGGCGAGCACCGCGGCGCCCACCTGTACACGCTCGGCCAGCGCCGCGGCCTCGGCGTGGCCGCCGGCGAGCCGCGCTACGTCGTCGACACCGACGTGGCCAGCAACGTCGTCACGATCGGCCGTCGCGAGCGGCTGCTGAGCGATCGGGTGGTCCTGCGCGACCTGGTCCTGCACCGCGAGCCGTGGCGGGTCGACGGGGTCAAGCTGCGCTACCGCCAGCAGCCCCGCTCGGCGCGCCTGGTCGAGGCCCCCGAGCCCGGCGAGCTCGGGCGCGGAACGGTCGTCCTGGCGGAGCCGCTGCTGCGCGCGGCGCCCGGGCAGACCGCGATGCTGCTCGACGGCGACGTCGTGCTGGGCAGCGGGACCCTGGCCTAGCCGGCCGCGTCGGGCGGCTCGGTCGCCGACTCGCCGGATGGGACGGTCGGCTCCGCCGCCGCGTCGTCGTCCGGCTGGCGCGGGATCCGCAGCACGAAGGTCGCCCCGCCGCCCGGCGTCTCCTGGACCCAGACGCGGCCGTCGTGGGTCGCGGCGACCTGGCGGACGATCGCCAGGCCGAGGCCGCTGCCGGGGCGCTCGCGGGCGCTGTCGCCGCGCCGGAAGCGGTCGAAGATCCGCTCGCGGTCCTGCTCGGGGACGCCGGCGCCGTGGTCGACGACGTGGACCTCGGCGCTGTCCTCGGGCCCGGGCACGACCCGCACCTCGACCGCGCCGCCGTCGCCGGCGGCGTAGCGGGCCGCGTTGTCCAGCAGGTTGGAGAGCGCCCGGCCGAGCCGGTCCGGGCGGCCGCAGACGACCAGCGCCTCGGCTTCGACCGCGAAGCTCACGCCGCGGTGGTCGCGGCGGGCGCGGGTGACCATCTCGCGGACCAGGTCGTCGAGCGCGACCGGCTCGTCGGCCTCGCGGGCGGGAGCGTCGCCGCGGGCCAGCTCGATCAGGTCGGACACGAGCAGGCCCAGGTCCTCGGCCTGGTCGCGGACGTCGGTGAGGATGCTGCGCCGCTCCGTCTCGCCGATCGAGCCGTCGTCCTCGAGCAGCACCTCGGCGTTGGTCCGCAGGCTGGTGACCGGGGTCCGCAGCTCGTGCGAGGCGTCGGCGACCAGGTTGCGCTGGTCCTCGATGCTGCGGTCGAGCGCCCGTCGCGAGCCCTGCAGGCGGGCGAGCATCCCGTTGAAGCGGCGGGTCAGCTCGCCGACCTCGTCGTCGGACCGGACCGGCAGCCGCCGGCCGAGGTCCTCGGTCGCCTCGACGTGGGCGGCGGCGCCGGCCAGGTCCGAGACCGGCCGCAGGATCCGCCGGGCGACGCCGCGACCGAGCACGGCCGCCGTCCCGACCGTCACCAGGCCGACCGCGAGCAGCACCAGCGCCAGCGTCCGCAGCGCGTCGTCGGTGCCGTTCAGCGGTCGCGCGAACTGGACGGCTGCCGGGATCCCGGGCAGGCCGACGGTCATCATCCGCAGGTGGGCGTCGCCGACCGTCACGTCGCGCGGGCCGACCATCCCGCCGCTGCCGATCACCGCCCGGTCCTCGTCGGAGACCGGAAGCGAGACGTCGCCGCGGATCACGCGCTTGCCGTCGGCCACGATCGCCTGCGCGTACTCGGCCGGGCCGCCGAGCCGCGCGGGCGGGGCGGGGACGCCGCCGGGGTATCCGCCGGGATCCTGCCCGGCCGCCGGGTCCGGGCCGGCGCCGTACGGGGAGTCGTAGGGCGAGACCTGGGCCCGGTCGAGCTGCCGCAGCCGGTCGCGGAAGCCGCGCGGCCCCTCCTGGAACGAGCGGGCCTGGGCGCGGAGCGCGTCGTCGACGTTGCCGCGCAGGACCGAGCGGGTGACGCCCCAGGCGGTCAGGCCGCCGCAGGTGATCACGACGGCCGCGATCAGGGCGACGATCAGCGCCAGCCGTCTGCGCAGCCCCATCCGGCCCTCAGGTCTCGCGCAGGGCGTAGCCGACGCCGCGGACCGTGTGCAGCAGCCGCGGCTCGCCGCCCTCCTCGGTCTTGCGGCGCAGGTAGCCGACGTAGACGCCGAGCGCGTTCGAGGTCGCCCCGAGGTCGTAGCCCCAGACGTGCTCGAACAGCTGCGAGCGGGTCAGGACCACGCGCGGGTGGCGCAGGAACAGCTCCAGCAGCGCGAACTCGGTCCGCGTCAGCTCGATCCGGCGGTCGCCGCGGCGGACGTCGCGGGTGACCGGGTCCAGGCGCAGGTCGGCGAACGCCATCGTCTCGTCCTCGCCGTCGCCGTCGGTGGTCTCGACCCGGCGCAGCAGCGCGCGGACCCGGGCGCGCAGCTCGCGCAGGGCGAACGGCTTGGGCAGGTAGTCGTCGGCGCCGGCGTCGAGACCGTCGACGCGGTCGTCGATCCCGTCGCGGGCGGTCAGCATCAGCACCGGGGTGCGATCGCCGGTCGCGCGCAGGCGCCGGCAGACCTCGAGCCCGTCGATCCGCGGCATCATCACGTCGAGGACGACCAGGTCCGGCTGCGAGCTGGCCAGCTGGTCGAGGGCCCGCTCGCCGTCGGTGGCGACGCCGACCTCGTGGCCGTCCAGCCGCAGCGCCCGCTCGAGCGCGGTCACCAGCGTGGGTTCGTCGTCGACGACCAGGACCTGTGCCATCGACCAAGCGTAGGGGGCAATCCGGTGCCCGGGCTCCGGGTCGGGTAAGAGACGGTGAAGAACCGCCGCCGGCTACCCGAGCCGCTCGCGGACCAGCGGGCCGACCTCCTCGCCCCAGCGGCGGACCTGGTCGACCGTCTCCTCGGCGAACGCGAGCACGATCCCGTCGAAGCCGTCCTGCGCCAGGTCGGCCACCCGATCGGCCCAGGCCGCGGGATCGCCGGCGAAGGCGCCGCTGGAGAAGCCCTTGCCCTGCAGCTCGCGCGACGGCTCGCCGGCGGGCAGCACCACGCCGGAGACGTTCAGCAGCCGCCGGATCGTCGCCGGGTCGCGACCGGCGTCGCGGGCCGCCTCGTCGATCCGGCGGTGGCCGGCGCGCAGGGTGTCGCGGTCGGCGAAGCCGAGCGACGGGATCCAGCCGTCGGCGCGGTGACCGGTGACCCGCAGCATCCGCGGTCCGTAGGCGCCGAGCCAGATCCCGATCGGATGGGCCGGTCGCGGTCCGCCGTGGACGCCGGCCAGCCGGTAGTGCTCGCCGTCGCGGCGCAGCCCGCGGTCGCCGGACCACATCAGGCGGATCACCTCGATCGCCTCGATCAGCGCGTCGACCGACTCGCCGGGCGTCCGCCGCGGCCCGCCCATCGCCTCGATCGCGTCCCAGAAGCCGCCGGCGCCGAGCCCCAGCTCGAAGCGCCCGCCGGAGAGCAGGTCGAGGGTCGCCGCCGTCTTCGCCAGCACCGCCGGCTGGCGCAGCGGCAGGTTCGCGACGTCGGGGAAGACGGTGATTCGCTCGGTCTCCGCGAGGATCGTCGCCATCAGCGCCCAGCTGTCGACGAACCGCCGCTGGTAGGGATGGTCCTGGATCCCGATCAGGTCGACGCCGGCGACGTCGGCGGCGCGGGCCAGCTCCCGGACCGCCGGGAGCCGCTCGGCGTCCGGGGTCAGGAAGACGCCGAGCTGGGGAGCGGTGCGCGGATCGGGCATGCGGCGATCGTCGCACCCGCGCGTGCGCACGTGGGAGCCACCGGCGTTCGCGCGCCGTCACACGTCGCCCGCGACCACGCGTCCCTCGCGCAGGCGGATCCGGCGCGGGGCACGGGCGGCCAGCGCGCCGTCGGCGGTCGCCACGACCGAGGTCAGGCCCTCGTCGTCGCGCAGCCGGGCCAGCCGCTCGAGCACCGCCGGACCGGTCTCGGGATCGAAGCCCCCGACCGGCTCGTCGATCAGCAGGACGGTCGGGCCGAGCGCCAGCGCGCGGGCGATCTCCGCCTCCAGCCGCTGCAGCGGGCCGAGCAGCGAGCGGCAGTCCGGCCGCGACGGGACCAGCGCCAGGTGGTGGCGCCGGAGCCGCTCGCGCCGGCCCGGCCCGACGGCGTTCAGGTCCTCGCCGGCGACCAGCACGCGGCCGGCGTCCGGCCGCTGGAGCCCGGCCGCGATCCGCAGCAGCGTGGTCTTGCCGGCGCCGGGCGGTCCCTGGAGGGCGATCAGCTCGGCCGGGCCGAGGACCAGGTCGACGCCGTCGATGCCGGCCGTGGTCGCGCGCGTCCGGTGGTGGACGCGACGCAGCTGCAGCGGCGGCGGCGCCGCGTGCCAGACGGGGGCGTCCGGGACGGGGCGCTGAGCGGGGGCGCGGAGGAGGCTGCTCATCGTGGATCCGATTCCACCGCGCGCCCCGAAGGCCCGGCTGGCGCGTGGCGAAGACCTCGCGAAGAACCGCCCCGCGCGCCCGGGTCGCGGCGCGGCGGCGATATCCGACACAATCGCGGGCGTGAGCACCGCTGCGCCCGTAACCAGCGACGAGATCCGCGAGACGTTCCTGGCCTTCTTCGAGGCCCACGGCCACAAGCGGCTGGCCTCCGCCTCGCTGGTGCCGGCGGCCGACGACCCCTCGGCGCTGCTCACGATCGCGGGCATGCACCCGCTGAAGCCGTACTTCCTGGGCGCGGCGACGCCGCCGGCGCCGACGGTCACCACCTGCCAGAAGTGCATGCGGACCGAGGACCTGGAGAACGTCGGCGTGACCGCGCGCCACCTGACGTTCTTCGAGATGCTCGGCAACTTCAGCTTCGGCGACTACTTCAAGGCGGGCGCGATCGAGTTCGCCTGGAAGCTGGTCAACGACGGCTTCGGGTTCGATCCCGACAAGGTCTGGGTGACCGTCTTCGGCGGCGACGAGGGCCTGGGCCTCGGAGTCGACGAGGAGACCGTCGACGCCTGGGTCGCCGCCGGGTTCCCGCGCGAGCGGATCGTCCTGCTCGGCCGCGACGACAACTTCTGGGAGGCCGGCCCGAACGGCCCCTGCGGTCCCTGCACCGAGCTCTACCTGGACCGCGGCCCGGCCTACGGCAGCGGCGAGAAGCCCGGCGACGAGGACGCCGACGACCGCTTCATGGAGTTCTGGAACCTGGTGCTGATGCAGTACGACCAGAAGCGCCACGAGGACGGCTCCTCGACGCTGACGCCGCTGCCGACGCAGAACATCGACACCGGCATGGGCCTGAACCGGATGGCGCTGCTGCTGCAGGGCAAGGAGACGATCTTCGAGACCGACCAGTTCGCGCCGCTGATCGCGCTCGGCGAGCAGCTGTCGGGCAAGCGCTACGAGGCCGGCGACGCGGTGGTCGACAAGGCGCTGCGGGTGATCGCCGACCACAGCCGCGCGACGGCCTTCCTGACCGCCGACGGCGTGGTGCCCTCGAACGAGGGCCGTGGCTACGTGCTGCGCCGGATCATGCGCCGGACGATCCGCCAGGCGCGCGCGATCGGGATCGAGGGCGAGGTGCTGCCGCGGTTCCTGGAGCCGGTGATCGCCACGATGGGCGCCGGCTACCCGGAGCTGGTCGAGCGCCGGGACGAGATGCTGACCTGGATCCGCGCCGAGGAGCAGGCCTTCGACCGGACCCTGGCGGCCGGCGAGAAGCGGCTCGACGAGGCGATCGCCGCCGGCACCTTCGACGGCGCGCTGGCGTTCCAGCTGCACGACACCTTCGGCTTCCCGTTCGACCTGTCGGTCGAGATCTTCGCCGCGTCGGGTCCCGGCAGCGCCTGGTTGGAGGGGGACGGCCTGGCGGAGGTCGAGGCGGAGTTCGATCGCCTGATGGCCGAGCAGCGCGAGCGCTCGCAGGCCGGGTCGCGGGCGGGCGACCACGGTGGCGCGTCGGCCGGGTCGATCGCCGGTCGGATCGCCCCGACGCCGACCGAGTTCACCGGCTACGCGACGCTCGAGCAGCACACGACCGTCGCCGGGATCCTGCAGCAGGACGGCCGCACCTACCTGAAGCTGGCCGAGTCGCCGTTCTACCCCGAGGGCGGCGGCCAGGTCTCGGACACCGGCCTGATCACGGTCGAGGGCGGCGGCGAGCCGACCCGCGTCGCCGGGCTGGTCCGCGCGGGCGACGACCAGGCGCTGATCGTCGAGCCCGCCGCCGAGGCCGGCAAGGCCGCGATCGACGGCGTCGCGCTGACGGCGGGCCAGCGGGTCGTGGCGCGGGTCGACCCGGTCGCGCGTCACGCGACGGCCTGCAACCACACCGCCACCCACCTGCTGCACGCGGCGCTCCGCGAGCGGCTCGGCGACCACGTCCACCAGGCCGGCTCGGCGGTGCGGCCGGACAAGCTGCGGTTCGACTTCAGCCACCCGTCGAAGCTCTCGCCGGAGGACCTGCGCTGGGTCGAGGATCGCGTCAACGCCGGGATCCTGGCCAACGACCGGGTGCGGGCGATCACGACGACGCTCGACGAGGCCAAGGCGATGGGCGCCCAGGCCCTGTTCGGCGAGAAGTACGGCGAGATCGTGCGGATGGTCGAGATCGGCGACGGGTCGTTCAGCCGCGAGCTGTGCGGCGGCACCCACGTCCGCTCGACGGCCGAGATCGGCGTCTTCAAGATCACCAGCGAGGGCTCCAGCGCCGCCAACGTGCGGCGGATCGAGGCGATCACCGGGCCGGCGGCGATCGAGCAGCTGCGCGAGCACGACCGGCTGCTGCAGGCGGCCGCCGAGGTCGTCCGGGTGCCGGTCGACCAGCTGCCGGCGCGGGTCGCGAAGCTGCGCGACGAGGCCAAGGGCGGCGGCGCGGGGGCCGCGGCGTCGGCGGTCGACGAGCAGCAGCTGGCGGGCGAGGCGACCGACGTCGCCGGCGTCCCGGTGGTGGTCGCGCGCCTGGACGGCCTGCCCCCGGCGGCGGCCAAGGCGCTGCCCGAGGTCGCCGATCGCGTCAAGGGCAAGCTCGCCGGTCCCGGCGTGGTGGTGCTGGCCGCTCCGGGCGAGGAGCGCGTGGCGCTGATCGTCGCGGTCGCGCCGGAGGTCGTCGCGCGCGGCGTCAAGGCCGGCGACGTCGTCAAGGCCGCGGCCGCGGTCGTCGGCGGCGGTGGGGGAGGCAAGCCGACGATGGCCCAGGCCGGCGGCAAGGACCCGTCGAAGACCGACGAGGCGCTGGCCGCCGCGCGCGCCGCGATCGCTGCCGCGCTCGGCGCCTGAGCGGCGGCGCGGGCCGATCGTGCGCTTGATGGCCCTCGACCACGGCGCGGCGCGGACCGGCGTGGCGCTGAGCGACCCGACGGGCACGATCGCCACGCCGCTGCCGGCGATCGAGCGGGTCGGATCGCGCCGCGGCCGGCGCGCGCTGCTGCGGCTGATCGACGAGCGCCAGGTCGACGAGATCGTCGTCGGGCTGCCGATCGGGCTGGGCGGCCACGACACCGACCAGACGCGCGAGGCGCGGGCCTTCGCCGGCTGGCTGGCCGACGCCCTCGCCGAGGCCGGCCAGCCGCGCCCCGTCCACCTCTACGACGAGCGCTTCACCACCCGCATGGCCCAGCAGAGCGGCGGCCGCGACAGCGACGAGGACTCGCGGGCCGCGGCGGTGCTGCTGGAGGAGTGGCTGCGGCGGGCGGGGTAGGGGCGCGCTGGCGCCACCCGCACAGCGTGAGCCGGCGCCGCCGGCGGCGGACTCACCAGGCCGCGACGCCCAGCGCCAGCCCCTCGCCACGGGCGACCACCGTCGGCGTGCCGCCGTCGAGCGGCACCCGCGTGATCTGGCGGTCGTCGACCGCCATCACGCTCTCGCCGTCACCGACCGCGAAGTCGGAGGCGGCGGTGATCGTCCGCAGCGCGGCACGGCTGATGCCGGTGACCGGCGTCAGCACCGCCGTCCCCGGCCGGTAGCGCCAGACGCGCTGGGGCCGCTCGCCCCCAGGACGGCGGCCGAGTCCGTTGCACCAGTCGTCGCGACGATCGCAGACGGTCCGGCCACGGGAGGTCGACGGCGACGGACGGCTGAGCAGCAGCGCCCCGCCGTCGGCGGTCGGCACGAGTCGCAGGCCGTCCTCGCGCAGCAGCCCCGCCGGTCGCGGCAGCACCGCCGTACGGCCGGCGTGGCGCAGCCGCAGCCGCGGGAGGCCGATCGAGCGAGCGCCGCTCCAACGAACCGTCCGCTTCGTGCAGCGGATCGCGCTGCGGCGGATCGCGGCCTTCGGGGCGTCGTAGGCCAGCGTGCCGTCGGCGACCGTGATCGCCCCGACGCTGCGCGGATCGATCGACTGCTTCGTCGGGTAGCCGAAGCGGGCCTGGTCGTCGCCGCGGAGGATGCCGCGCAGCAGCAGCGGCGCGCCGAACGACGACGTCGCCCAGAGCGCCTTGACCGTGACCCGGGGCCCGTGGAGCACGACGCCGCGGGCACCGCAACGAGCCGCGGCGGGCCGGTACAGGGCAGGCGACGCGATCCGCACCGGGCCGTCCTGTGCCTGCCAACCGAGGATGTCGGTCTCGAAGAGGTCGCCCGCGTCGGGGGCCGACTCGCCGGTCACCGTCCGTGAGCCGACGCGATCGCAGGCCGGTCGGTCGACGGTGCACGACAGGCGCGTGACGTGGATGCGCCGCGGCTGGCGAGCATCCAGCTCGTCGACGAGCACCCGCGAGCCGTCCGGGGACCACACCGGCTTGCCCGCGACGACCTTCGAGACGCGGCGGCCGATCGGGTGCTCGACGATGATGACGCTGCCGGAGCCGTCGCCGCGCGAGATTCGCAGCCAGGAGCGGGTGGCCTCGTCGTACCCGTCGTTGCCCTTCTCGTAGGTCAGGCCGACCTGGGCCAGGCGCTGGCCGTCGGGCGAGACGCTGATCGCGGCGACGCCGTCGGGCAACCGCGCGTCCCCGCTCCCGTCGCTCTGCACCACCCGGTTCTCGCGCTCGCCGCCGGTCGTGTACTCCGAGTAGACGATCGGCCCAGCGAACGCGACCGACGCGACCGCGACGGAGATCGCCGCGGCCCCGCCGACCGTCACGTTGCGACGGCTGAACCACGCACGTAGCTGCTGCATGGCGGGCATCCTATGGATCGCCGCCGACGCTGTGTCTGACGTACGCGGCTAGCTGCGAGGCACCGGCACGACGGCGATCCAGCTCTTCGCCAGCGGTCCCAGCCGCTCGGCGTGGACGGTCGCTCCGGGGAACAGGGCGACCATCTCGCGGCGCCGCAGCAGGTCGATGTCCTCCCATGGGCCCTGGGCGCCGAGCCGCCAGTACGGCTTGCGCAGCGGGACCGGCAGCCAGTGGGCGGCGGGCAGCAGCGCGTGCGGCTCGATCGGGAACGAGTAGGCCGGCGTCTGGACGTAGAGGCCGCGACCGACCCGCCGCAGCTCGCGGGCCAGCGCGGCGCGGCGCTCGCGGGGGACGTGCTCGACCACCGAGCTGCAGTAGACGAGGTCGAACGCGTCGTCGTCGAACGGCAGCCGCGCGGTGGCGTCGGCCCGCACGAACGGCCCCGGGTACGAGGGGCGGTCGACGACGTCGGTGCCGGTGATGTCCAGCTCGGGCTCCTGCGCGCGCAGGCCGAGCGTCCCGCAGCCGACGTCGAGGATCCGCTGCTCGCGACCGATCCCGGTCAGGGCGAACAGCTGCTGGTGGCGCCGCGCTCGCAGCCGACCCGCGATCGGGCTGGCGATCCGGGCCAGCGGCCCGCGGGCGGTGGCGTAGACGTCCGGGCGGGGCGACGGCACGCAGGGAGGGTAGTGCGGCGGGCGCGGCGCGGACGCACGCCCGGGACTCGCGACGCCGCGGCGGCCCGCGCGACCGCCGTTGCCACCGCGGATCGGCCGGTCACGCGACGGTCCCACGGCCGACCCGGTGGGCTCCGTACAATCGGGACATGGCCTCGCAGCGTCAGATCCGCGTCGGCGACGTCCTCATCGGGGGCGGAGCGCCGGTCGCCGTGCAGACGATGACGAAGACCGAGACGGCGAACCTGCCGGAGACGATGGCCCAGATCCGCCGGGTCGCCGAGGCCGGGGCGGACATCGTGCGGGTCGCGGTGCCTCGCGACCAGGACGTCGAGGCGCTGAAGACGATCGTGGTCGAATCGCCGATCCCGATCATCGCCGACATCCACTTCAACCACACGCTGGCGATCAAGGCGATCGAGGCGGGCGCCCACTGCATCCGCCTGAACCCGGGCAACATCGGCGGTCCGGAGAAGGTCGCCGAGGTCGTCGCGGTCGCCAAGCGCCACGACGTGCCGATCCGCGTCGGCGTCAACTCCGGGTCGCTGCCCAAGCACCTGCGCGACCTCGAGTACAGCGATCCGGTCGAGGCGCTGGTGCAGGCCGCGGTCGAGACGGTCGACCTGATGGAGCGCCTGGACTTCGACCAGTTCAAGGTCTCGATGAAGTCGACCTCGGTGCCGAACACGATCGCCTCGAACCGGCGCCTGAGCGAGCGGATCCCCTACCCGCTGCACCTGGGCGTAACCGAGGCCGGCACCAAGTACACCGGCTCGCTGAAGAGCGCCGTCGGCCTCGGCACCCTGCTGGCCGACGGGATCGGCGACACCGTCCGGATCAGCCTCTCCACCTTCCACGCGGAGGAGGAGGTCAAGGTCGCCTGGGAGATCCTCAAGGCCCTGAAGCTGCGCGAGAAGGGCCCGGTCCTGATCGCCTGCCCGACCTGCGGCCGGCTGCAGTTCGACATGGACTCGGTGGTCGCCGAGGTCGAGCAGCGGCTCGAGGCCTACGAGGATCCGATCGAGGTCTCGGTCCTGGGCTGCGCGGTCAACGGCATCGGCGAGGCCCGCCACGCCGACTTCGGGATCACCGGCGCCAAGGACGCGGGCATGATCTTCTCCAAGGGCGAGCCGCTGAAGAAGGTCCCGACCGACCAGCTGGTCGACGAGCTCTTCAAGGAGATCGACCGCTACTACGCCTCGGGCAAGACGATCGTCCGCGACGAGCGCGAGGTCGCCGAGGCGACCCGCTGGCTGTCCGAGAACGAGGACCTCTCCGCGATGACCCCCGAGCGCCTCGCCGCGCTCGAGAAGGAGAAGGCCGAGGCGCAGGCGCAGGCCGCCGAGCCCGAGGTCGTGGTCAAGACCGCCGTCGACGAGTCGTCCTCGCCGACGGCGGGCCGCCGCTTCACCCGCGCGGGCTGAGGGCCGGAGGGCGGTCGCTGCGCCGAGAACGAGATTGTCGCTGTCTCCGTACTGAGATGCCCACGCGCCCGACGGGCCAGTCGGCAGACGCAAGTCCAATAGTTGCACGCATGACCGTGTGTGGGTACGATCCAGGAATGCTTCGTCTCGCGCGGCCGACCATTGCCCTTACCGGCTTGTTGTGTGCTCTCTGCGTTAGTACGACTTGTTGAGGCCGCCTACGTCGTGGCGAGTGTTCGACCTGCTGAGCGTCGCGGTGTCGCGGCGCTTCGCCCTGAGTGGGAGAGGGCTCTGCCGACGCGGGCTACGACGCGAACCCCGGTCTACGTCGCCGTCGCGGCAAGTGACTCGATCTGCATATCCATCGTTGAACGCGCCCGTCCAGTCCGGGGATCTGCGACTTGCCAGCCTTGGACAGCCGCTCGTCGCCGGGGAGTGTTCGCCTTGCGAATATGCTGGCCTCCATCGGAGTACCACCAATCGTTCGGTGAACTGATCGCGATACCGCCGAGCGCGGCAAAGGTCCCGACCGGCCGCCATCGTCCCTGGGCTGAGATCATCGGGCGACCGTCGTCGCGCTCAGCGGCAGCTGATGTTGTTTCGATGCGCTTCGGGACGCAGGGCGACGTGCTGCGGGTCGGGCCGGTGAACACCGATCTGCGGTGGCTGCGGCGCCAATGTGGTCACGCTGGCGCCGGCTGATATTTCCGCCGGGCCGCGATGGGGCCCGGCGGACGCTGCCCTCGCTCAGTCCTTGGCCAGCCCGACCGCGTCGCTGGTCCGCGTCTGCTTCGACAGCGGGTCGACGAACGTGAAGCGGTACTGGGCCTTGGTCGACTTCGGGACCTTGACCTTGAACTGGCCGACGCCGTTGGTCGTGATGACCTTGTAGTCGCGGTAGCCGCTGCCGCTGCCGCTGCGACGCTGCAGCGTCACCTGGATCGCCTGGCTGCCGGGGCGCGCCTGGCCCCAGACGTAGCCGGCCTTCGACGTGCGCCAGCCGTAGATCGGGTTGGCGAAGGCGGCGGCCAGCGGCTTGGCGCGGCCGTCGGCGAAGTAGAGCCCGGACTGCCAGCGGTTGTAGAGACCGTCGGAGCCAGTCGGCTCGTCGAACCACTCGTACTGGGTCAGCATCTGCACGCGCGAGCTACGGGCGGCGATCGACCAGCCCCACTGGGACCACAGCGACTGGCGTCGCAGCGACACTCCCTCGATCTTGTCGGGCGGGCTGCTCTGGTACGCGTACTCGTCGAACCAGAACGGCATCTTTTTGGCGCCGACGACCTTGAGACGGCGGGCCCTGGTCAGTCGATCGACGACCGAGGACAGCCGGGAGAGGTCGCCGAGCTTGGCATCGCCGGTATTACTCTCGCGGCGACCGGGCGAAATCTGCCCAGAGTGCGGATGGTATGCAAGGGCATACCCGGTGACAGGCTTGAAGTTCTTGCAGAGCCCGGAGCGCTTCGCCTTGTACTTGGACGTCACGCAGGACATCTCGCGCAGGAAGTTCATCGGCTGGAAGGTCGCGTTCGTCCGGATCGCCACCTTGTCGCCGCGCGAGGACGTCGCACCGACCGCGATCCGGGCCGACGGATCGTTGGCGTGGATCGCGTCGTACCCCGCCTGAGCCAGCTGGCGGTACAGGTGCGGGGAGTACGGCTTGCACGTCGTCCCGGTGCAGCTGTACTGCGGCTGCAGCCAGGTGGCGACGTTGGGCTCGTTCCAGACGATGTAGCGGTCGATCTTGGCGGCGATGTGCTTGGTGACCGCCGTCGCGAACTCGCCGAAGAGCGTCGGGTTCGGCTTCCACGTCCCGTTGCGCCGCACCGCTTCCTGGGACGCCCAGACCGGACCGGGTCCGGAGATCACGAGCGTGACGCTCATGCCGTGCTTGCGGACGAGGTCGACGTTGCGATCGAGGGTCGAGAAGTCGTAGGACTTCGGATCGCTGCCCGCGAACCCGTTCGGCGCCTTGGTCGCGTCCGTGCTCGGGGCGAGCTTGTTCCACTGGGCGAACATGCGCACGTCCTGGACGCCCTCGGCCTTCCACTTGGCGACCGTCGCCTCGGCGCCTCCCGGCGTGGCGCCCTTCAGCACGTTCTCGTCGGCGATCCCGGTCAGCATCGTGCTCGACGCGGGCGCGAGGGAGGGGAGGGCGAGCAGGGCGACGGCGACGGTGGTCGCGGTCGCCGCGCGGAGGGTGCGGGAGGTCATCGGACGGGGTCTCCTCTCGAAGGGGGGACGCGGAGGCGCCGAGCCGGGCGCCGAGGCGCCCGTCGAGCGCGGCACGGCGCGGGTCAGTGGATAGGAACCCGCTGGACGGGCGCGGGTTGCGGTCGCTGGAGTCTCGCGGTTGCGGCGGACAGCCGCGCTGGACCCGTCGAGCGCCGGTCGCGCCACCGCGATCGGCTCGAACCCGCGGGTCCGCTACGCGACCGCCGGTAGCCGCACGGGATCGACCCGTGGCCGTCGTCTAGATTCCCCCGCGATGACCCGCCTCTCCCAGCTGCTGCTACCGACCGAGCGTCAGCCGCCCGCCGACGCGGAAGCCGTCTCCCACCAGCTGATGGTGCGCGCGGGCCTGGTCCGCCAGATGGGCGCCGGGCTGTGGAGCTGGCTGCCGGCCGGCTGGCGCGTCCACCAGAAGGTCGTCGCGATCGTGCGCGAGGAGATGGAGCGGATCGGGGCCCAGGAGGTCCTGATGCCGGTCCTGCAGCCGGCCGAGCTGTGGAAGCGGACCGGGCGCTACGACGCGATCCAGGGCGAGCTGTTCCGGCTCAAGGACCGCAAGGACGCCGACATGGTCCTGGCGATGACGCACGAGGAGGCGATGACCAGCCACGTCGCCCAGATCGTGCGCAGCTACCGCGACCTGCCCTTCAGCCTCTTCCAGTTCCAGGTCAAGGAGCGCGACGAGCCGCGGCCGCGGGCCGGCGTCCTGCGCACCCGCGAGTTCGTGATGAAGGACGCCTACACCTTCGATCGCGACGAGGCCGGCCTGCAGGAGCACTACGAGCGCTACCGCGAGGCCTACGCGCGCGTCTACGACCGCAGCGGCCTGCGCTGGTACGAGGTCGAGTCCGACACCGGCATGATGGGCGGCAAGCGCGCCCACGAGTACATGGCGCCCTGCGCCGCCGGCGAGGACGACGTGGTCCTCGCGGGCCCCGACGGCGCGTCCTACTCGGCCAACGTCGAGGTCGCCTCCGCCGACGCGCAGCCGATCGCGCTGCCGCCCGCGGGCGAGACGCCGGTCACGATCGAGACCCCCGGCACGACCACGATCGCGGCGCTCGCCGAGCACCTCGACCGGCCGGCCGGGTCGCTGCTGAAGGCGTTCCCGGTCGTCGTGACGCCCGCGCCCGCCACCGTCAAGGGCGAGGTCCCCGCCGCCAAGCCGCGGCTCGTGCTGGTGCTGCTGCGCGGCGACCACGAGGTCGTCGAGATCAAGCTCGAGAAGGCGCTCGGCGGCACCGTCCGCCAGGCGTCCGAGCAGGAGATCCGCGACCGGATCGGGCCGCCCGGGTTCCTCGGCCCGATCGGCAGCGACGTCCCCGTGCTGCTCGACGCGGCCGCCGAGGCGACGACCGAGGCCAACGACGGCGGCGGCTGGGTCGTCGGCGCCAACGTGGTCGACCAGCACCTCGACGGCGTGGTGCCCGGCCGCGACTTCGCCTACGAGATCGCCGACGTCCGCGCGGTCGTGGCCGGCGACACGGTCGACGGCCAGCCCGTCACGATCGAGCCGGCGATCGAGGTCGGCAACATCTTCCAGCTGATGACCCGCTACTCCGAGCCGCTCGGGGCGACCTTCCTCGACGAGGAGGGCAAGGAGCAGCCGATCGTCATGGGCTCCTACGGGATCGGTCCCGCGCGGATCGCCGCCGCCGCCGTCGAGCAGTTCCACGACGAGCAGGGGATCAGCTGGCCGAAGGCGATCGCGCCGTTCGACATCGAGGTCGTCGCGCTCGGCAAGCAGGGCACCGACGAGCAGCTGGCCGCGGCGAAGGTCTACGACGAGCTGACGGCCGCCGGCTTCGACGTCCTGCTCGACGACCGCAACGGCGGCGCCGGCCAGAAGCTGACCGACGCCGAGCTGCTCGGCTGCCCGCTGCGGATCACCGTCGGCAAGCGCTCGCTGGCCGAGGGCCGGGTCGAGGCCCAGATCCGCCGCGGGCAGGAGACGATCGAGGGCGGCCTGGCCCTCGACGGGCTGGCCGACGCGGTCCGCGAGCTGTGGGAGCGGATCCCCTGATCCCGGCCGACCCCGATCGCCCGGTGGATCCACCGCCGAGCGGCGAGGACGCTCCGGCCGACGTGAGCGGCCGTGGGCCGGTCCGGGAGCGGGCCGAGCAGGTCCGCGACCGGACGCGCGAGCGGGCCGAGCAGGTCCGCGACAAGACCCGCGAGCGGACCGAGCAGCTGCGCGAGCGGACCGAGCCGATCCGCGACAAGACCCGCGAGCAGACCGAGCGGGTCCGGATGACCGTCTACCGGCTGTTCGGGATCGACCGCTCGGGACCGCCGCCCCCGCAGACGCTGCCCGGCCAGCCGCTGAACGTCTGGACGCTGCCGAACGCGGTCGGGATGATCCGGCTGGCGCTGATCCCGGTCTTCCTGGTGCTGGCGCTGAGCAGCGACGGCGGGACCGACGCGCTGCCGGCCGTGCTCTTCGCCTTCATCGCCGGAACCGACTACCTGGACGGCTTCCTGGCGCGCGCCACGGGCCAGTACAGCCGCTTCGGTGCGCTGCTGGACCCGGTCACCGACCGGTCGCTGGTGATGGCCGGCGGCGTGGTCTGCTGGAGCTTCGAGCTGCTGCCGCGGTGGGCGCTGGCGATCCTCGTGGCCCGCGAGCTGTACGTCCTCTACAACGGCCGCAAGGCCGTGCGGCTCGGACTCGGGATGCAGGTCAACTGGTGGGGCCGGATCGCGGTGGTCCCGACGATGGGCAGCCTCTTCCTCGCCCTCGTCGGCCTCAACGCGCTCGCCGAGGTGCTGCTCTACGTCGGCGTCACGCTCTCGCTGATGGCCGCCGCGCGCTACACGGTGCAGGGCCGCCGGGCCCTGCGCGAGCGCCGCGAGGGCACCACGACGTAGCGATTCCGCGGCGATCGCGGTCAACGGCCCAACCAGCACCCTCAACCGGAGGTCGAGGAGCGGGCCGAGAGCGCTGGTATGCTCGCCACGGCCGTCCCTCCTTCGGAGCCACACTGCGCATGGAAGACACGTTTCCCGATCTCGGCAGCCTCTCCGACGAGGAGCTGAAGGCGATGATCGATCGCCTCACCACGGAAGAGACCGAGGTCAGCTACCGCCGGCGGATCCTGCACGGCCAGATCGACATCCTGCGGGCCGAGCTGGTCAGCCGCCTGCGTCGCAAGCACGAGGACGGCGAAGCCGTGATCGGCGGCTCGGACGTCGATCGCCTGACGGAGATCCTGGCCGGCCGCGCCGCCGGCCTGCGTCCGGCGGAGCAGGTCGAGGACGGCGAGGGGAGCGCGACCTCCTGATGGCGGTCCACTGCCCGGAGTGCGGGTTCGTCGCGGGCGAGGGCGCCAACTTCTGCCCCAAGTGCGGGGCCTACCTGGGGGACATCCACGCGCACGAGGAGCCGACGACGGCGACCTACCGCGTGGGCGACACCGGCGAGGTCGCCGCGGTCGACCTGGCCCAGGTGCGCGAGTCCGGTGGTGCGGCGCTCGTCGTCCGCGCCGGCGGCGGCCGCGAGGGGGAGAGCTTCCCGCTCGCCGGCGAGCGGGTCACGATCGGCCGCCGGCCGGAGAGCGACCTCTTCCTGGACGACGTCACCGTCTCCCGCGACCACGCGATCGTGGTCTCGCGCCACGACGGCTGGCACATCGACGACCTCGGCTCGCTGAACGGGACCTACGTCAACCGGCGCCGGATCGACAGCTCGCTGCTGTCCGACGGCGACGAGGTCCAGGTCGGCAAGTACAAGCTCACCTTCCTGGCCCGCTGAGGCCCCGATGGCCGAGGAGCAGCTCACCGAGGTACCGGCGGCGGGGCGACCCGCGGCGGGCCGTTCCGGCCGGCCGTTGACGATCGGGCAGGTCTGCAAGCTGCTGGTCGGCGAGTTCCCGGACATCTCGATCTCGA
The DNA here is from genome assembly GCF_000240225.1 of Patulibacter medicamentivorans. Classification (GTDB taxonomy): domain Bacteria; phylum Actinomycetota; class Thermoleophilia; order Solirubrobacterales; family Solirubrobacteraceae; genus Patulibacter; species Patulibacter medicamentivorans. The sequence goes on from NZ_AGUD01000306.1 coordinate 49,132, forward strand.
AGATCCGCTACCTCGAGGACCAGAAGCTGCTGCATCCGCGCCGCACCAGCGGCGGCTACCGGCTGTTCGGCAGCGACGACGTCGACCGCCTGCGCACGATCCTGCGGCTGCAGCGCGACGAGTTCCTGCCGCTGCGGGTGATCCGCCAGGAGCTCGCCGCCGGCCGCGGGCAGGAGCCGCGGGTCGTCGGGCCGGACGACGACGAGGACTCGCCGGCGACGAGCGCGGCGACGTCGCACCGCCCGCGGATCAAGGCCTCCGGCGGCACGCTGCGGACGGTCGAGGAGCTCTGCGACGACACCCGCGCGACGCCGCAGCTGGTCAAGGAGCTGCGGGACTTCGGGATCGTGCAGGGCCGCGAGCACGAGGGCGCGATCGTCTTCGACGACGACGAGCGGGAGATCGTCCGGGCCGCGGTCGAGCTGGCGCGCTACGGCGTCGGCGGGCGGCACCTGCGGGTCCTGCGCAGCTCCGCCGATCGCGAGGGCGCGCTGCTCGAGCAGCTGCTCGGGCCCGCGCTGCGCTCGCGCAACAGCGAGCGGCGGGCCGAGGCGGTCGACGCGCTGGAGACCCTGGCGGCGACCACGATGCGGCTGAAGCACCTGCTGCTGATCCGCGACCTGCGGAGGCTGGTCGCGTGAGCGGCGACCGAACTCGGCCGCCGGCCGACGCGCTCGACCTGCGCGCCCACATCGTCGACCTGCCGGACCACCCCGAGCCGGGCGTGATCTTCCGCGACATCACCCCGGTCCTGGCCCACCCGGAGGCGCTGGCCAGCGCCGTCGACCAGCTGACCGCGCTGACCGCGGAGCTGGGGGTGGAGCGGGTGATCGCCGCCGAGGCGCGCGGATTCCTGCTCGGCCCGGCCCTCGCCCGCGAGCTGGGGGCCGGGTTCCTGCTGGCCCGCAAGCCCGGCAAGCTCCCGCGCGAGACGATCGCCGTCAGCTACGAGCTGGAGTACGGCACCGACCACCTCGAGGTCCACGCCGACCTGCTGCCGCCGGGCACGCGGGTGCTGGTCCACGACGACCTGCTGGCCACCGGCGGGACGGCGGGCGCGCTCTGCTCGCTGGTCGAGCGCCTCGGCGGCGAGGTCGTCGCCTGCTCGTTCCTGGTCGAGCTGGGCTTCCTGGGCGGGCGCGCGGCGCTCGCCCCCCACGACGTCCACGCGCTCGTGCGCTACGACAGCTGAGGCGACCGTGGGCAACGACGCGAGCGCCGCGGCGACGGCCGTCCTGGACGCCACGCCGGAGGACGTCTGGTACCTGATCTCCGACGGCGGCCGGGTCGTCTCCTGGTGGCCGCGCGCCGAGCGGGTCGAGGACGTCCAGGGCGGGCGCTTCACGCTCGTCCTGCGCAGCTCGCGCGGCGTCCCCGTGCGGATGGACTGGCGGGTGGCCGCGTCGCGCCGCGAGCAGCTGCAGCGCTGGGAGCAGGAGCTGGCCGGGACGCCGTTCGCCCGCGCCCTCACCCGCAGCGCCGTCGAGCTGCGGCTGGAGCCGGTCGACGACGGCGCCCGCTGCCGCGTCACGTGCGCCGTCGAGCGGGATCTGGTCCAACGCGGGTTCGTCGCCCGGCGGCTGGGTCGCAAGGCGGCGCGGCGGCAGGCGGGCGAGGCGCTCGACCGGCTGCGGCGCGCGCTCGGCTGAGCGGCCGCCGGCGGCCCCGCGGGACGGGAGCGGCGGCGCCCGCCCGGCCGCCGATCCGCGGCGCGCGTCAGCGCAGCAGCGAGCCGCTGACGACGACCTTGCCCGGCTTGGTGCCGGCCAGCGTCTTCTCGGTCTCCTCGGCGATCACCAGCGTCGTGTACTTCGACGGGTCGATCTGGACCTCGCTGCCGGTCTTCAGGTCCTTGGCGGCCATCAGCGGGATCACGGTGCCGGCGATCTTGCCCTTGGAGTCGATCGTCTTCGGCGTCGGCTTGCCGGTCGACTGGTCCTTCTCGCCGTTGCTGAACCATCCGAGCCGGGCGGCCGTCTGGCCGCCGCCGGTCAGCCAGACCGCGTAGGTCTGGCGGCTGGAGCGGACGGGCTGGAAGCGCTCGCCGGCGAGGACCGCGAGGATCTGGCCCTGCTCGACCTGCAGGCGGGCGACGCCCCGCGGCCTGGCGGCCGCGCCGGTCGCCCCCTTCGGCGGGTTGAGGTTGACCTGCTGGGCCATCGTCGCCGGCAGCTGGGTGATCGCGGTCGTCGTCGCGGTCGTGGTCGGCGTCGACGCGGTGCTGTCGTCGGCGGAGTCGCCGCCGTCGAAGACCCCGGCCACCCAGAGCACGATCGCCGCGGTCACGAGCGCGCCGGCGACCAGCAGCAGGATCGTCCCGAGGCTGCGCCGCTGGTGGTCGCGGCCCTCGGCGACCTTGCGCGCGTCGAGCGCGGCGAACGCCTCGCGGACGTCCTCGCCGTCGCCGGGAACCGCCGGCAGCTCGTCGCCGGCCAGCGGGCGCAGGCCGGCCGCGACCAGCCGCGCCCAGGTGCGGGCCGGGGCGTGGCTGTCGAGCAGCTCGCGGGTCGCCTGGCGGTCGCTGGCGGACTGCTGGCCGAGCAGGTAGTCCGCGATCCGATCGCGATCCTCCGGCTCGAGGCCCGGCACGTCGTCGGGGGCGATCCCGTCGACGGCATCCAGCGACCGCTCCCGCACCAGCGCGGCGTCGAGGCCGAGCGCGTCGGCCACGTCGCCGTACGCGAGCTTCCGGCGCAGCACCAGCTGCAGCACGGCCTGCTGATCGGGGTGAAGCTCCTCCAAGCGCGACATCAGCGCAGGAATCTACCGGCGCGATCGTTCGGAACGTGTAAGGGCCGTCGATGAGTCCGCGGCGGTGGATCGCGGGCGGCACGGGCCTCTGCGGCGCGCGCCACATAGGATCTCGCGATGGACCTTCCCTCGCTGATCCCGGTGGAGAACACGCTCGACGGCCAGATCGGCCTCGAGATCGGCGCCCACGGCGATGACTGGATCGAGGCCACCGTCGCGGTCGGCGACCACGTCAAGCAGCCGATGGGGTTGGTGCACGGCGGGGTCTACGCCTCGATCGCCGAGTCGATCACGTCGATGGCGACGGCCGTCGGCGTCTACGCCGACGGCATGAGCGCCCAGGGGCTCTCGAACAGCACCAACTTCCTGCGGCCGATCTTCGAGGGCACGATCCACGCCCGCGCCGAGCGGCTGCACAAGGGCCGCACGACCTGGGTCTGGGACGTCCGGATCACCGACGACGAGGGTCGCCTGGCCGCGATCTCGCGGATGGTCATCGCGGTCCGACCGCTGCCGGACTAGCGGCAGTGGCCGGTGGCGGATGCGAGGCGTTCGCAGACCGAGCAGGTCGCCGCCGGGAAGCGAGAGCTGTGCTCGGCACTGCCGAGCGCACCAGGTGGCGAGATGCGAAGCGTCAGCGGACGCCTCGCGCCGTCACCCGCCGTAGCGGTTGGTGATCGGCAGCCGCCGGTCGCGACCGAGCGCGCGGGGGGTGATCTTGACCCCGGGCGGGGACTGGCGGCGCTTGTACTCGGCCAGGTCGACGAGCCGGATCACCCGCTCGACGTCGGCGGCGGGCAGGCCGCGGTCGACCAGCTGGTCGCGGCCGAGGTCGAGCTCGACGTAGCCCTCGAGGATCCGGTCGAGGACGTCGTAGGGCGGCAGCGACTGGTCGTCGCGCTGGTCGTGCCGCAGCTCGGCCGACGGCGGGCGCTCGACGATCGAGGCCAGGACGTCGTGCTCGCCGTCGGTGCCCCAGGCGTCGGGCGTGACCTGACGGCGGTGCGCCACGAGGTCGTAGACGAGCGTCTTCGGGCAGTCCTTGATGACCGCGAAGCCGCCGGCGCTGTCGCCGTAGAGCGTCGAGTAGCCGACCGACATCTCGCTCTTGTTGCCGGTCGTGAGCACCAGCCAGCCGTGCTTGTTGGACAGTGCCATCAGCAGGTTGCCGCGGATCCGCGCCTGCAGGTTCTCCTCGGTCAGGTCCATCTCGAGCCCGGAGAACGGCTCGGCGAGGATCTGGTCGTAGGCGTCCATCGCGGGCTTGATCCCCAGGCGCATCCGCTGCACCCCGACGGCGTCCGCCAGGCGATCGGCATCCGACTGGGTGCCCTCGGAGGAGTACGGCGAGGGCATCACGATCGCCCGCACGCGGTCGGCGCCGAGCGCGTCGATCGCCACCAGCAGCACCAGCGTCGAGTCGATCCCGCCCGAGAGCCCCAGGACGACGGTCGAGAAGCCGTTCTTGGCCACGTAGTCGCGGGTCGCCAGCACCAGCGCGGCGTAGACCTCGGCGATCGGGTCGAGCGTCGGGAACAGCTCGCCGTCGCCGTGCGGGCTCTCGTCCTGTGGGTGGCCGTGGCGCGGGGGCGTCGAGGTCGGCGGGTGCTCGGTGGCCGCCGTCGTCAGCCGGGCGACCGTCCGCACCGGCGTTCCGAGCGCCGGGCGATGGGCCAGGCGACCCCGCGGATCGCGCAGGCGGGCGGCGCTGGCGGCCGCCGGATCGACGTCGCAGACCAGCAGGTCCTCGGCGAACTGGGCGGCGCGGCCGACGACGAGGCCCTCGTGGTCGAGGATCACCGAGTGACCGTCGAAGACCAGCTCGTCCTGGCCGCCGACCTGGTTGCAGAGGGCGACGACGGCGACGTGGTCGCGGGCGCGCTGGGCGAGCATCCGCTCGCGCTGGTGGCCCTTGCCGCGGTGGTAGGGCGAGGCCGAGGTGTTGAGGATCACCGTCGCGCCCGCGGCGGCCGCGGCGGCGGCCGGCCCGTCGGGCAGCCACAGGTCCTCGCAGATCGTGACCGCGACCGGGACGCCGTCGACCTCGACGATCGCGGCGTGGTCGCCGGCGCCGAAGTAGCGGTACTCGTCGAAGACCCCGTAGTTGGGCAGGCGGACCTTGCGGACGATCCCCTGGACCTCGCCGTCGGCCAGGATCGCGGCGGCGTTGTAGACGGCGTCGCCGCCGCGCTCCGGGAAGCCGACGATCGCGACGGTCCCGCTGGTGGCCGCGGCGACGTCGTCGAGCGCGACCCGTGCGTCGTCCAGGAAGTGCTGCTTGAAGAGCAGGTCCTCCGGCGGGTAGCCGGTGATCGTCAGCTCGGGAAGGACCGTGATCGCGGCGCCCGCCTCGCGCGCGGCCTCGATCGCGTCGATCGAGCGCCGGGCGTTGCCGGACAGGTCACCGACGACGAGGTCGATCTGAGCCAGGGCGATCCGCATCGCCGTCCACGATATTGACCTGCCCGCCCGCCCGCGGTCGGTCGGCCGCTTCGGTGCCCGCTGCCGCGAACCCGCGGCGTCAACCGCCGAGGCCGTCGGCCAGGAACGTCCGCAGCGCCGGGTCGGCGGCCGATCGGACGCCGAGGCGCTGGTCGCCGACGCGGGCGACGACGCCGGCGGCGCGGGGGCGGACGACGATCACGACCGCCTGGCCGGCGGCCCGGACCGCGGGACGGTCCTCGGCGCCGAGCGCCGCCGCCAGCCGTCGCACCTGGCGGGCGGCGCGGTCGTCGGGCACCGTCACCACGGCGTTGCCGTCGCGCAACAGCGTGGCGCTGCTGTCGGCGCCGGGAGCCGCCGTGGTGCGCCCGGTGGTGCCCGCGGACCCGGGGGCGTCGGTCGCCGAGTCATCCTGGACGGCGATCCGCAGGATCGCGAACGACAGCGCCAGCGCGAGCACGAGGATCACGATCCAGCGCAGGATCCGGAGCGGCAGCGGCTGATCGCGCACGGGACCATTGAACCCGAATCGACGGATCCCCGGGGGCTGTCGCCGTCGGCCGTCGCCGCGGGCGGACGGACGCGTCGATCGTCGGGCGATGGTGGCACCATGGCACGGTAAGGTTCCCTGGCGCGTTGGCGTTGCTCTGGCGTATCGCTACCGTAGAGGTGCTGCGCGGCGCCGACGGCGCCCGCTTCCTGTCCGATGAACCTCCGCGACCCCCGCATCTTCGCGCGCCTCTACGCCGAGCACGCTCCGGCCGCGGCCACGGCGGCCTCGAGCGTCCTGGGCCCCGCGGGTCGCCGCTCCGAGGTCGAGGACGTGGTCCACGACGTCTTCCTGCGGCTCTGGCGCGAGCCGGCCCGCTTCGACGCCGACCGTGGATCGCTCGCGGCCTACGTGCGCGTGATGGCGCGGTCGCGGGCCGTCGACCTGCTCCGCCACGGCCAGGCGGGAGCCCGCGCCAGCGATCGCGTCGGCCACGCCGCGACCCGCCGGGACCCGGTCGACGCGACCGTCACCGAGGCCGAGCGGCGAGCGGCCCGGGCCGCGCTGCTGCAGGCGATGGCGACGCTGCCCCAGCCCCAGCGCGAGGCGATCTGGCTGGCCTGCTGGGGCGACCTGACCGCCGGCGAGATCGCGACCCGCGAGGGCGTCCCGCTGGGCACGGTCAAGGGCCGGATCCGCCTCGGCCTGGCCCGGATGCGCTCCGAGCTGGAGACGTCGGACGTCGCCGCCGGCATCATCGCCGCGCTGTCCTCCATGCTCTAGCGGGGCGCGGGGCGGGGCGCGATACGAACGTGTGTGCGCCATCGCACGTGCAGGGCGCTGAGGACGCCGTACGGTTACCGGACCGTTCACCGACGCCGAGTCGGCGCATGTCCGCATGCGCCGAGCGGGGGAACCACTTGCCGGACCCGCCTCTGACCCGAGGCGCGGACCGGCCGGGGCGAATCGGGCGCAGTTGCGCCCGTAGCGCCCGTCGAAGGTCGCACGACTGCGTCCGCCGGCGGTTGCGAGCCCGTCAGCTCACCTCGTAGGCGCCTGACAAGGAGACACGTTCCGTGACCCGTCACGCGTTCGTCACGCCGCATCGCGCTGCTCTGGCAGCGGGCGCGGCGCTGGCCCTGACTGCCACCTCGCCCGCGATCGCCGCGGCCCCCGCCGCTGGCGGAGCCACGCCTTCAGGCGACGCCGCCCCGACGACGGTCGCCGCGCCGGCCGTCGCCAAGCGGTTCGCCGCCAACATCCGGATGAGCAGCGAGCGCGGCTCGGTGCTCGTCGGCCGCGTCGCCAGCTACACCGGCCGTGTCGCCCGCGCCCCGCGCGACCTGCGCGTGCGGCTCGAGCTGCGCCGCGAGGGCCGCTGGCGGACCGTCGATCGCGACATCGTCGCCCGCGGCGGCCGCTTCCACCTGGAGACCAAGGTCCGCCGCACCGGCGACCTGCTGGCCCGCGTCCGCGTCGTCGGCACCTCGAAGGTCGAGGGCGACAGCGAGCGCGTCGCCCGCGTCCACGGCTTCCGCGCCGCCTACGCCTCGTACTACGGGCCGGGCCTCTACGGCGGTCCGCTCGCCTGCGGCGGGCGCCTCGGCCCCGGCACCATCGGCGTCGCCCACAAGTCGCTGCCCTGCGGCACCAAGCTGACGCTCCGCGTCGGCCACCGCGAGGTCCGGGCCCGCGTCATCGACCGCGGCCCCTACGTCGGCAACCGCGAGTTCGACCTGACGACCGCAACCCGCAACGCGCTGGGCTTCGGCGACGTCGGCACGGTGCTCGTCGACCGCTAGTGCGGGCGGCGCCTGGCGTCCGTGGACGCTTCGGATCTCGCCACCGTG
>NZ_AGUD01000305.1 GCF_000240225.1 Patulibacter medicamentivorans
CGGCCCGCGCCGGGCTCGAGGCGGCCGAGGAGGGGCTCGCCGCGCAGGCCCGACGCGCCGACGAGCAGCGGGCCGCCGCCGCGACCGAGCACGCCGCCGCGACCGCGCAGCTGCGGGCGCAGCTCGACGCCCAGGCGAGCGTCGAGCAGGAGCTGCTGTCCGAGCTGCGCAGCGTCCGTCGCGACCTCGACGCCGCCAGCACCGACGCCGAGACCCGCGCCGCCGCGATCGCCGCCCTCGAGGCCGAGCTGGCGACGGTCCGCGAGGACGTCGGCGAGCAGCTCGACGAGGCGCAGCGCGTCGCCCAGCAGGCGCTCGGCGAGCGCCAGCAGCTCGCCGACCAGCTCGACGAGGCGCGCCGCGGGCTCGACCGGCTGCGCCAGCAGGCCAGCGCCGCCGAGGGCGCCGGTCCCGACGAGATCGTCCGTGCCCTCGGCGCCCGCCTCGAGGCCGCCGAGGAACAGGCCGTGGCGGCGCTCTCCCAGGCGGCGGAGGCCGAGGAGCGGGCGACCGCCGCCGAGCGGCGGGCGGTCCTCGGCGGCGAGGACCGCGACGCGATGGCGCTCCAGCTCGAGGAGGCCCGCCGGGCCGCGGCCACGGCGCTCGACGAGGGCCGCCAGCTGCGTCGGCGACTCGACGGCGAGCGTGACGAGGCCCGCCGCCAGGCGACCGAGGCGACCCGCCAGCTGGAGGAACTGCGGACCGCCACCGAGCACCGGATCCGCGACCTGCGCGGGCGCCTCGATCCCGAGCGCGAGCGGCTGCAGGAGCTGGCACGGGCCGCCGAGGCGCAGGTCGAGCAGCAGCGGATCGACCACCAGCGCGCGCTCGCCGCCCAGCGCGACGAGCACGCCGCCGCGCTGGCCGCCGCCCACCAGCAGCTGCACGAGGCCCAGGAGCAGGCGGCGGCCGCGCGCGAGGAGGTCGCCGCCAGCAGCGAGGACCACTTCGGCCGACGGCTCGAGGAGGAGCGCGCCGCCGCCGAGCACGCGCTGCAGGTCGACCGCCAGCGCCATCAAGCCCAGCTCGACGCGCTCGTCGCCGAGCACGACGCGCTGGTCGCGGAGCTGCGCGACGAGCGCGAGGCCCGGCTCGCCGCGCTCGACGCCGAGCACCGGGCGCAGCAGCAGGCGCTCCGCGACGCCCACCAGCGCGAGCTCGACGGGCTGCACGCCGACCGCGAGCGGACCGTCGTCGCCGAGACCGGCCAGCGCGACGAGCAGATCACCGAGCTGCAGCAGCGGATCGCGGAGCTCGAGCAGGACCGTGACGCCGCCTACCAGCAGGCCGCCGAGACCCACGACCGGGCGGCCCGGATCGAGGAGGTCGCCCGCGAGGAGCTGGAGCGTCAGGTCCGCGAGGCCACCGCCGCCGCCGAGGCCGAGCGCGACGAGCTGCTGCTGGCCCACGAGCGCGAGCTGGCTCGCCGCGAGGCCGAGCGCGACGGTCGCCTGCGTGACGCCGAGGCCGCCCACGCCGCGGCGCTCGAGGAGCTGGCCGAGCGTCAGGTGCAGGCGATCGAGGCCCAGGCCGCGCGCCACGAGCAGGAGCTGACCGCCCTCCGCCAGGAGCTGGAGGAGCGGATCGTCCAGGTCGCCGGCGAGACCGATCAGGCGCGGGCGATGGCGAGCGAGCTGGGCCGCACCGTCGAGACGACCGAGGGCGAGCTGCGCGAGACCCGCCGCCGGCTCGACCGCGAGACCGCCGAGCGGCGCGAGCGCGAGCGCGAGCTGGAGCGCCTGCGGGCCAATACCGGCGACGTCAGCCGCAGCTCGCGCGAGCGGATCACCCAGCTGGAGCAGGACCTCCGGCGCTCGCGCGAGCGGCTCGCCGCCGCCGAGCGCTCCGAGCGCGAGGCACGGGCGGCGCTGAAGAGCCGCGAGTCGGCGGCCCGCCACGGCCAGGAGCCGGACCCGCGCCGCTCGCTCGCCGACCAGGCCGAGCGACGGCGGCTCGAGCAGCGCGTCGGCGATCTCGAGCGGCGGCTGCAGGCGGCGCTCGAGACCGCCCGCAGCACCGAGGCAGCGCGCCGCGAGGCCGACCGCCGCGCGCTCGCCGCCGGCGACGCCGGTGAGCAGGCCCGCCAGCAGATGGCGGCGGCGGAGGAGCGGGTCGCCGAGGCGGAGGCGCGGATCGCCGCCCTCGACGCCGCCCACGAGCAGGCGGCGGCGGAGCTGCGGGAGCAGCTGCTGGCCGCCGACGACGCCGCTGAGCAGGCGCGGACCGCGATGCGCGCCGCCGAGCAGGACGGCGACGCCCGCGTCGCGCGGCTGCAGGACGAGAGCGCCGCCCGGATCGCCGAGATCGAGCAGACCCGCGACGCCGCCGTCGCCGAGCTGGCACGGCTGCGGGACGCGCACGATCGCGAGCTGGAGGCGCTCCGGTCGGCCGCGCCCGACGACGAGCGGGCACCCGACGACGAGTAGGGCTGACGGCTCCCCGTCCGGGACGTCCCCCAGACGATCGGCCCCCGATCACCGACTCTCGACCGACCCCGGATCATCCCTACGGCCGATGTGGCGACCCGGCCGGGGTCCCACCATGCGGATACGGCGCGACCCCCGCCCGCCGTTCCCCCCGGAGAGTCCCATGTTCAACCGTCTCGCCCTCGCGCTCATCTCCCCCGACGGGGCCACGGTCGACCATGACCCTCCACGCGGCGCTGCGGCTACCGGGCCCAGCTGCCGAAGGGCGCCCCTCCGGACTCGACCGGAGGCTGGCAGTCCCATCCGCTCGCGCAGCGACCGCGTCCAGTGCGCCCCGCTGATCGAGGGGGCGCGACCCGCCTGAGCGGTCGCGCCCCCGCGACGGCGGGCTAGGGCTGCCCGCCGCTCGGAACCGCGGGAAGCGGCGTCGCCGTCGCCGTCGCGGACGCCTCCGGCGGAGCCAGCTGGCCGTTGGCGTCTCCCAGCAGGGTCAGGGCACGGACGCCCTTGGGGTCGAGCTCGACCGCGCGCCGTGCCGCGTCGCGCATCCCCTGGCGATCGGCGAGCAGCCCGGCGACCTCGGCCACGCCGATCCACGCCTGCGGGTTGTCCGGCTGGCGCTCGGCGCCGCGCAACGCCAGCCGCCGCGCCTCGAGGTAGTTGTGGCGCTGCTGGCTGATCGCGCGGCCGATGTCGAGCGGGCGCAGGCTGAAGGGGTCGAGGTCGGCCGCCAGCGCGGCGTCGCCGGTCGCGTCGCGCAGCTGCTCGGGCGTCGTGCCCTGCGAGGTCGCGTCCTGTGCGCGGTCGGCCAGCCGCTCGCCGACGATCGGCACGATCGTGATCACGGCCAGCGCGACCGCCGTCACGAAGGTCCCGGCCAGCAGCCCGATCCGGCGCCCGGTCCGAGGGCGCCGATCGAGCGCCTCGGCGTCCTCGACGACCGTCGCCGGCGCGACCCGCCCCTCGGGCGTGACGGGCCTCCGGCGGGGCGCCGGCGCGGCCGCCGCCACCGCCAGCCCGACCAGCACCGGGATCGTCACGCCGGGCAGGTCCCAGTCCCAGTCGACGCAGGCCTGCACCCCCCAAGCGCCGACGACGCCGATCAGGGTCGCCTGGAGCACCCGCTCGCGGCCCGCCGGCAGCCGCCGCAGCTGGCCGACGGCGGCGCGCAGCAGCAGCCAGATCGCGGCCGCCAGCAGCACCAACCCGACGACGCCGGTCTCCGAGAGCACCTGCAGCGGCAGGCTGTGGGGCTGGGCGACCTCGGTGAAGTCGCTGCGGTAGCGCTTGCGGACGGTGCCGAAGGTCCCCGCGCCCCAGCCCCCCAGTGGACGGGCGGAGAAGGCGCCGACCGCCTCGGCCCACCAGTCCGCGCGGTTCGAGGAGGAGACCGACAGGAAGCGGTCGGCGCCGGCGACCGGCGCGATCTTGTCGGCCGAGGCGACCTGGTCGCGGACCTTGCCCAGCGCCGTCCCGACGCCGCCCTGCTGGACGCTGAACGCGGCGCCGGCGGCCAGCAGCGCGACGACCGCCGCGACGGCCGCGACCCGCGCGATCCGGACCGTGCGCAGCCCCGGCCAGGAGACCCGCCGCTCGACGGCCCGCAGGGCCAGTGCCAGGACCGCGCCGGCGATCGCCGCGGCCAGCGCGCAGCCGACCACCGCGGCCCGCCCGGAGTGGGCGACGACGGTGTCGCCGGCGACCCGGCCGGCGCCGCTGATCGCGAGCGGCACGGAGGCGACGAACAAGGCCACGACCAGCAGCGGCAACCGCAGCCGCCCGCTGCCCGAGCAGAGCCCGACGAACAGCATCCCCAGCACCAGCGCGACGAGCGCCCCGCGCGACTGGCTGAGCAGGACGATCCCGGCCATCGGCGGCACGAACGCCCCGGCGATCGCCCGCCAGCGCCAGCCGCGTCCGCTGTCGATGGCCTGGCGCCCGGCGATCAGGATCCCGATCGCGCCGACCAGCCCGAGGGCGTTCCAGTAGTCCAGCGGCCCGCGCAGGCGGCGCGCGTTCTCGAGCCCGCCGATCGTCACCGTCGCGTCGGGCGAGAGCCGGTTCACGAGCGCGACGAGCGCGAACGCGGCCATCCCGAGCAGGATCGCGACGACGGCCACCAGCCGTGCCCGCGGGCTCACGCGCGAGGCGGCGCCGGCGACGAAGACGGTGGCGGCGTAGCCGGAGACGAGCGCGCCCCAGGCCAGCGACTGGTCGGGTCGCACGCTCCAGGCGGTCGTCAGCAGCGCCCAGGCGGCGAACAGCGCCAGCAGCAGGGTGCCGAGGGCCGCGTCCCCGCGCGGGACCATCCGCTCGAGGCCACCGGCGATCAGCGCGGCGGCGATCACGGCCAGCAGCGCGGCGGCGACCACGGAGACGCCGGCGGCCGTCTGGCCGTAGCCGCCGCCGGAGAAGCCGACGCCGAAGCCGACGGCGAGGATCGAGAGGAGCAGCAGGCCGCCGACCGAGGGCCGGAGCCTCCCCGCCGTCCGGCCCTCCCGGAGCGTACGGAGAGCGGCGTGCATGCGCGGGGACGACGGTACCATCGGGGTGTGTCGACCGGTCTCACCACCGTCGCCCGCCCCCGGTCCGGGGCGGCCGCGGCCACTCGTCCGCCACGCGCGTCGGCGCGGGCGCTGGCGCTGCTCGGCCTCCTGCTGCTCGCGCTGCTGCCCGGCGCCGCCCCGGCGCTGGCCGACTCGGGGCAGGACGCGATCAAGCAGGAGTTCCGCAAGAGCGGCACGATCGACGGCTGCAAGCACTCGCTCTCCGACCTGCAGGCCTTCAAGGCCAAGCTCGGCAGCGACAGCGCCCAGTACACGCCCGAGCTGGGGACCGCGCTCGACAAGGCGATCGCCGACCACGGCTCGTGCAAGGGCGACTCCGGAGGCGGTGGCCAGCAGTCGGGCGGTGGCGGCACCGGCGGTCAGCAGTCCGGCGGCGGCTCGTCGCCCGAGATCCCCCCGGTGACGCAGGACGTCGCCCCGACGACGACCACGACGCAGACCAGCGCGACCCCGACGCCGAACCCGGGGCCGGTCTCGCTGCCGTCGCCGGCGGTCGTCCAGGACAACCCGATCACGACCGCCGCGGCGCCGAAGCTCTCGACCGAGCCCGCGGCCTGGACGTGGGCGGCGATCGGCGGCGCGATCCTGCTCGCCGCCGCGCTCGGCTGGGCGCTGATCACCGCCAGCGGGCGGATCCGCTGGATGCAGCCGGTCGGCCACGCGATGGGCGAGGCCGGGTGGCGGATGAGCGCCCGCTGGGCCGAATTCAGCGACTGGCTGCGGTTCGGCGGCGGACGCTGAGCGGCCCGGCGTCGGCGACCGCCGACGCCCGCGACCGGCTCGCCGCCGACCGCGTCGGCGAGCCTGCGCCCCGGTAGGATCAGGGGACGGACGCTCCCTCCAACGCGGCCTGGACCGACGGTCCCTTGCGTACACCGACACGAGTGGACGAACGGCCGGCTCGATCTCGTACTTCCAGTCGTTGCGGGCGTTTCCCGCCCGCTCCCGGCCGGTCTGGGGCGAGACCGCACCGGTTCCGTCGGGCGGGCGCGTCAAGGTATCCATCCGTCGCCACCGCGCTGAGCGCGAGGCGGGGGAATTCGAACTTCGCCCGGGCGGCCTGCCACCTCTGTCGGCATCGCTCCCCGGGCATCGCCAGGGCAACCCCAAGAGGAACGAAGGCAGGCACGGACGTGGCTCAGACGCCTCTCACCAGCGACTACACGATCGAGAAGGCGCTCACCGTGCGCCGCAGGTTCACGCAGGCCGGCGTGCACCCCTTCGACCAGATCGAATGGGAGCTCCGCGACGCCGTCATCGGCAACCCGGAGAAGCCCGCCTTCCGCCAGGACGGCGTCGAGTTCCCGAAGAGCTGGTCGCAGAACGCGACCAACATCGTGAGCCAGAAGTACTTCCGCGGGCAGCTCGGCTCGCCGACGCGGGAGAGCTCGGTCCGGCAGATGATCGGCCGCGTCTCCGGCACGATCGCCGACTGGGGGCGCTCGCTCTCCTACTTCGCGACGCCCGAGGACGGCGACGCCTTCGAGGCCGAGCTGACCTACGTGCTGCTGCACCAGCTGGCGGCGTTCAACTCGCCGGTCTGGTTCAACGTCGGGTTCGAGGAGTCGCCGCAGTGCTCGGCGTGCTTCATCCTCTCGGTCGACGACTCGATGGACTCGATCCTCGGGTGGAACACCAAGGAGGGCCGGATCTTCCGCGGCGGCTCCGGGTCGGGGATCAACCTCTCCAACATCCGCGGGTCGATGGAGCCGCTGTCCAAGGGCGGCACCGCCTCGGGGCCGGTCTCCTTCATGCGCGGCGCCGACGCCTGGGCCGGCACGATCAAGTCCGGCGGCAAGACCCGCCGCGCGGCGAAGATGGTCGTCCTCGACGTCGACCACCCGGACATCCTGGAGTTCATCCAGTGCAAGGCCAAGGAGGAGGACAAGGCCGAGGCCCTGGCCAAGGCCGGGTTCGACATGTCGATCGACGGTGACGGCTTCACCTCGATCCAGTACCAGAACGCCAACAACTCGGTCCGGGCCACCGACGAGTTCATGCAGGCCGTCGACGCCGGCGGCGAGTGGCAGACGATCGCCCGCAACCGCGAGGTCGCCGACGTTCCGACGCCGAGCTACCCCGCCCGCCAGCTGATGGACGAGATCGCGAAGGCCGCCTGGCGCTGCGCCGATCCCGGCATCCAGTTCGACACCACGATCAACCGCTGGCACACGTGCCCCAACAGCGGCCGGATCAACGCGTCGAACCCGTGCAGCGAGTACATGCACGTCGACGACTCGGCCTGCAACCTGGCGTCGCTGAACCTGATGAAGTTCCGTCGCCCCGACGGCACGTTCGACGTCGAGAGCTTCGAGCACACCGTCGACGTGGTCCTGCTGGCGCAGGAGATCGTCGTCGGCCCGTCGAGCTACCCGACCGAGAAGATCGGCGAGAACGCCCGGCGCTTCCGCCAGCTCGGCATGGGCTACGCCAACCTCGGCGCCTACCTGATGGCCGGCGGCATGCCGTACGACTCCGACGAGGGTCGCGTGACCGCCGCGGCGATCACCGCCCTGATGACCGGCCGCGCCTACCGCCGCTCGGCGGAGGCGGCCGCCGCGATCGGCCCCTACGAGGCCTACGAGGACAACCGCGAGCCGCACAACGAGGTCATGCGGATGCACCGCGAGGCCGCCTACGAGATCGATGACGCGCTCTCGCACGACAAGGAGCTGCTGGCCGCGGCCCGCCGCAGCTGGGACGAGGCGGTCAAGCTCGGCGACGAGCACGGCTACCGCAACGCCCAGGCGACGGTGCTGGCCCCGACCGGCACGATCTCCTTCCTGATGGACTGCGACACGACCGGCATCGAGCCGGACTTCTCGCTGGTCAAGCACAAGGAGCTCGTCGGCGGCGGCAACATGGTGATCGTCAACCGGACGGTCCCGCTGGCGCTGCAGGAGCTCGGCTACTCGGCCGAGCAGGTCGACCAGATCATCGCCTACACCAACGAGCACAACACGATCGTCGGGGCGCCCGGCCTGCGAGACGAGCACCTGCCGGTCTTCGACGTCGCCGTCGGCGAGCGGGCGATCAGCCACATGGGCCACATCAAGATGATGGGCGCCACGCAGCCGTTCCTCTCGGGCGCGATCTCGAAGACGGTCAACATGCCGAAGACGGCGACCGTCGAGGACATCGCCGAGGCCTACATCGAGGCCTGGCGCCTCGGCGTCAAGGCGCTGGCGATCTACCGCGACGGCTCCAAGACGGCCCAGGCCCTGCGGACCGACGCCCAGAGCGACGAGCCGGTCGTGGCCGCCGCCGAGCTGGACAAGATCGTCGAGGAGGCGGTCAACCGCGCGATCGCCGAGACCGAGGTCCGCGTCCGCGCCGAGCTCGGCCCGAAGCGCCGGCGGATGCCGCGCGAGCGCCAGTCGATCACCCACAAGTTCTCGATCGGCGGCCACGAGGGCTACATCACCGCCGGCAAGTACGAGGACGGCTCGGTCGGGGAGATCTTCCTGACCGACATCGGCAAGGAGGGCTCGGCCGTTCGCGGCATGATGAACTCCTTCGCGACCTCGGTCTCGATCGCCCTCCAGTACGGGGTGCCGCTCGAGACGCTCGTGCGCAAGTTCGCCTACATGCGGTTCGAGCCGGAGGGGATCACCACCAACCCGGAGATCCCGTTCGCGAAGTCGATGCCCGACTACTTCATGCGCTGGCTGGCCAGCCGCTTCCTCGGGCCCGACCTGCAGGAGGAGCTCGGCATCCGGACCGACGAGGTCCGCCAGCGCGAGCAGTCGGCCAACGCCGAGCCCGCCGCCGACACCGCGGGACCGGCCGAGTCGACGTCCAGCGCCGCCCCGACCGCCAGCGCTCCCGCGCTGTCGGCGGCGACCGACACCCCGCCGGTGGTCCCGGCCCGCGTCGTGGCCTCCGGCCCCGACATCGAGCTGGGCCCGGTCTGCGGCGAGTGCGGCGGCATGATGCAGCGGACGGGCGCGTGCTACACGTGCTCCAGCTGCGGCAACAACACCGGCTGCGGCTGAGCCGCTGCCGACGCGTCCGGCTCGCTGCCGGACGCGGACCGCGGTCGAGCAGCACCGCCGAGCGACGGGCGCCCACGAGGCGCCCGTCGTCGTTCCCGGGCCGAGATCGATCGAACGTCCGCCTGCCGTCGACGGCGCACGCGACCGCGGCTAGGGTCGCGCCATGGGTCAACGGTCACCGATGCTGCCGTACCTGCTGGCGATGCTCGCCGCGACCATCCTCGGGGCGGTGCTGGCGCTGCTGCTGACCGGGGATCGCGCCGGAGCGTCGGGATCGAGCGAGTCGCCACCGGCGGTCGCCCGCTCCGCCGACCCGCCGCCCGCGCGGCCGTTGCCGGAGGCTGTCGCCCTGCACCGCTGAGCGGACCGCGCGGCAACGACCGGGCGGCATGCGAGATTGGTTCGTGACCCCGTCGCACGCCGATGCCCGCCACCGCCTACGCCCTCTTCGACACCACGCTCGGTCCGTGCGCGATCGCCTGGAACGGCGACGCCGTCGCCGGGGTCGAGCTGCCCGAGGGCGATCCACAGGCGACCCGGCGGCGGGCCGGCCGGCTCTGGCCCGAGGCGCGCGAGAGCGCTCCCCCGCCGGCGATCCAGTGCGTGATCGACGAGGTCCTGGCGCTGCTCGACGGCCAGGCGGTCGACTTCGCCACGGCGCGACTGGACGACGAGGCCGTGCCGGCCTTCCACCGCCGCGTCTACGACCTGGCCCGGACGATCCCTCCCGGCCACACGCTGACCTACGGCGAGGTCGCGCTGCGGCTCGGCGAGCCCGGGGCGGCGCAGGCGGTCGGCCAGGCGCTCGGGGCCAACCCGTTCCCGATCGTCGTCCCCTGCCACCGCGTGGTCGGCGCCGACGGCCGGATCGGCGGCTTCTCGGCTCCCGGCGGCGCGGCGACGAAGCGGCGGCTGCTGGCGTTCGAGGGCGCCTGGCAGTACGACCAGGCCTCGCTCTTCGACTGACGGCGAGCGCGACCGCGGTGGGCCCGCCGACGCCCTGGCCCCGCGGGTGAGGACCCGACGAGCGTCGGCGGACGTCGCCTCAGCCGTCGCGGAGCTCCTCGGGCGGCAGGTCGCCCGGCAGCGGCGTCTCCTGCGGCGGCGCGCTCTCGGTCGCCTCCCACGACGGGAACGCCTCGCCGTCCCGGCCCTGGTGCTCCTGCGATCCGCCGAGCGCCACCAGCAGCACGCGCTCCGGTCCGCGGTTCGCCAGCTGCCGCCGCAACTCGGGGGCGACGCGCACCAGCTCGCCGGGGCCGACCAGCTGCTCGTCGCCCTCGACGATCAGCGACAGCCGCCCCTCGAGCACCAGGTAGACCTCCTCCTGGTGCGCGTGGCGATGGATCCGCCCACGCTGGCCGGGCAGCAGGACCATCTGGTTGAGCCCGAAGGTCGTCACGCCCAGCTCGCGACGCAGCGGGACGAACCGCTCGTCGCTCTCGGGGCGCAGGCGGGTGGTGGCGATGCCGGTCTCCATGTCCCGACGCTACCGCGGGAGGGCCACGACCGGTGGGCCAGCGCTGCCCGAAGCCGGGCACTCCGGTTGCGTCCCGGCGACCGCGGTTGGTACAAGAGCGGGGAAGCGACCCAACCCGCTCCAAGGAGGCCCCTGTTGGCCAACCACCTCACCCCCGAGGAACTCGCCGACGCCCGTGGCGTCGAGCGGACCGAGATCATCGCCACCTGCATCAGGCTCGGCGTCCCGGTCTACCAGGGCAAGATCGACCGCTGGCTCTTCCAGGCCGCCGTCCAGGGTCACGAGCGGTCGCAGCGGCGAACCGCGGGCGGCGAGACGCTCCACTAGCCGCGCGTCACCGCACCAACTCCCCGAGGCGCTCAGGCGTCGATCACCGGGGTCTCGCGCTCGAGCCGCTCGAGGGCCTCGCGCACGAGAACCGAGGCCGGGTCCCGGGCGAGCCGATCGCGCAGCTCGGCCCGCAGCACCTCGCAGGCCAGGTGACCGGCGGGACGCGGCGCCAGCAGCAGCCGCTTCGCGTGGTCGGACGGCGACTCCCCCGGCCGCGGCACCAGCAGCGCCAGCGCGTGCTGCTGCGCCGCA
The DNA here is from genome assembly GCF_000240225.1 of Patulibacter medicamentivorans. GTDB lineage: Bacteria > Actinomycetota > Thermoleophilia > Solirubrobacterales > Solirubrobacteraceae > Patulibacter > Patulibacter medicamentivorans. Next base: position 11,051 of record NZ_AGUD01000305.1, read on the forward strand.
TCGAGCCCGGCCCGCTGGGCGACCTGGGCCACGCTCATCCCTGCTCGCCCGACCACCGGACGCAGCAGCGCCACCGGCTGCGCGTCGGGTCCGACGGCCTCGGCCACCCGCACCGCGCGGCGGACGAGCAGCGCGTCGAAGCTCCCCGCCCGGCCGCGGACCTGCTGCGCCAGGTCGAACGCCCGTCGGCGACCGGCGGTCTGGGACAGCGAGCGCAGGGCGTTGGCACGGGTCGGCTCCACGCCCTCCGCATCGGCCCCGGAGCCGGCCCGCGGGAGCCGACGCCCGCCGAGCGGACGACCGTCCGGTCGCGGGCGACGGTCGTCCGCCGCGACGCGACCCGGGGATCGAGCGAACCAGGCTAGTCGCCGGTGATCATCGCGAGCACCTGCGGCAGCGCGTCGTAGAACATCTCCAGCTCCTCGTCGGGCACGTCGACGTGCGCGCCCTGGAAGTGCGAGTGGTCGCCGTGGATGTGCAGCTGGGGCGTGATCGTCGCGCCGGCGATCACGAAGAACGGCAGGTACGAGTAGTAGTCGAGGCCCTCGAACTCCTGCGGCTCGAGGCCGGTGCCGTCGAGGATCTGCCGGAAGCGCTCGTCGAAGCGCGGTTCGTCGATGAGGATCGAGGCGATGCGGGCCATCGCCGGAGTCTGACGCCCCGTGCGCTCCGGCAGGTGACCGCCTCGCGACGGCGGACAGCGATCGACGCCGCGACGGCCGGCCGGCACGCCGGGACCACGACGCGGTCGACGGCGGCGGGCGCTACTCCGCCGTCGCGCCCTCGGCGACCGCCAGCTGCCGCGCCCGGTACTTGGCGGCGGTCCTGCGGCGACCGGGAATCGTGATCGGCGCCCGCTCGCGGATCTCCTCGACCACCCGCACGGTCACCGCGCTGGCCGACTCGCCGGGCTGCGCCTGGCCGCCGCCGGGCAGGAAGAACTCGACCCGGATCCGGGGCCGCTTGGGGAACCGCACGATGTCGACCGAGCCGGTGACGGCGACCGAGACGATCGTCGTCCCCGGAACCGCCAGCGCCAGCCGGCCGGCGCCGCTGCGGGCCCGCAGCCGCTGCCCGCGCGAGATCGTGCCCTCGGGGAAGATCCCGATGCAGGTCCCGCCGCCGAGCTCGGCGATCGCGGTGTCCATCGCGTGGGCGTCGCCCTTGCCGCGCTCGATCGGGATCTGCCCCATCCCGTCGAGGACCTTGCCCAGCAGCGGGTTCTTCCACATCGAGGACTTGGCCAGCGCCTGGATCTGCCGCTGGCGCCTGGCGGCGACGCCGACGACGACCGGGTCCCAGTAGCTGTCGTGATTGCCGACCGCGAGCACCGGCCCGTCGGTCGGCAGGTGCTCCAGGCCGACGACCTCGAGCCGGCCCCAGTGGCGGACGATCGGCGTGGCGACGGCCATCACGGCGCGGTACGTGCGGGTCATGCGGGTCACGTCTAGAAGGTACCCGCGGTCCCAACCCGGGTGACACCGCGGCGCTCGTCGCGGCGACCCCGCCGTCGCCGGCTGCGATCCTGGTTGGGTGCTGTCGCCCCACGAGGTCCGCGAGATCGCCCTCCGCCATCTGCCCGAGGAGCGGGTCGACGAGGCGCTGCGGGCGGTCCGCCCCGGCTGGCGGGCGCGGCTGGAGGAGAGCGGCCCGCTGCTGATCGGCGGCGCCGCGCCGCTGGCCGAGGGCGAGCGGTGGCCGGTCAACGAGCGCGGGATCCCGCTGACCTTCCTGGCCGCGATCGACTGCGCGTGGCTGCCGGGGTTCGACGACAGCTGGCCCGACCCGACCGGCTGGCGCCACGACGGGGCGCTGCTGCGGATCTTCGCCGACCTCGTCGACCGGCCGCAGGACCCCGGGCCGGCGACCGTCCTGGTGGCCGCCGACGGGACCGAGGTCTTCGCGGTCGACCCGCCGCCGCTGCCGGATCCGTGGCCGCCCGCCGGCGACGAGCGCGACGACCCGGCGCCCCACCAGCGGGTCCGGGCGCTGCCGGCCCATCGCGCGATCGCCGAGCCGTTCCTGACCGCCCAGGAGCTGGCGTTCGGCCCGCTGCACGTGCTCGACCCGGATCCGAACGTCGACGGCTACCGCCATTTCAGCTTCGACCTGCGGCTCGACGGCGAGGAGCGCGACTGGGACGACCCGCGGATCCGCCCGTTCGCCGTCACCCACGTGGCCGGCGAGCCGTGCTCGGTCGAGGAGGACGTCCGCACCAGCGCCTGCGAGCTGCTCGAGGACGGCGGCGAGCTCCAGGACGAGGACGAGTGGCGCGTCCTGCTGGCGATCCACGACGGCTTCGGCGGCGACGTCGAGATCCACGACGGCGGCGCCTACCACGTGCTGGTGCCGGTCGAGGACCTGGCCGTCGGCCGCTACGACCGCGCGGTCTGCGACGTGGCGACCGGCTGAGGCGCGCGGCGCTCCCGCAGCAAGCCAGCCGCGAAGTCCCACGATCGGCACCGGATGGCGGGGGCGATCGTGGGACCTCGGCGGCCCGGCTACCGCCCGGCCACCTCGACCGCAACGCTGCCCGCGTCGGGCTCCGCGAACCGCAGCAGCCGCCGGCCCTCGGCGCGGACCGACGCCAGCGCCCGCTGCGGCAGCCGCCGCAGGGGACGCACGAGCAGGACCGCGGCGTCGCGGCGTCGCTCGACGTCCCAGGTGCCCGCGACGACGCCGTCCCAGGTGAAGGTCGCGGCGACGATCCCGTTCTTGGTCACCAGCCCGCGCCGGTGCTCGGCGGCGATCACGCGGCTCGGGTCGGCGTGCGACAGGACCAGGTTGTCGAAGCGCGGCAGGAAGCGGACCGGCGCCGGGACCTCCTCGGGCGGCCGCGGGGCTCCGGGCAGGTCGAACAGCACGCGACCCTGCTCGTCGCGAAACCGGACCAGGTCCCCCATGGCCTCCAGCAGCGGCCGGGTCCCGCCGAGCCCCGACCACTTGGCGGCGTCGGCGGCGGTCGCCGGGCCGAACGCCGCCAGGTAGCGCCGCAGCAGCGCGCCGGGCGCCGGCTCGCGATCCAGAGGCTCGCCGAGCAGCTGCTCGGCGAGGACCAGCCGCGGGGCGTTGCCGGGGAAGCCGAACCGCTGCCCCGGCTCCGGCAGCATCGCCAGCGGCAGCAGCATCCGCGCGATCATCGCCAGGTCGTTGCCCGGCACCTCGGGGTAGGCGGCGTGGAGCGGCTCGCGGAGGTCCGTCACCGTCCGCGGCTCGGCGGTCAGCAGCGTGCGCGCCAGCGGCAGCAGGCCGTCGAGGTCGAGCGCCGCCCGGCGCGGGCCGGGCGTCTGCAGGACGCGGTCCAGGACCGGCTGCAGCGTCAGGCGGAAGCGGACGAAATCCGCCCGCGAGACGTGGTGGATCGTGCCGCGCATCATCGTCGCGCGGATCACCCGCCGCTGCGCCAGCAGGTCGATCAGGTCCTGGTGGCGGAAGTCCGCGACGCGGCTCCAGAGGCCCACGAACGGCGGCGCCGGCGCCTGGCCCTGCAGCCCGACGAGCTGCTCGATCGCCGCCAGCGGGCCGTCGGTCGAGCGCTCGAGCAGCAGCTGCCGCGCCAGCAGCGCCCGGTTCAGCCGTCGCCGGCTCAGGACCTCGTCGGTCACGGTCGCCAGACCCGGAAGACGTCGACCTGGACCTGCTTCTGCCGGTAGCTCCCGCGGAAGACCGGGCCGGCGCCCGTGACCAGCTCGCCGTCCCGCGGGTCGCGCTTCGGCCGCAGGCTGGCGCGGACGTCGAGGACGCTGATCCCCGGCAGCGTCACGCCACCCTCGTCGAGCTGCTCGCGGACGATCACGTGCAGGTCGCCGTCGCCGTCGGGGTCGCGGGACTGGATCGCGACCACCCGTCCGCGGACGGCGCGGCAGCCGTAGACGGGCGACGGGGTCGGCGTCGGGCAGGTCGCCGTCCACGAGGCCGGGGGCGGCGGGACGGCGACCTCGGCGGCGGTCGTGGTGCCGGTCCGGCCGGCCCCCTCGGCCAGCGCGCCATCGTCCGTCGCCGGGCCCGCGCCGCCGGTCCGGCCGGTCGTCTCCGGGCTCGTCGCGCCGCCGGGGGTCGCGGTCGTCGCCAACCCACCGCCACCGCCGCCGCAACCGCTCAGCGCGCCCGCGGCCAGCATCGCCGCGACCGCCGCCGCCCGTCTGGCGGCCCTCACGCCGGAGCCTCGGCGACGACCTCGACGTCCTCGGCCTCGGGCTCGACGAAGCGGGCGAGCGGCTCGCCCTCGCGTCGCAGCGCGGTCAGCGAGGCCTTGGTCAGCTTCGCGAACGGCACCAGCCGCAGCGTCGCCAGCTTGCGCTTGCGCTCGACGGTCCAGGTCCCCGCGACGACCCCGTCGAGCAGGAACGTCGCCCGCACCCGCAGGTTCTTGGTGAAGACCTGGCCGCGGTGCTCGTCGGCGATCACGCGCGTGCGGTCGGCGTGCGAGAGCAGCAGGTTGTCGAACTCGGGCAGGAACCGCGGTGGAGCGGGGACGTCCTCGCCCGGTCGCGGCGCGTCGGGCAGGTCGAACAGCTCGCGGCGCCCGACCTTGAAGACCACCAGCTCGTCGCGCAGCTGCTCGATGACCGGCTTCAACGGCTTCAGGAACGACCAGCTCTGGGCGTCCGCCACCGACGCCGGCCCGAACGCCGCGAGGTAGCGGCGAACCAGCTCGCGCGGGTCGTCGGCCGGATCGGGCTCGGCCCCCAGCCGCTCGCCGGCGAGCGCGAAGCGGCTGTCGCGCGGGAACGACCAGCGATCCTCGGTCGGGACCATCACCAGCGGCACGCACATCCGGGTCGCGAAGCCGAGCGCCCGCTCGTTGACGTCGGGGAAGCGCTCCTGCAGCAGCCCGCGGATCTCGTTGAAGGTCCGCGGATGGTCGGCCAGCAGCTCGCGGGCGGCGGCCAGGACCGGTTCCAGCTCCAACCCCTCGGCGCGGTCGCCGAGCACGCTCATCCCGGCGCTCAGGACCGGTTGCAACGGCGACCGCCAGGCCAGGTAGTCGCGGGCGCTGAGCAGGTGCAGCGTGCCGCGCAGGGACGTCGCGCGGACCACCTGCGCCGTCGCCAGGGCCTGGCGCAGCGCGTCGGCGTCGAAGTCCGGGATCCGCGTCCAGAGCCCGACGAACGGCGGCCGCGGGTCCTGGGCCTGCATCCCCGCGAGCCGCTCGACCGCCGTTCCCACGGGCAGCGGCTCGCGCTCGAGCAGCAGCTGGCGGGCGAGCGTCGCGCGGTTCAGCGCACGCGGGGTCAGGGTCTCCGGAGCCACGTCGGCGATCGTCGCAGGCCGGGCGGCCCGATCGGCCGGCAGCTCCCACGCGACCGCGGAGGGGCCGGTCAGCCGCCGCGCTTGGCCGGCGGGTGGACCGTCTCGCCCGCCGCGCACATCGCGACGAACTTCTCGATCCGGCGCGCGCGGGTCTCGGGCCGCTTGGCCTCGGCGATCCGGTGCAGGATCGAGTAGCGGTTGCGGCCGTCGAGCCCGGCGAAGAAGCTCGCGGCCCCGGGCGCCGCGTCCAGCGCCGCCTGCAGGTCGTCCGGCACCGTCGCCGTCGCCGGCGAGTCGTAGGCGGCGTCCCAGCGCCCGTCGGCCCGCGCCGCCTCGACCGCGCGCAGCCCGGCGGGCCGCATCGTCCCCTCCTCGATCAGCCGCTCGGCGGTCGCGCGGTTGATCTTCGACCAGCGGCTGCGCTTGCGGCGCGGCGTGAAGCGCTGGCGGTACCAGCGCTCGTCGATCGAGCGCGCCTGGCCGTCGATCCAGCCGTGGGCGAGCGCCACCTCGACCGCCTCGGCCCAGGCCACCGACGGCACCCCGGAGTCCTTCTTGGCGACCTTGATCCAGACGCCCTCGGCACGCTCACCGTGCTCGTCCAGCCAGGCGTCCCAGTCGGCGGGCGTCGCGAACGGGATCAGCGGCAGGTCGTCGGTGGCGGCCACGTCGCGGAGCCTACGGTGCCCGCTCGCCGGTCAGCCCGAGCCGGTCGGCCGCGGCTGCTGCCAGACGTCGACCGTGCGGTCGATGACCGGATTGTGGATCTGGCGCTCGATCGTCATCCCGAGCTTCTCGGCGACCCGTTGCGACCCGCGGTTCTCCGGGTGGATGATCGAGATCAGCTCGTCGCGGTCGCAGCGGCCGAAGGCGTCGGCTCGGGCGGCGAGCGCGGCCTCGGTCGCCAGCCCCCGACCCCAGTGCGCGTGCGCGATCCGCCACCCCAGCTCCGCCCGACTGGCGATCTCGGGCAGGAACGCCGGGTAGGCCACGCCGACGAAGCCCAGGAACGTGCCCTCGAGGCCCGGTTCGCGGGACTCGACCGCCCAGGCCCCGAAGCCGTGCAGGCGCCAGTGCTCCTGAACGGCGGCGTGGAAGCCCGCGACCGTCGCCGGGTCGACCGGCCGGTTGAGGAAGCGCGTGACCTGAGGGTCGCCGTTGATCGCCCGCATCGGTGCCTCGTCCTCGTCGCGCCAGAGGCGCAGCAGCGTGCGGGGCGTGCGGAGCGCTGGGGTGGGCGGCACCGGCCCAGGCTAGCGCCGCGGCTCGTCGCCGCACGACCCACGGCCGCGCGGCGACGGGCGAGCCGGATCAGTGGAGCCCGGGCAGCGTCCGGAAGCCCGAGACCTCGGGCGTGTGCTCCCACTCCTCGTCGGACTCGAAGAGCACCATCCAGCCGATCGCGCCGAAGCCGACGAACAACGCCGCCATGCCGGCGAACGCGAGCCACTCCGTGGTCGTGATCGCGGCCGCGGCGAGCGCCGCCGCACCGATCACGAGCGCCAGCAGGACCGTCGACCGCGCCGCCCGGGCCCGGTAGAGCCCGAACGCCAGCACGGCGATGCCGGCCATGAACGCCCACGGCAGCACGAGCAGTCCGAGCATCGCCACGGCGCCGCCGAGGTGCCCGAACGCGACCTCGCGCTCGCGGAGCATGTGCATCAGGCCCAGCACCGCCGGGACCATCAGCACCAGACCGACGGCGAGCGCCATCTGCGAGAAGCTGCCCGTGTCCGGGTCGCCCACCTTGCCGATGACGTACGCCCGCTCGGTCGTACCGATCGCCGACTCGGCGATCATCGCCACGAGCACCGCGAGCGGTGCCGTGATCATGCACCAGGCCGCCACGAGGCGGCGGAAGTGGTGCGCATTGGACAGACCGTCCATCGAGACCCTCCTTGTTGGTCACGACGCAGGACTATTGTGCTGCCTGATACACCACTTCGTGAGCAACGTCACAAAGAATCGCGGATGCTGCGACGTTCCGGTCGCCGACCGACCGCGACGTGACCGCCTCGCCCCGAGCGCTCAGCGATCGATGCTCGACATGTCGGGGTAGCGCTCGCCCTGCGCCGCGACCCCGGAGAGCGTCGCCAGCTCGTCCTCGCTCAGGTCGACCGCGAGCGCGCCGACGTTCTGCTCGAGGTAGCTGCGGCGCTTGGTGCCGGGGATCGGGACCACGTCGTCGCCCTGAGCCAGGACCCAGGCCAGCGCGACCTGGGCGGCGGTCGCGCCCTTCTCCGCGGCGAGCGCGTCGATCCGCTCGACGATCGCGATGTTGGCCCGCAGGTTCTCGCCCTGGAAGCGCGGGTTGTTGCGCCGGAAGTCGTCCTCGTCGAGATCGTCGAGCGAGCGGATCCCGCCGGTCAGGAAGCCGCGGCCGAGCGGGCTGTACGGGACCAGGCCGATCCCCAGCTCGCGGAGGGTCGGCAGGATCTCGTCCTCGAGGTCGCGGGTCCAGATCGAGTACTCGGTCTGGAGCGCGCTGATCGGGTGGACGGCGTGGGCGCGGCGGATCGTCTCGGCCGACGCCTCGGACAGGCCCAGGTAGCGGACCTTGCCCGCCTGGACCAGCTCGGCCATCGCGCCGACGGTCTCCTCGATCGGCGTCCGCGGGTCGACGCGGTGCTGGTAGTAGAGGTCGACGTGATCGACGCCCAGCCGCCGCAGCGACGCGTCGCAGGCCTGCCGGACGTAGTCGGGCGAGCCGTCGATACGGCGGTCGCGCGGATCGTCGGGGTTGCGGACGTTGCCGAACTTCGTGGCCAGGACGACCTGGTCCCGGCGGTCGGCGATCGCCCGGCCGACCAGCTCCTCGTTGGCGCCGTAGCCGTACATGTCGGCGGTGTCGAGGAAGCTCACCCCCAGCTCGAGGGCACGGTGGATGGTGGCGACCGACTCCGCCTGGTCGCTCTCGCCGTAGAACTCGGACATGCCCATGCAGCCGAGGCCCAGGCGCGAGACGGCGAGGCCCTGGGTGCCGAGCGGGACGGACGGGACGGTGGTGACGGACATCAGGCGGCGTTCCTCTGGTCGGAGCCGGCGGCCGCGGGACGCTCGAGCGCGCACTCGCGGTAGACGGCGATCTTGTGGTCGATGGCCTGCAGGTTCCGCTCGACCTCGCGCAGCTGGCCGAGCACCCGGGCGCGGTGCTCCTCCAGCAGCGCCAGCCGCCGCTCCTCGTTGCCGGCGCCGGCGCGGACCAGGTCCGCGTACTGCTTGATCTGGCGGATCGGCATCCCGGTCCCGCGCAGCTTCGTCAGCAGCACGACCCAGCGGACGTCGCCGTCGCTGTAGCGGCGGTGGCTGGAGGACGCCCGGCCGACGGGCTCGAGCATCAGCCCGGCCCGCTCGTAGTAGCGCAGGGTATGGGCGGTGAGGCCCGTCTCCTCCGCGACGTCGGAGATCCCGCGGAGGGCGGTGGCGGTGGTGGCCATGGCTCCAGGGTAGAAGTTGGAGCGCGCTCGAAGTCAAGCGCGGGCGGCTGGGACGTTCCGGTCGCCGGGCGTCCGGAACGTCGCCGGCAGCCGCCGGCTACGCCGTCCCGACCCGACGCCGGCCGCCCTCGATCGTCCACCAGGCGATCGCGCCGACCAGGGCGCTGACGACGAGCACGGCCGGCCACGAGCCGATCGCCTTGCCGAGCGGGTGCGATCCGGCGAAGGCCACCAGGTAGACCGCGACCAGGCCGAGCGCGACCGGCAGGCCGCGCTGCCGCATCCAGGCCAGCCCGCACCAGAGCGCGGCACCGAACAGCACCAGGCCGCCGAGCGGGCGGACGCCGGTCAGGTCGGCGACGGCGAACCCGACGAGCAGCGAGAGGGCGGCGATCAGCCAGGTCGGCAGGGGGCGGGGCACGCACCCAGGGTAGCCGGCGCCCCGTGCCGTCCGCCGACCGGCGGCCCTCGTCGCCGCGCCAGTCGGGGGCACCGCGCAGCGCCGGCGGCATAGTGTCCAAGACCAACGAGTTCGGATGCGCCAAATGGATGATCGGATCCCATGCGACCGGGGCGATACTCGCTCGGCCGGCGACCCGGACCACGGTCGTCGCGCTGCCGCGGCGTCGCGCCGCCGGCCACCCCTCCGCCCCGAAGGACCCTCGTGCCATCACCCCGCCACGACCGCTCACGCCGGTCGACCGTCGCCCCCGCCGGCGCCGCCGCCCTCGCCTCGCTGCTGATCACGTTCGCCGCGGCGACGCCCGCCTCGGCGGTCAACTACGTGACCTCCGCCAACGGCGCCTCGTGGGGCATCCACGACGCCGCCGCACCGGGTCTCGACACCGGGTCGATCCGCTCGATCACCGACAACGCCCTCTACGGCTTCGGCAACCTCCGGGTCCGGGTCGCCGGCATGGCCGCCGACGATCCCGACATCCGGATGAACGGCGAGATGATGCGCGGCTGGGGCCTGCGGTTCGACGGCGTCGACGGCTTCCGGACCACCAGCGCCATCACCCTCGGCGGCGTCGAGATGTCGCGCGAGATCAAGCTCTCCAAGCCCGGCAACTGGGCGCGCTGGCTCGACAGCTTCACCAACACCGGGGACGCGCCGGTCGACGTCGACGTGTCGTTCGGCGGCACCACCGGCTGGAACGCCACGAGCACGAGCGGCAGCCGCACGCTCGCCAACCAGAGCGCCGTCGTCGACACCACCAGCGGCGACACGACGATCGGGGCCGACGACGCGTGGGCCGTGGTCGCGACCCCGCCCCCGACGCCGAAGCACGCCAGCGCCGGCGACAGCGACCGCGGCCCCTCCGCGGTCGTCTTCGGCACGCCGACGCCGTTCGCGGGCCACCTGCTCGGCACCGGCGTCCAGCAGCGCAGCGTCTTCGACGTCCCGCTGCCCGACACCGGGACCGAGGCGAACTTCATCGGCTACCGGCACCGGCTGACCCTGGCGCCGGGCGAGACGGCCTCGCTCGTCCACTTCGTCGCCGCCGGTCGCGCGGAGACCGCGGCCACCAGCGGCCAGCAGATCGCCGCGGTCCGCGGCACCGCCGTCGCGCTGACCACCGCCCCCGACCTCGGCGGCCTCGGCAGCGGCACGGTCTGCACGATCCGCAACATCGACCTCGCGGCGCTGCCCGGCGCGCCCGACTGCTCCGGGATCCCGGCGCCCGAGGCGCCGGCGCAACGCCCCGCCGCGGCCCCGGTCACGACCTCGCCCTACGATGTCGTCGACAAGACGATCGGTGACCTGCAGGCCGACATGGAGGCCGGCAGGACCACCGCCCAGCAGATCACGCGCGCGTACCTCGACCGGATCGCGGCCTACGACCGCGGGCCGTTCGGCTTCCACGCCTTCATCCACGTCGCCGAGGACGCGATGGCCCAGGCCAAGCAGGCCGACGCCCGGCGGGCTGCGGGCGAGAAGGGCGACCTGCTCGGGATCCCGGTGGCCGTGAAGGACCTCTACGACACCAAGGACATGCCGACGACCACCGGCACCCTGGCGCTGGCCGGCTACCAGCCCAAGCGCGACGCCTTCCAGGTCGCGCGCCTGCGCGCCGCCGGCGCGGTGCTGATCGGCAAGGCGAACCTGTCGGAGTTCGCCAACTCGGGCAGCCAGAGCGAGTCCGGCTGGGGCCAGGTCTGGAACGCCTACAAGCCCTCGAAGACCTCGCTCGGCTCGTCCGGCGGCTCGGCGGTCGCGACGGCCACCAGCATGGCCGCGTTCGGCATGGGCAGCCAGACCGGGGTCTCGCTCTACGCGCCGTCGACCGGCGCCAGCCTGGTGACGATGCGGGGCACCGACGGGATCTCGAGCCTCGCCGGAGCCTCGCCGCTGACGTGGATGCAGGACTTCCTCGGTCCGATGGCGCGGTCGGTGGCCGACGTCGCCCGGATCCTCAACGTCACGACCGGCACCGACCCGGAGGACTTCGTCACCGTCGACGGCGACGCCGACGCCAAGCGGCCCGCCGACTGGAAGGCGTTCCTCGATCCCAACGCCCTCCAGGGCAAGCGGATCGGGTACCTGCCGGCGGCCTACGCGGCCAGCTACGGCGACGACGGCACGGTCGAGGCGGTCCGCGGCCGGTTCGCCGACCTGGAGGCGCTCGGGGCGACGATGGTCGAGATGCCCGATCCGCCGAGCACGGTGTCGCCGTCGATCGCGGTGCCGTCGGCCGGCCGCCGCGAGGAGGGCTGGCGCCGCTACTTCGAGCGCAACGCCGACGTCGCGCCGTTCCACACCGCGTCCGAGATCCTCTCCTCGCCGAGGAACCTGCCGTACAACCGCCAGACGGTCGCGCCGGCCGATCGCCTGACCGACGAGCAGATCGCCGCGCTGCTGGCCTCCCGCAAGGAGTCCAAGGTCCGCCTGGCGCAGTGGATGGACGACCACGACGTCGACGTGGTCGTGTACCCCGGGTTCAAGAGCGACGTCTACGACAACGACGGCGCCACGGCGCTGAGCTCCGACCGCGGGACCGGCGTGCCGACGTCGAACTTCGGGGTGCCGACGATCGTCGTGCCGGCCGGGACCAACCCGCACGGCGATCCGATCTCGCTCCAGTTCGTCGGTCGTGCCTGGGACGACGCCAAGGTGCTCGGCTACGGCTACGCGTTCGAGCAGCGCGTCCACGGGCACGTCGCCCCGTCGACGACTCCGGCGCTCGCCTACGACCCGTCGGCGACGCCGCCGCCGATCGAGAACCCGAAGCCGATCCCGCCCGTGACCGTCGCGCCCCAGCCGGACGCGCCGAGCAACGGCGGACCGGCGCCGACCGCGCCAAGGCCGACGCCGCGCGTGCGCCTGACGACGACCTCGGTGCGCCCCGACCGCAAGGGCCGCTACGCGCTGCGCCTGCGCTGCTCGACCGGCGCCGGGTCGTGCCGGGTGCGGGTCGAGGTCCGTCGCGGCGGACGGGCGGTCGGCAGCCGCACGCTGACGATCCGCGCCGGCCGCACGGCCACGGCCCGGATCACCGCGACGACCGCGATGCGCCGGGCCCTGCGGCGCGGCGGCACGCTGCATCTGCGGGTCCGCCTGAGCGGTCGCCGCTCGACGACGATCGCGGGCAGCCGGTCCGTCAGCGTGCTGCTGCGCCCGCGCTGAGCGATCGGCGAGGCGTTCCGGGCCGCACCCGTCAGCGCGTGGTGCGGCCCGGCCGCCCCGGCCCCTGCAGATGCCCGTGCTCGTTGAAGCTCACCAGCGACAGCCCGCGGCGTCCGCTGACGACCGTCGTGATCCCGGTGTTGACGATCACGCGGTTGAGGGCCAGCCAGCCCTCGGCGGGCAGGCCGAGGATCCCGGCGCAGACCGCGCTGATCGTCCCGGCGGAGGAGACGACGACCGCGGCGCCCTCGGCCGGGGGCGCCTCCACGACGGCGTCGAGCGCCGCTCGCGAGCGCGCGGCGAAGGCCAGGAACGACTCGCCGTAGCCGTCGTGCTCGGCGTCGGTCCACTGGCGCAGCGCCGCCTCGAGCGTCGCCTGGAACGCCTCGGCCGGGCGCCGGTTGCGGGCCACCTCGACGACGAGCGCGGCCCGGCGGCGGGCGCGGCCCTCGAGTCGCTGCAGCAGCTCCTCGTGGTCGAACTCGTCCCAGCGGTGGTCGACGGTCGGCACCGGGTCGGGGCCGCGGGCGGGGCCGGCGGCGCCGGCGTAGCCGGCCAGCAGCTCCTCCGCGGTCTCGCGCTGGCGCCGCAGCTCGCCGTGGACGAGCGAGCCGATCGCCACCCCGCGTCGCCGCAGCTCGCCACCGACCGCGCGGGCCTGGACGCGGCCGTGGTCGGACAGCCGGTCGTAGTCGCCGAGGCCGAAGCTGGCCTGGCCGTGGCGGACGAGGTGGATCGCGGGCATCGTCGGCAGCCCGACGGCTCAGCCGGCCTGCCGGATGATCCGCCGGCAGCGCAGGTCGAGGTAGCGGACGGCGAGCCAGAAGCGCTTGAACGCCTCGTTGGTGGTCTGGCCGGCGTGGTAGCGGTGGTAGATCTGCTGGAGGATCGCCGCCAGCCGGAAGAGCCCGAAGACCTCGTAGAACGTCCAGTCCGGCCGTTCGATCCCCGCGCGCCGGCAGTAGTGGGCCACGACCTCGTCGCGGGTCAGCATCCCGGGCAGGTCGGTGGGCTGGCGCTTGAGCAGCCGCATCCCGCGGCCGTCGTCGGCCTGGACCCAGTACGCCAGCGCGCTGCCGAGGTCCATCAGCGGATCGCCGAGCGTGGCCATCTCCCAGTCCAGGACCCCGATCACGTGCCCGGGGTCGGCCGGATCGAGGACCAGGTTGTCGAGCCGGAAGTCGTTGTGGATCACGCGGATCGCGACGTCGTCGGGCTGGTGCTCCCGCAGCCACGAGATCACCCGCTCGAACCGCGGCGACCGCGGGGTGCGGGCGGCCCGGTAGCGCTCGGCCCAGCCCGTGACCTGCCGCTCGACGTAGCCGGCGCCGCGCCCGAGGTCGCCGAGCCCGGCCCGCTCGACGTCGACCGCGTGCAGCTCGACCAGGGTGTCGATCGCGGCCTCGCCGAGCCGGCGCGCGTCGGCCGCCGACAGCGCCATCCCGGACGGCAGCCGACCGCGGACGATCGTGCCCTCCAGGCGCTCCATCACGTAGAACGGCCGCCCGCCGAGCGCCGCCTGCGCGGCCTCGTCCTCGCCGATCGCCACGACCTCGGGGACGTGGCGGTAGACCGGCTTCAGCCGCCGCTGGATCCGGGCCTCGCGCAGCACGTCGTGGGCGGCCCCGCGGTGCTCGCCGGCGGGCGGCCGGCGCACGATCAGCTCACGCGCGGGGTAGCGCAGCAGGTAGGTCAGGTTCGACGCGCCACCGCTGAACTGGCGGACCTCGGGCGGGGCGTCGCCGAGCCCGTCGACCCGCTCCGCCAGCCAGTCGTGCAGGGGCGCCGGGTCGAAGGCGTCCTCGGCCCGGACCTCGCGCGCGGCGTCGATCGGGCCGCTCGCGGCGGACGCCGGCCGCCCGCCGCTCATGCCTCGCCCCGATCGCTCGCCGCGACCGCCGACGCGCCGTCGGCCTCGGCCGCCGCGATCCGCTCCAGCAGCCGCCGGGTCCGCTTGCGCGCCTGGGACAGGAACAGCGGCGGCAGGAACCGCTTGACCAGGTAGGAGGAGCGCCCGTCGCGGTCGGTCAGCAGCAGGAAGCGGCGCTTGGCGACCGCGTCGACGACCTGCGCGGCGATCGCGTCGGCCGGGGTCGACGACTGCCCGACGAGCTTGTCCATCAGGCCGCTGACCGCGGCGTCCGGTGAGCGGAAGGTCGCCGTCAGGCCGGTCCGGAAGAAGCTCGGGCAGACGACGGTGACGCCGATCCCGGCTGGCTCGAGCTCCAGCCGCAGGGTCTCCGAGAGCGACACCACGCCGGCCTTGGCGACGTTGTAGGCCGCGTTGGCGGGCGGGTTGATCAGCCCCGCCAGCGAGGCGACGTTGACGAGCTGCCCCGACCCCTGGGCCTCCATCAGCGGCACGAAGGTCCGGCAGCCGCGCACGACCCCCATCAGGTCGATCTCCAGGACCCAGTCCCAGTCCTCGATCGGCTGGCGGGAGAAGCGCCCGCCGGCGGCGACCCCGGCGTTGCTGACGAGCACGTCGAGCCCGCCCCAGTGCTCCTCGCACCAGCCGCGGACTGCCGCCCAGCGCTCGTCGGAGCGGACGTCGAGCGTCAGGCCGTGGGCGCTCGCCGTCGGAGCGCCGTCGCCGACCGCGGCCTCGGCGCCGGCGACCGCCGCGACGGCCGCGACCAGCGCGTCGCCGTCGACGTCGGTCAGGAGCACCCGGTCGCCGGCGGCGGCGAAGCGATGCGCGAGCGCCAGGCCGAGCCCGGAGCCGGCGCCGGTGATCAGCACCCGGCGGCTCATGCGGCGCCGCCCGCGTCGGCCGGCTTGTACGGCGCCAGCTCGAGCCGGGCGACGACCCCGCGGTGGACCTCGTCGGGCCCGTCGGCGAGCCGCAGCGACCGCGCCATCGTCCACGCCCCGGCGAGCGGGAAGTCGTCGGACAGGCCACCGCCGCCGTGCAGCTGGATCGCCATGTCGATCACGCCCTGGGCCATGTTCGGCACCACGACCTTGATCTGGGAGACGGCGCCAAGCGCTCCCTGCAGGCCCTGCGTGTCGAGCAGCCAGGCGGCCTGCAGCACCAGCAGCCGGGCCTGGTCGATCGCCATCCGCGCGTCGGCGATCCGCTCGCGGTTGCCGCCGAGGTTGGCCAGCGGCTTGCCGAACGCGGTCCGCGACATCGCTCGCCGGCAGGCATGCTCGAGCGCCAGCTCGGCGAGCCCGATCAGCCGCATGCAGTGGTGGACGCGGCCCGGGCCGAGCCGCGCCTGGGCGATCCCGAAGGCGCCGCCCGGCGTCCCGATCACGGCGTCGAGCGGCAGTCGCACGTCGTCGAAGGAGACCTCGCCGTGGCCGTGGGGCCCGTCGAGGAAGCCCATCGTCGGCAGCATCCGCTCGACGGTCACGCCCGGCGCGTCGCGCGGGACGCAGACCATCGAGTGCTGGGCGTAGCGGTGGGCGGTCGGGTCGGTCAGGCCCATGAAGATCAGGACGTCGCAGTCGGGGTGGCCGATCCCCGTGCTCCACCACTTGCGCCCGTTGAGGACGATCTCGTCGCCGTCGACGATCGCGGTCGCCCGCATGTTGGTGGCGTCGGAGGAGGCGACGTCCGGCTCGGTCATGCAGAACGCCGAGCGGATCTCGCCCCGCAGCAGCGGGTGCAGCCAGCGCTCCTGCTGGGCGGGGCTGCCGAAGTGCAGCAGCACCTCCATGTTGCCGGTGTCCGGCGCGCTGCAGTTGAAGACCTCGGAGGCGATCGCGGAGCGGCCCATCCGCTCGGCGAGGATCGCGTAGTCGGCGTTCGGCAGGCCCGGCGACGTCGGCCCGCCGGGGACCTCGACCGCCTGCGGCAGGAACAGGTTCCAGAGCCCGGCGTCGCGGGCCTTCGCCTTCAGCTGCTCGAGCACCGGCGGGACGGCGAACTCGCCCTCGCGCTGCGCGGTGACCTGGCGCAGGTAGGCCTCCTCGACCGGCTCGATCTGGTCGCGGATGAAGCGGTCGATGCGCGTCAGCAGGTCCTGGGCGCGGGGAGTCGGGGCGAAGTCCATCGGAGCCTCTCGGTCGAACTGGTACCGCACAGTACCAGCGACGGCGCCGGACGACGACGCGCCCTCCGCCACCGGTCGGCGGACACCGCCGCGCTAGCGTGACGCGATGGCGCGTGCCTCCGACCGCTCCTGGCCCGATCCCGAGATCGCCGCCGACCTAGCCGCGCTGCGGGCCGCGGCGCCGCTGGTCCACTGCGTCACCAACGTCGTGGTCTCGGCCTTCACGGCCAACGTCCTGCTGGCGATCGGCGCCGCCCCGGCGATGGTCCACGCGCCGGAGGAGGTCGCGGACCTGGTCCCCGCCGCCGGCGCGCTGCTGGTGAATCTCGGCACGGTCACCGCCGAGCAGGCCGAGGCGGCGCGAATCGCCGTGGCCGCCGCTCGCGAGCACGACGTCCCGTGGGTGCTCGACCCGGTCGCGGTCGGCCCGCTGCCGTTCCGGACGGCCCTCGCCCACGAGCTGCTCGAGCAGCGCCCGACCGCGATCCGCGGCAACCCGTCGGAGATCCTGGCCCTCGCCGGGCTGGGCGCCGGCGGCCGCGGCGTCGACGCCACCGACGGTCCCGAGGCCGCGATCGACGCCGCCCGCGACCTGGCCCGGCGATCGGGCGCGGCCGTCGCCGTCAGCGGGGCGGTCGACCACGTCACCGACGGCGAGCGGCTGATCACCGTCCCCGGCGGCGACGAGCTGCTGACGCGGGTGACCGGGGCGGGCTGCGCGCTCGGCGCGCTCGTCGCCGCCGCCTGCGCCGTGGTCCCCGACCCGCTGCGCGCCGCGGCCTCGGCCTCGGCGCTGCTGGCCGCGGCGGCCGAGCGCGCCGTCAGCGGCGCCCGCGGACCCGGGAGCTTCGCCGTCGGCCTGCTCGACGAACTCGACGCGCTCGGACGCTGAGCGATCGCGGACGGCGTACGGGGAGCCGTTGGCCAGCGGTCGAATCCGGCGCCCGCGATCGTGCCGCCCTGGCCCACGCCCGGGCGTCCGGGCGGTGATGGACTACGGCCATGATGCGACCGCTGGAGCAGCTGGATCTCGTCCGCACGTCACGCTTCCGCCCCCGCTACGAGCTGCGCGAGGCCTGCGGCACGCTGACCGGGACCCTGATCTGGACGGGCGCTCCCGGCCGCGCCGAGGCTCGCGTCGGCGACCGCACGTGGAGCCTGCGGCCCGGCAGCTGCCGCTCGCGACTCGAGGCCTGGAGCGACGAGGACGACCTCGAGCTGCACCTCGACCACGGCGAGATCCTGCTCGCCGGCCACCCGCGGGAGCCGATGCGCTGGCAGCGCAACGTCCGCTCCGCCGCCACCGGCTCGATCAGCTCGGCCCACGTCCACGCCTCGCTGCGGCCGCACCGCCGGACCGCGCCGGGCTTCGAGGTCACGCTGTCGGGCGAGCTGCCCCAGCGCGAGCTGGTGCTGCTGACCGCCGCCTACGAGCTGCTGCGCTGAGCCGCGACGGGCTCGCGGGCGTGCGGTAGCGTCGCGCCCCATGCCGACCGTCCTCGTCACCGGAGCCAGCCGCGGGATCGGCCGCACCACCGCCCTGCGCCTGGCCGCAGCCGGCTGGGACGTCCTCGCGGGCGTTCGACGTGCCGAGGACGGCGAGGCGCTCCTCGCCGACGCCCCCACCGGCCGGCTGACGCCGATCCTGCTCGACGTCGCCGACGACGCCCAGATCGCGGCGCTCGACGACCTGCTGCCGCCGACGCTCGACGCGGTGGTCAACAACGCCGGGATCGTGGTGCCCGGCCCGCTCGAGGCGGTCTCCTCCGCCGACCTGCGGGCGCAGTTCGAGGTCAACGTCGTCGGCGCCGCCGCCGTCACCCGCGCGGTGCTGCCGCGGATCCGGGCGGCCCGCGGGCGGATCGTCTTCGTCTCCTCGGTCAGCGGCCGGCTCTCGACGCCGATGACCGGCGCCTACAACGCGTCGAAGTTCGCCCTCGAGGGCCTGGCGGACGCCTGGCGGGTCGAGCTGCGCCCGTGGGGGATCCGCGTCTCGCTCGTCGAGCCGGCGATGACCGACACCGATCTCTGGCGCCTCGCGGACGAGACCAACGACGCCGCCGAGGCCGCCCTCTCGGCCGCCCACCGCGAGCTCTACGCCGCCCACATCGCCGGCTTCCGCAAGACGATCCCGCTGATGCAGCGGATGGCCAAGCCGGTCGACGGCGCCGCCGCCGCGATCGAGCGGGCGCTGACGGCCCGCCGCCCCCGCGCCCGCTACGTCGTCGGCCGCGACGCCCACGCCCAGGCGGTGCTCGGCGAACTGACGCCGACGCCCCTGCGCGACGCCCTCTTCGCCCGCGCGACCGGGGTGCCGCGGCGGCGCTGAGCGGCCGCCCGCCTCGCCGCCCGGCTAGGCCGCTCGCGGCAGCAGCTCCAGCGCCTGCGGACGCATCACCTGGCTGCCCGGCCGCTCGCACAACGGGCAGGTGAAGTGGACGAGGAACCAGCGACCGTCCGGCTCGGCGTCGGGCTCCAGCGCGCGCAGGCAGCTGGGCCAGGCCGGCACCGGGGTCGGGTGATGCTCGCAGGCCAGCGTCACCGGCCAGCGACCGCGCCGCATCGCCCGCCACCAGAGGTCCAGGCCGGCGTCGGGGTCGTGGGCCATCCGGCCGGTCATCAGGTCGAAGTGCGGGGCGAAGCCGGTGGCGATCGGCAGCCAGTCGAGCTCCTCGCTGGACATCAGCAGCCGGTGCTCGCCGCCGCACCCGTCATGGCAGCGGTAGGTGACCACGTGCGCGGGCGGGGCGGTCGCGCCGGGCAGCCGCTCCACGCGTCGGAAGGCGGTCAGCCGCAGCACCCCGTGCGAGCCGGACTCGCTGCAGACCGCGTCCCATCCCCCGGCGATCGCGTCGAACTGGTGCATGGCTGAGGATATGCGCCACGGGCGGACGACTTCCACTGTCGGATCGGCCAATCTCGGCCGGCCGGAGCGGGACGGACGTCGATGGCCGACGCTCGACGCGACGACGACGGCAGGCCCGCGAGCGCGGGTCAGAGAACATTCTCGTCCCAGAGACCGCAGATCTGGTAGACACCTATGTGCACAGGCGTCTCCGGGGCTGCGTGGCCCCGGGATCGCCGTCCCGTCCACCGATCGGAGGTCCCACCCGGTCCCACCCCCAGCCGCCGTTTCCGTCGACCACTCCCGACGACGCACGGCGCACACGAAACTCGGCCCACGCTGCTGCTCCCGCCCTCTCCCGTGGAGCAGCAGCGTCGGCGGGCCCCTCGGGGCCGGCCGAGCGCCGCCGGGCCGGCGTGACCGCTCAGTCGGCCACGCCGGCCTCGGCGAGGATCCTCTCCGGCCGCAGCCGGACCACCAGCTCCCCCGGGACCCCGTTGCGGGTCCCGAACTCCTCGGCCCGCTCGGCGCCCATGTAGCGGCCGCCGATCGCGGTCGCCCAGCGGCGCACCTCGTCGAGCTCCTCGCTGATCTCGACCCGCCCCTCGACCGCGACGTAGGAGAAGGGCGGCGCGTCGTCGTCGACGGTGATCACGGCCCGCCCGTCACGGCGCAGGTTGCGCCCCTTGACGGTCTCGGCGCCGGTGTTGAAGACCAGGTCGTCGCCGTCGACCACGAACCAGATCGGCACGGCGTGCGGCCGGCCGTCGGCGCGGACGGTGGCCAGGATGCCGGTGCGGGTTCCCGCCGCCAGGAAGGCACGGCGCTCGTCAGGGCCCATCGGTCGCGGCATGCCCCAAGGCTCGCACATGCGCGCCCGGCGGCGGGAGTCCGAACGGCCGCTGGACAATCCACCTACCGGCAAGTAGCCTACCCGTCAGTAAGCACGAGGAGGAGCCAGCGATGACCAGCACGACCACCCGTCCACCCGCCGCCGCCTACCGCGACCCGATCCCGTCCGAGGTTCGCGTCGCCGTGATCGGCAGCGGCTTCTCGGGCCTCGGGATCGCGATCGGCCTGCTCGAGGACGGCGAGCGCGACTTCGTGGTCCTGGAGCGGGCCGACGACATCGGCGGCACCTGGCGCGACAACACCTACCCGGGCTGCGCCTGCGACGTGCCGTCGCACATGTACTCCTACTCGTTCGCGCCGAACCCGAACTGGTCGCGCAGCTTCGCCAGCCAGCCGGAGATCTGGGCCTACCAGCAGGACGTCGTCGCCCGCTTCGGGATCGCGCCCTACGTCCGGACCGGCGCCGGCGTGACCGCCGCCGACTGGGACGAGGACGAGCAGCGCTGGCGGATCGAGACCGAGCGCGGCACGCTCCGCGCCCGCTTCCTGATCTCGGGCACCGGACCGCTCTGCGAGCCGCGGTACCCCGAGCTGCCGGGCCTCGAGCGCTTCGAGGGCGCCGCCTTCCACTCCGCCCGCTGGGACCACGACCACGACCTGACCGGCGAGCGCGTCGCAGTGATCGGCACCGGCGCGTCGGCGATCCAGTTCGTCCCGAGGATCCAGCCGCAGGTGCAGCGCCTGACGCTGTTCCAGCGCACGCCGCCGTGGATCATGCCGCGCCCGGACCGCCCGATCGGCTCCCGCGAGCGCTTCCTGCTGCGGACCGTGCCCGGGCTCCGGAAGCTCAAGCGGCTCGGCATCTACGCCGCGCTGGAGAGCCGGCTGCTGATGTTCAACCACGTCCCGCAGCTGCGGCCGCTCGCACGCAAGCTGGCGCTGCGCCACATCGAGGCCCAGGTCCAGGACCCGGTCCTGCGGGCCAAGGTCACCCCCGACTACGACCTCGGCTGCAAGCGCGTCCTGCTCTCCAACGACTACCTGCCGGCGCTCGCCGCGCCCAACGCCGACGTGATCACCAGCGGCATCCGCGAGGTCCGCGCCCACTCGATCGTCGACGCCGACGGGGTCGAGCACCAGGTCGACACGATCATCTACGGCACCGGCTTCCGGGTCACCGACCAGCCGATCGCCGAGATCGTCCGCGGCCGCGGCGGCGAGCGGCTCGCCGACCGCTGGGTCGACGGGGTCGAGGCCTATCGCGGGACGACGATCAGCGGCTTCCCGAACCTCTTCATGATGGTCGGGCCGAACACCGGCCTCGGCCACAACTCGATCATCTACATGATCGAGTCGCAGATGGCCTACGTCCGCGACGCGCTGCGCCAGGCCCGCGACGGCGCGATCGGCGCGCTGGCGCCGAAGGCCGCCGTCCAGCGCGCCGAGAACGAGGAGCTCCAGCAGCGACTCGAGGGCACGGTCTGGAACGACGGCGGATGCCAGTCCTGGTACCTGGACGCGCGCGGCCGCAACAGCACCCTCTGGCCGGACTTCACGTTCCTCTACCGCCGCCGGACCGCCCGCTTCGCCCTCACTGACTACGACGTCGAGCCGCTGCGCACGGCGCCGCCCGTCGACGCGCCCGCCGCCGTCCCGGCAACGGAGCCGGTCGCGGTCTGAGCCGCCGCTCGCCGTTCGCCCGGTTCTTCGACAGGGCCCCGCCTGCCGTGCCAAGCTGGCACGGCAGGCGCAGGACGGAACCGAGGGCGATCAGATGCGAACACGACCACCGGCACGGCGACGGGCCGCGCTGCCACTGACGCTCGCCGTCGCGCTACTCGCCGCGGCCGCGCCGGCGGCGGCCGAGCGCCGCGCCGACCTGCGGATCGTCGGCGGCAGCCAGATCACGATCGCCACCACGCCGTTCCAGGTCGCGCTCTGGAACCCGACGACCCTCGAGCCCGGCGGTCAGCCGTCGCCGTTCGCCGGCCAGTTCTGCGGCGGCACGATCGTCGCGCCGACCAAGGTCGTGACGGCCGGGCACTGCGCCTTCAACCCGACCACCGGCGCACCGCAGCCCCCGAGCCAGGTGCGGGTGCTCGCCGGCACGGCCCATCTGCGCAAGGCGACCGAGCCGGCCTACGGGATCGGCGTCAAGGACGTCGCCGTCAGCAGCATCACCGTCAACCCCGGCTACTCCTCGAGCACCGAGGACGGCGACGCCGCCGTGCTGACGCTGGCCGAGCCGCTCTACGCCGGGACGCCGACCCCGAACGGGACGACCGCAATCGCGCCGATCCGGCCGATCTACCCGAGCGAGGCCGGGACCGCGACCGCCGACGGCGCAGCCGTGCGGGTGAGCGGTTGGGGCGACGTCAACGCCGAGCCCGCGACCGGCGGCAACCCCAGCTACCCGGCCGACCTGCACGCCGTCGACGTCCACGTGCAGCCGTTCACGCCCTGCCGCAACAGCTACTTCCTGGCGAGCCTGTTCGGCATCCAGCTGACCGACCGGATGCTCTGCGCGGGCGAGCCGGCCGGCGGCAAGGACTCCTGCTCGGGCGACAGCGGCGGACCGCTGACCGCGTCGGCCGCCGGCACCCCGGTCCTGGCCGGGATCGTCAGCTTCGGGATCGGCTGCGCCCAGGCCAACCTGCCGGGGATCTACACCCGCGTCTCCGAGACGTCCGTCGGGGCGTTCCTGCGCGGCGCGGCCGGCCTGCCCGACCCGCCCGCGCCGCCGCCGGTCGTGACCACCCCGACGACGCCGACGACGCCGACCGTCCCGAGCCCCCCGCCGCCGATCCCGCCGGCGCCGACGACGACGGACCGCGCGCGGCCGACCAGCCGGATCGCCGGCCGCTCCTGCAACCGCAGCCGCTGCGTGCTCGACCTGGTCGTCAGCGATCCGCTGCCGTCGGCCGGGATCCGCCGGGTCCGCGGCACGCTGCGCTGGAGCACCCGGTCGCGCTGCCGTCGCAAGGGCCGGGTCACGACCTGCGCGACCGCCCACGAGACGACGCTGAAGGGGACCTTCGTCGGCGGTAGCCACTGGTCGCTGCGGACGCCGCGGCTCGGCCGGCGCAGCTACCGCCTGAGCATCGTCGCCCGCGACAAGGCCGGGTACGACCAGCGCCCGGCGACCGCGACGACGGTCCGGCCGGCGCGCCGCTGAGCCGCTGCCGAGGGCGCCGGGAGCGGATCGACGGCGCCGCGGGTGGCGGCGGGCCCCGTCCGGCGGCCAGCCGGTCGCGTCCGGTGGCGTCGCGGCCGCGACCGTCGCTACGCTCGGGCCACCGTGAGCCTGCCGCTGTCCCCGCCCCTCGCCCCCCAGCTCGCCCGCAGCCGCGACGCGCTGCCGGAGGGCGAGAACTGGGCCTACGAGCCGAAGTGGGACGGCTTCCGCGCGATCGCGTTCGTCGACGGCGACGCGGTCACGCTGCTCTCGCGCGGGGGCAAGGAGCTGGAGCGCTACTTCCCGGAGCTGACCTTCCCGGCCGGCCGCTACGTGCTCGACGGCGAGATCGTGATCGACGCGGTCTCGATCGAGCAGGGCGGCGGGACGGGGCTGGGCGGCGACCGCGGCCAGGATCCGCAGGACTTCAACGCGCTCTCGCAGCGGATCCACCCCGCCGCCTCGCGGATCGAGCGGCTGTCGGGCGAGATCCCCGCCCGCTACATCGCCTTCGACCTGCTCGCACGCGACGACGAGGCGCTGCTGGAGACGCCCTACGGCGAGCGCCGCGCCGCGCTCGAGGCGCATCTCGGCGGCGGCAGCGGGATCGACTTCGGCGGCTCGATCGTCCACCTGACGCCGTCGGTCGCGACCCCGGCCGAGGCCGAGCCGTGGCTGCGCGACACCGAGGGCGTGGTCGCCAAGGAGCTCGACGCCCCGTACCTGCCCGGCGCCCGCAAGGGGATGGTCAAGGTCAAGCGGCAGCGAACGATCGACGCGGTCGTCGTCGGCTGGCGGCCGGGCAAGGAGGAGGGCACCGTCGGCTCGCTGATCCTCGGCCTCTACACCCCCGAGGGCGAGCTGCGGGTCGTCGGCCACACCTCGGGCTTCAAGGCCGCCGAGAAGCGTTCGCTGGTCGACACGCTGGCGCCCTACGCCTCGGGCGCGACCGGCAGCGCCGACCCCAGCCGCTGGCGCAGCGACAAGGAGCTGGAGTGGGTCGGCCTGCGCCCCGAGCTGGTGATCGAGGTCAGCTTCGACCAGGTCTCCGCCGGCCGGATCCGGCACGGCGCCAAGGTCCTGCGCTGGCGCGACGACAAGCCGCCGGCCGAGTGCGTGGTGGAGCAGTTGGACGCCTGAGGCGGGCGGGCGGGCGGCGGCGCGGGCGGGCGGCGGCGCGGGCGGGCGGCGGCGC
>NZ_AGUD01000304.1 GCF_000240225.1 Patulibacter medicamentivorans
GCGCGTCGCCGGCCGCCGCGCGACCTGGTGCTCGAGCTGCTCGCGATCCCGGGCGCGGTCAAGCGCGACGCCGCCCGGGCGAGCGCGCGGGCGATCGCCGACGGCGGCGTCCACGTGGCGGCCCCGCGAGCCGTCACCGGCGACGCCGCGACGCCGCGGGCCACCCAGCCGACGATCATCCCGCGGTCCGCGTGGGCGGGGAACCTGAAGCCGAAGTCCTCGCCCTCGATGGGGCAGGTCCAGGTCGCGTTCGTCCACCACACCGTCAACGGCAACACGTACCAGCCCGAGCAGAGCGCCGGCATCGTCCGCGCGATCGCCGAGTACCACATGGACTCCAACGGCTGGAGCGACATCGGCTACAACTTCCTCGTCGATCGCTACGGGCAGATCTTCGAGGGCCGCGCCGGGGGCATCGACCGCCCGGTCATCGGCGCCCAGGCGGTCGGCTGGAACAGCTTCTCGACCGGGATCGCGATCATCGGCACCTTCGAGTCCGAGGCGGCCCCGGACGCGGCGCTGAACGCGGTCGCGGCGCTGATCCGCTGGAAGCTCGCGCTCCACGGCGTGGCGACCGCCGGGACCGTCTCGCTGGTCTCGTCCGGCGGCGCGGGCAACCGGTGGGCGAAGGGCGCGACGGTCGCGATGAACCGCGTCAGCGGCCACCAGGACGGCTGCTCGACCGACTGCCCCGGGCGCACCCTCTACGGCCAGCTGCCCAACCTGCGCTCGCGGGTCGGCGGGTCGGCGGCGGCGCCCCCGACGACGCTCTCGCTGACGGTCCCGTCGACGCTGGTCCCGTACGGCGGCTCGCTGTCGGTCAGCGGCCGGCTGGCCGTGGGCTCGGCCGGGGTCGGCGGGGCGCAGGTCGTGGTCGAGAAGAAGAGCCCGAGCGGCGCGTGGGTGCCGATGGGGTCGACGACGACCGACGGCAACGGCAACTGGGACGTCGGCGTCAGCTGGAAGCGCGCCAGCCCCGTCCGCGCACGATCCGGCGGCGTGACGTCGCGCCAGGCGACGCCCGGGATCCAGCCGCGGTTCTCGCTCACGCAGCCTGCCCGGCACGTCCGCAAGGGCAACACGGTCAAGGTCTCCGGCC
This sequence comes from Patulibacter medicamentivorans, assembly GCF_000240225.1. GTDB lineage: Bacteria > Actinomycetota > Thermoleophilia > Solirubrobacterales > Solirubrobacteraceae > Patulibacter > Patulibacter medicamentivorans. The sequence goes on from NZ_AGUD01000304.1 coordinate 1,100, forward strand.
GAGCGCAGGGCGTCGACGCGATCGAGATCATCATCCAGCAGCGCAAGACCCGGACGAGCTACCCCGTGGTCTACCGCCGCAAGCTGAAGCTCGACGGATCGCGGTTCACGCTCCGGGTCCCGGTCCGGCGGACGGGGATCCAGCGGGTCGTCGCGCAGGCCCGCTCGGGCGGCAAGCTCTTCCAGTCCCCGCGCCGCTACCTGCGCGGCGTCGGCTGACCCCGGCGGATCAGTGGTGATGGTGGTGGTGACCGTCGCCGAGCGCGGCGGTCGGCACCCGCCCCACCAGCAGCGCCGCCAGCGCGGTCGAGAGCGGCACCGCCAGGATCAGCGCGGCACTGCCGACCAGCGTCGACACGATCGGCTCGGCCAGCCGCGTGTCGTTGATCGCGTCGCCGAACGAGACGCCGTTGGCGGACACGATCAGCAGGATCGGCAGCGTCGCGCCGGCATAGGCCAGGACCAGGGTGTGGATCGTCGCCGACAGGTGGTCGCGGCCGACCGCGAATGCCTCGCGGTAGAGCCCGCGGGCCGGGAGCGACGGGTCGGTCCGGTGCAGGGCGGCGACCGTCGAGACCTGCGAGACGACCGTGTCGGTCAGCACCCCGAGCGCGCCGATCACCATCCCGGCCAGCAGGATCCCCTGCAGCGGCAGGTGGCCGCCGCTCTGGAGCGAGAAGGAGCTCAGCTCGCCGTCCTTGCCGTCGAGGGCGGCGAGGTCGGTCCAGAGCAGGCCGAGCAGGCCGGCGGCCACCAGCGAGATGCCGATCCCGGTCACCGCGGCCAGGCTCTGGGTGGTGATGCCGTAGGTCAGGACGGTGGTGATGAACATCACCGCCAGGGCGCCGACGACGGCGACCAGCACCGGCGAGCCGCCGTCGAGGATCGCCGGCACCAGCCAGAGCACGACCAGCGCCATGCTGAACGCCGTCCCGCCGAGGGCCAGCAGGCCGCGGCCGCGGGCGACGAACGCGCCCAGCAGCGCGAACAGGATCGCCAGCCACAGCAGCGAGCCGTGGCGGTCGACGCCGACGAACGAGTAGGCCGGTCCCTCGCCGGCGAGCACGGCGGCGTCCCGGTCCGGCCCGGTCGGCTGGGGCGCGACGCGGACGTCGTCCCCCGGCTGCAGGTCCGGGCTGACCTCGGGCGGCCCGAGCACGACCGGCACGCTGCGCCCGCGGTCGTCGCCCTCGGTGATCCGCAGGTGCGCGGTCGCGCAGCGCTGCTCGGTCGGGCCGCCGCAGGAGCTGGTGGTGACGCGGGCGACCGTCGCGGCCACGGTCCGCTGGGCGCCGCCCTCGATCTTGGGGCCGCTGCCGTCCGGCCACAGGACCACCAGCCCGATCACCGTCAGGATCCCGACCAGGCCGACGGCGCCGACGAGCGCCCGTCCCGCGCGGCTGGTCAGGAGCGTGCGCAGGGGCGAGGAACGGTGGTCGGCGGCCATCGCCGCGTCCTTCGTCCCGCCGGCCCGTCCTCCTGCCGGCTAGGCCGCGGCCCGGCAGGCGGCGCAGCGCCCGTGCAGGACGACGTCGTGCCCGGTGATCTCGAACCCGGCCGCCTGGCTCAGGCGGTCGATCGAGCGCTCGAGGCCGTCGTCGGTGAACGGGACGACCGCCCCGCACTGCTGGCAGACCAGGTGGTGATGGTGGTGGTCGGGGGCCAGCCGCTCGTAGCGGGCGATCCCCTGGCCGACCTCGATCCGCTGGACGAGGTGCAGCTGCTCCAGCTCGTCGAGCACGCGGTAGATGCTGGCGCGGCCGACCGTGCGGTCCTGGGCGCGCAGCTCCTCCTCGATCTCGAGCACGGTCCGGGCGCAGCGCTGGGCGTCGAGCAGGTCCAGCAGCGTGGTCCGCGCGCCGCCCCGGCGATAGCCGGCGTCCGCCAGGCGCTCCTCGGCTCGCCGGCGCCACGCCGTCGTTGCGTCGGTGGCCGTCATCTCCCTCATCGTAGCCGGACGTGGCGTCCGCCAAGCCCGGCCGCCGCCGCGGCTGCAGGACCGCGCCCAGCGGCGAGGAGGCCCGGCCGGCGGGGCGAACGGCGCGACCATGCGCCATCCCCAGCTGCATGCCGCCCTCCGCACGGCGGCGCTCCACGCCGGGCGCGAGCTCGCCGGGCGGGTGGACGACGGTGACGAGGTCCCCTTCGAGCTGCTCGAGCACACCCGCGGCTCGGCTCGACGGGTCGACGCCCCGACCCTCTACTCGTACCGCCCGCTCGTCGGCCTCTACGTCGAGCGCCACGCCGAGGTCCTCGGGCGGCTGCCCGCCGTCGCCGAGGCGGCGCACGCGATGGTCGCCGCCTGGGGCGTCGAGGCCTACCTGGAGGCGCGGGGGGTCTCGCGGCCGCCGGCCGATCCGCACGCGCGGGCGGCGCTCGCCGTGCGCCAGTTCCTCGAGCGCCTGTTCGAGGACGCCCCCGACTTCGACGTCCAGGCGGAGCACTTCGACCGGGCGTTCGCCGAGCTCGACGCGGTCCTCACGAGCGACGCGACCGAGACGGTGGTGGCGATCCCCCTGACCGGGGTCGAGATCACGATCGGGACGGTCGCGATCACGCGCGGGGTGGCGCTGCAGCAGCCCGAGACGCTGCGGGGCGAGGTCCCCGACGCGGCCCTGGCCGGCCCCGACGGCACACCGGCCGACGCGGTCGCCACCCTCCGCTGGGGCGCCCGTCCGGGATCGCCCGACACGCCGCGGCGGGCGAGAGAGGCGGCGCGGCGGCTGGTGACGGCGCTGCGGCTGCACTGCCCGGGCGCGTCGCCGGCGGCCGGTCCGCTGGTCTGGCTGCGGCCGGCCGACGGGCCGTGGCGGGCGATGGCGCTCGGCGGCACCTTCACCGCCCACGGCCACGTGGTGCTCGGCGTCGACGACGTCCCCGACCTGCAGACCTTCGTCGAGCTGGTCGCCCGGCGGCTGCCGGAGCAGGGCGACGTGGCCTGGGCGCTGCGCCGCTGGACGCTCGGGCTGGATCGCGACCGGCCCGAGGAGGCGCTCAGCGACCTGCTGCTGGCCGGCCGCGCGCTGCTGGAGCCCGAGGGGCCGCGCAGCGGTCGCCTGGCCGGGCGGCTGGCGGCGCTGGTCGCCCCGGACGCGGAGCGGGCCGGGCTGGCCCGCCGGCTCGCCGCGCTGGCGCTGACGGAGCAGGACGTGATGGCCGGCAGCCGGCGGGTCGGCAAGGACCTGCCCGAGCGCGTCGACGAGCTGGCCGACTGCCTGCGCGCGGTCCTGCGCGACTGCGTCTGCGGGCACCTGAGCGGCGATCTGGTCGTGGTCGCGGACGAGGTCCTCGACGGCGTCGTCGACGAGCCCGAGGACGCCCGCGGGCAGCTCCGCGAGCGCGTGCTGGCGGCGGTCCGCCGGCCGCTGGCCGGGCGCGAGCAGCAGCCGCGCCACGCCGGCGTGGCGGCGCGCTGGGAGCAGACGCGGCAGGGAGCCACCCGCGACGATCGCTGGGACGAGCCGGAGGACGAGATGGACGGGGACGTCCAGCTCGAGGAGGACGACCGCTGGGAGGACGAGCCGCGCGCCGTCGCTCCGCGCGGAGCACCGTCGCGCCTGGCGGAGGCCGCCGACGTGGAGGACACCGCCGACCCGGAGGACGACGCCCGACACCGCTGGCAGGAGGAGCACGCCGGCGATCGCACGGCGTCCGGCGAGTGGACCGGCGAGGCGCGGATCTGGTCCGACGAGGCGTCCGCCGACGAGCCGGCCGCCGCGCGTCCGCCGCACGAGGACGAACCGACCGGCGATCGCCCGCCGATCCTGGTCACCGACCGCCGGGGCCGGGGCCCGCTGAGCGCGGTCGCCGACGACCGCGGCCCCGTGGAGGCGCCGGCCGACGACGCTCCTCCCGCAGGGGCCCCGTCGGCCGAGGGCGACGGCCCCGCCGCGGTGATCGGCCCGGCGGTCGCGTGGACGCCCGCCGACGCCGTCGACGAGGCGCCGCCGATCGACGTCGACGAGCTGCTCCACGACGAGCGCCTGGCCGAGGCCGACCGCGAGGCCCTGTGGCTGGAGCAGACTTGGGACGAGCCGCAGCTGGCGGAGCGCTCGGACGACGACGATGACGCCACGGGACCGTGGCCGGTGGCGGCGAACGGCTGACCGACGCCGGAACGGGACGCCTGACGTCCCGAATCGGTGGGCCGACCTAGCGGGCCGCGAGCGCGTCGCGGACGGCCGCCAGCGCCGGCAGGTCGAAGACCTCGTGGTCGAAGGTCGGGACGACGGTCGGGTGCCGGTCGCCGACCGTGCGCGCCAGCTCGGCGACGATCTCGCGGTCGCATTCGGCCAGCCGCCGGTGCTCGTCCCACGTGCGCCCGACGCGGGCGGCCAGCTGCTCGCCGAGGGCCGCCGTCAGCTCGCCGGCGACCGTCGCCCCGTCGCGGTCCTGGTCCGGCTCGGCGACGACGCTGACGCGGTTGATCACCAGGCCGGTGAACGGCATCTCGACGTCGCGCAGGTGACGGCGGAAGAAGACCGCCTCGCCGGCGGCGACCGGTGCCGGGGAGGTCACGACGACGAAGCGGGTGGCGGGGTCGCGCAGCAGCGTCCGGACCGCGGTCGCGCGGGCGGCGAAGCCCTCGGTCAGCGGCCCGAGCGCCTCGAAGAAGGTCGCCAGGTCGCGCAGCAGGTCGACGCCGGTCAGCCGCTGCAGCGCTCCGAGCGCGAGTCCCGTCCCGCGACGCGCGACGCGGGCGGCGATCCCGCCCCGGCCCTGGCCGAGCAGCGCCCGCACGGCCCGCCCCTCGAGGAATCCGGCGATCCGGTCCGGCGCGTCGAGGAAGTCGAGCGCGTTGCGCGACGGCGGCGTGTCGAGCACCACGACGTCGAAGCGCGGGTCGCGGTGCAGGTCGTGCAGCCGCGCGACGGCGGTGAACTCGTGGCTGCCGCCGGCCGCGGTCGAGATCTGGCGGTAGAGCGGGTTGGCCAGGACCCGATCGCTGGTCGCCTCGTCCGGGCTCAGCTCGCGGACCAGCGCGTCGAAGGTCCGCTTGGGGTCGAGCATCATCGCCCACAGCTCGCCCGGTGGGACGACCCCGAGCGCGTCGAGCGCCGCCGCCGGGACCCGCTCCGGGTCGTTGCCGAGCGTCCCGAGCCCGAGCGCGTCGGCCAGCCGCCGCGCCGGATCGATCGTGACCACGGCCACCCGCCGGCCGTCGCGCGCGAGCGCCAGCCCGAGCGCCGCCGCCGTGGTCGTCTTGCCGACGCCGCCGGGCCCGGCGCAGACGACGACCTGCGCCCCGTCCAGCCGCTCCAGCAGGGTCCGGTCGCTCACGCCGCTCCCCGGGTCGCGGTGCCGCTCTCGGCGCCGATCCGCCGCAGGCCGCTCTCGAGCCGGTCGGCCAGCTCGCCGATCTGGTCCGGGCCGAGGCGGCGGGACGGCACGAGCGGCAGCGTCACGACCGGGGCGACGGCCTCGCGCCGCAGGCGCGCCAGCTGACGCTGCTGATCGTGCGCGCGCTCGGCGTGGCCGCGGGCGGCGACGATCGCCGGATCGTCGCCGGCGGTCGCCAGCAGCTGACGGTCGGCGGCGCTGAAGCGGTCGGCGAGCAGGCCGTTGGCGACGCCGAGCGTGACGTCGACGGCCGCGCCGCGGCGCAGCGCGCCCTGCAGCTCGAGCGCCTCGGAGACCGGCAGCTCCTCGGCCGTCGCGACGACGACGATCGCGGTCTGGGCGGGATCGATGATCGTGGCGCCGATCTGCTGGCCCTGGCGGGCGACCGGGCCGACGCGGGCGGTGGCGGCGAACTGCGCCGGCGCGCCGAGGATCGTCGCGGCGTGGCCGCTGGCCGGGGCGTCCATCACGCACAGGTCGTACGGCTCGGCGCCGGGCGTCCGCCGTCGCGGCTGCGACAGCTCCCAGACCTTGCCCATCGCCAGCAGCTCGCGCATCCCGGGAGTCGCGGCGGCCAGCCCGGTGAAGAGCCGGCTGGAGCGCAGCAGCTCGGCGAGCGGCCCGATCGGCAGCTGGTCGCGCAGGTACTCGCGCAGCGCCGCCTCCGGCGAGACGGAGACGTGCCAGAGGCGGTCGCCCCACGGGCCGGGCAGGCGCCGCTCGTCGAAGCGATCGTCGTCCTCGCCGGCGGACTCGCCCGGCGCCAGGCCGGCGGCCGGGTCGAGGGTCGCCGCGACGTCGCCGCGCCGGCCGACCTCGGCGATCACCGTCCGGCGGCCCTGGCGTGCGGCGAGGACCCCGAGGGCGGCGGCGACGGTCGACTTGCCGACCCCGCCCTTGCCGGTGACCACGATCAGTCGCCGGTGCAGCAGCTCGCCTGGCATCCGCTGGCGATCCTACGCGACGCGGGTGCCGGGACCCCCGGGCCCCGGCCGTGCCCGTGCGCGAGCGGTCAGTCGATCACGAGGCCGACCTCGACCCGGCCGACCCGGTTGCTGGCCGCGATCCGGAAGGTCGTCACCCGGGCGCCGGGCCTCAGCGCGCCGAGGGTGCAGACGGCGCGCCGGCCGACGGCCTCGCAGCGGACCTTGGGGTAGGCGCGGCGGAGCGCGCCGCGCGAGGAGCCGACGCCGATCCCGCGGGCGGTGCGCTCCGCCCGGCGACCGCTGGAGACCGCGATCACGGTCGCCTCGGCGGCGCTCCCCGGTCCGAACGTGACCGTCAGGCCGCGGTAGGCGTAGACCGTCGTCGTGCCGGTGATCTCGTTGCTCGGGTGGCTGATCCGCCGCGGCGTGCCGAGCACGCCGCGGACGTCCTCGACGCTCGCGCCGAGCTTCACGCCCGCGATCGAGGACCCGGGGACGATCCTCGCCGAGGCGACCGACGGGACGAGCAGCAGCGCCAGCGCGGTGGCGCCGGCGGCGATCGCCGGGCGGGCGCCGGAGCGCCCGGACGAGCGGGCCGGCGAGGAGCGGGGGCGGGAGGGGCGCGGCGACGACATCGCACCATCCTCCCGCAGCGGCGCGTGCCGTCGAGCGCCGTCGCCCCGCCGGACGCCGCCGCGGCCACCGGCGACGAACCGCGATCGCCGGGGAGGAACGGCCGCCTGCTCGGCGAACCCCCGGAGCGCAGGCAGTCCAAGACGCCCGCAGGAAGAACCCGTGTCGGATCTCGCAGCCACACCACACCCGCCGCCCGACGCCTCGGCGTCCCAGCGGCCGATCGTCATCGTCATGGCCAACCAGAAGGGCGGGGTGGCGAAGACCACCACGACCCTCAACCTGGCCGTCGCCCTGGCCGAGAAGGGCCACCGCGTCCTCGCCATCGACCTCGACCCGCAGGGCAACCTGACGATGTCGCAGGGCCTCGACCCCGACCACGTCGACCCGTCGATGTACCACGTGCTGGTGCAGGGACGGCCGATCGCGGACGTCACCCACAGCGCCGAGATCGACGTCGCTGCCGCCTCGATCGACCTGGCCTCGGCCGAGGTCGCGATGGCCGCGATGATCGGGCGCGAGCGGGCGCTGGAGCGCGCGCTGCGAGCGGTCTCCCACCTCTACGACTACGTCTGCATCGACACGCCGCCCAGCCTCGGGCTGCTGACGATCAACGCGCTCTGCGCGGCCGACAAGGTGATCGTCCCGGTCCAGGCCGAGTACCTGTCGCTGCGTGGCCTGGCGCAGCTGCGCCAGACCGTCGAGATGGTGCGCGAGCAGCTCAATCCGAAGCTCGAGATCCAGGGGATCCTGCCGACGATGCTCGACCGCCGCACCGTCCACGCCCAGGAGGCGCTGGAGCTGCTCGAGGAGCACTTCGGCGATCGCCTGTTCGTCACCCGCGTCAAGAAGACCATCCGCTTCGCCGAGGCGCCCGTGAAGGGCATGTCCGTGCTCCGGTACGACCCCGACAGCCTCGCCGCCCAGTCCTACCGCGACCTCGCCCAGGAGGTGCTCCGTTCATGAGCCCGCAGCACAACCGTTCCAGCCTCCGCGAAGGTCCGCTGGCCGACCTCTTCCGCCGCACCGACGCTCCGGCTGACGCGATCGCCGACGGCGGCGCGATCCCGACCGACAGCCGCTACCCGGCGAAGGTCGGCCTCGACGCCGATCCGGCCCAGATCCTCGGGCTCGCCGACGTCGAGCCGAGCCCGGCCGAGCTGGCCCCGGCCGCGGTGCCGCTGGTCGAGCAGACCGCCGCGACCGTCGAGGCCTGGGGCGAGCGCCGCCAGCCGATGCACATGACCGGCGGCCCGTCGATCCGCGTCGTCGGCGTCGGCGGCGGCGGCACGAACGCCGTCAACCGGATGGTCGAGGCGGGCATCACCGGCGTCGACTTCCTGTCGATCAACACCGACGCCCAGTCGCTCCAGGAGTCGCTGGCGGGGACCACGATCCACGTCGGCCGCACCAGCACCCGCGGCCTCGGCGCCGGCGCCAACCCGGACGTCGGCCGCAGCGCCGCGATGGAGCAGTACGACGAGATCAAGGACGCGCTGCGCGGCAGCGACATGGTCTTCATCGCCGTCGGCGAGGGTGGCGGCACCGGCACCGGCGCGGCCCCCGTGGTCGCCCGGATCGCCCGCGAGCTCGGCGCCCTGACGGTCGGCATCGTGACCAAGCCGTTCGCCTTCGAGGGCCGGCGGCGCGCCGAGTCCGCCGACGCCGGCGTGCAGGAGCTGTCCAACGAGGTCGACACGCTGATCGTCGTGCCGAACAACCGGCTGCTGTCGGTGCTCGAGCGCAACACCTCGATGGTCGACGCCTTCAAGGTCGCCGACGACATCCTCCGCCAGGGCGTCCAGGGGATCTCCGAGCTGGTCACGGTCCCGGGCCTGATCAACCTCGACTTCGCCGACGTCCGCACGATCATGGCCGACCGTGGCGCCGCCCTGCTGGGCATCGGCCACGGGACGGGCGAGTCGCGGGCGATCCAGGCCGCCGAGCGCGCGGTCTCCAGCCCGCTGCTGGAGACGTCGATGGACGGCGCCAAGGCGATCCTGCTCTCGATCACCGGCGGCGGCGACCTGTCGCTGTGGGAGATCAACGAGGCGGCGGAGACGATCCGCGAGGCCGCCCACCCCGAGGCCAACATCATCTTCGGCGCGATGGTCGACGAGAAGCTCGGCGACGAGGTCTGGGTGACCGTGGTCGCGACCGGCTACGAGCACCAGCCGCACCTGCAGGGCGGGGGAGTCGAGGTCCCGGAGCGTCGCCGCGTGCGCGTGCCGGACGGCGAGCCGCGGGTCGAGCGCCGCGCCCCGCGCGAGAGCTACGCCGCCCCGCGCCAGGCGGTCTCCGCCAGCCGTCCCTCGACCGCGGCCGCGACCAGCGGCTGGAGCGTTCCCGAGTTCCATCACGACGGTCGCTGAGCGGCAGGTCTTCCCTCTGCGACGCCGGCGATCCGGCGCCGCGTCCTCGTTCGACGGCCCCGCAAGGGGCCGTCGGCCGTTGGGGCGCGGGAAGCTTCCCCACCGGCGCCCGCCCATCGGTCATCCTCTGCCGCCATGCCGTCTTCCCGGGGCATCGTCGCTGCCGGCCATCCCCGCACCGCCGAGGTCGGGGCGCAGGTCCTGCGCGAGGGCGGCAGCGCCGCCGACGCGGCCGTCGCGGCGGTCCTGGCGTCCTGGGTCTGCGAGCCGCTGCTGACCGGTCCCGCGGCCGGCGGCCACCTGCTGGCCGTGCCGCCCGGCGGGTCGCCGGTGGCGATCGACGCCTTCTGCGCGGTTCCGGGCGCCGGGGCCGGGGGAGCGGCGCCGGCCGAGCTGCAGGCGGTCCAGGTCGACTTCGGCGGCGCCCACCAGGTCTTCCACGTCGGCGCGGCATCGGTCGGGGCGTTCGGGCTGATCGACGGGCTGGTCCGGCTGCACGAGCGGTTCGGCCGGGTCGCGCTGGAGGAGCTGGCGGCGCCGGCGGCGCGGATGGCCCACGACGGCGTCGCGCTCAACCGCCAGCAGGCCTACGTCGCCTCGATCCTCGAGGGGATCCTGCGATCGACGCCCGAGTCGCAGGTGCTGTGGGCGCCGGACGGGCCGCTGCTGGCCGAGGGCGACCGCTTCCGCTGCCCCGAGCTGGGGGAGACGATCGCCCGGCTCGGTCGCGACGGTGCCGATCCGCTGCGCGACGGCGACCTGGCGGCGGCCTGCGTCGGCTGGTGCCGCGAGCACGGCGGCAGCCTGACGGCGGCCGACCAGGCCGGCTACCGGGCCGTCGAGCGCGAGCCGCTGCGGGTGGCCTATCGCGACCGGACGGTCCTGACGACGCCGCCGCCGTCGGCCGGCGGGCTGCTGCTGGCGCTGGCGCTCGGCCGGCTGGACGCTCGCCCGGCCGCGGCGCTCGACGCCGGGGCGCTGGTGGCGGCGATGGCCGCCGCCGAGGACGAGCGGACGGTGGCCTTCGTCGACGGGCTCGCCGAGCCCGGCTTCGCGGACCGGATGCTGGCGCTGCGCCTGGGGTCGACCACCCACCTCTCGGTGATCGACGCCGACGGGCTCAGCTGCGCGATCACCTGCACCAACGGCGAGGGCTCGGGCCTGGTCGTGCCCGGCACCGGGATCCACCTCAACAACGTGATGGGGGAGGAGGACCTGAACCCGCAGCTGAGCGGTCGGGCCGACGGCCCGGCGCCCTTCCCGCCGGGGCGGCGGCTGCCGTCGATGATGGCGCCGAGCGGGGTCCTCGGGCCCGCCGGCCTCGAGGCGATCCTCGGGTCGGCCGGGTCGATGCGGATCCGCTCGGCGCTGCTGCAGGTGATCGCCGGCCTGGTCGACCACGGCCGGTCGCCGGTCGTGGCGGTCCAGGCGCCGCGCGTGCACCTGGAGGAGGGCGTCGTCTACCTGGAGCCCGGCGTCGCCGTCGGTCCCGGCCACGGCTGGGCCGGCGGCCGCCCCGTGGTCGAGTTCCGCGAGCCGAACCTGTTCTTCGGCGGCGTCCAGATCGCCTGCCGCGACCCGCGCGACGGGCGGCTGTCGGCGGCCGCGGATCCGCGGCGCGGCGGTGCGGTGGCGGTCGCCTGAGGCGCTCTCCGCGCGGAGCACGGCGAAGCGCGGGCAGGCAGCCGCCAGCGGGCTCGAACCCGGATCGCGAACGCGACGGCCGGAATCCGCCGATCGTGGTTTGCGATGCTGGGCCGGTGTCCCGTCGCCAGTCCCTGCTGCTGCTCGCGTTGGCCGCGACTTGGGGCGGTAGCTACGCGCTGATCAAGGTCCTCCTCGACCACGGGCTCGCGTGGCAGTGGATCGCCTCGCTGCGGCTGGTGATCGGGGCCGCGGTGGTCGTGGCGATCGCCCGTCACCGGCTGGGCCCGCGGCCGCTCCGCGCGAGCCCGCTGCGGACGCTGGCGATCGGGGCCGCGACCGCGGGCCTGTCGCTGCCGATGATCTCGCTCGGCGAGCGCTGGGTCGCGTCCGGCCTGGCAGGGGTCCTGGTCGCGGCCGCGCCGCTGTTCACGGCCCTCTTCGCCCGGCTGCTGATCCCGTCGACGCGGCTCGGGCGCTCCGGGCTGGTCGGGATGCTGGTCGGCTTCGCCGGCGTGGTGCTGCTGTTCGGAGCCGACCTGTCGGGCAGCTCGGACCTGCTGATCGGCGGGATCGCGATCCTGCTGGCACCGCTTGGCTACGGCATCGGCGCGGTCCTCAGCCGGCTCTGGGCCACCGGCGGCACGCCGCTGGCGCAGACCGCGGCGAACCTGACCTGGGCGGCCGGGATCGCGACCGCGGTGGCGCTCGTCGCGACCGCCGCCGGCGAGGGCGGCCCGACCCTCCACGGCGCGGGGGCCTGGCTGGCGTTGGCCGCGCTCGGCGCGATCGGGACCGGGATCGCATTCGTCATCTTCTTCCAGCTGATCGCCGAGGTCGGGCCGTCGCGCGCTGCCCTGGTGACGTACGTCGCGCCGGTCTTCGCGCTCGGCTACGGCGCGGCGTTCCTCGACGAGCCGATCACGCTGGCGGCCGTCGGCGGCGTGATGCTCGTCGTGATCGGCATCGTCATCGCCGGGCGTCGGCCGGGTCGGGGTGACGAGGCGGGGGCGTCGGCGGCGCTGGCTCGTTCGTCGCGCTGAGACGGCAGCCAGCGGAGGCCGGGACCACGCTCCGCCCAACGCGGCTTGCTCCCACCCAGTCCGTCGCGCACGCCAGTGCCACGCTCAGCCGCCGATCCCACCGGCCGCACCCGCTGCGCGTCGCAGCCCACGATGGCCCCATCGCATCCGCCCGTGGCAGAAGCGGTGACCGATGAAGGGCTGGGCGGGGTTATCCGCCGCCGGCACTATCCGGAGCCGAACCAGGACCCGATTCCAGGCCGAATCCCAGAGGTCGGCGGAGGGCCGGCTCGGAGGACCGCACCCAGCCCCCAAGCGCCAGCAGAGCAACTCCACCACGGCCACACGCCGAGGCCGACACGACCACGCCCCGACGCGCCGTCGATCCGGTCCACGACCCATGCCCACGCCAACCCGTCCACGCCCACGCGCCGACGACGACCCCGTCACTCGAAGCGCACGACCCCGTTCGACGCGCTGCGCACCTTCGCCAGGTCGGCGAACTCGAGGTGCTTGAGCGCCGAGCGCAGGAGGGCGAGCAGCTGGCGCAGGCGGGCGTTCTCGGAGCGCGACTCGAGCAGCTGCTGCTTGGCCTCGGCCGAGAACTCGACCGACGCGGCCAGGTCGTAGGCGCTGGCGGCGGCCAGGTCGGCCGGGGCGACGTCGTGCTCGGTGGCCTGGGTCGCCAGCGAGGCGTAGGCCTGGCGGACGGCGGCCGCGGCGTCGTGGTCGAGCGACTCGCTGGCGTCGTCGAGGAACTCGACCTCGGCCGAGGCGTAGGCGTGCCGGTGGTGCTCCTCGACGACCCGGAACGGCCGGGTCCCGCGGGTCATGATGTCCATCCGGCCGTCGTCGAACTGCTGGAGGACCTCGGTGACCCGCATCGCGCAGCCGACCGAGCGCGGGCCGTCGTCGTCGACCAGGACGATCCCGAACTCGCGATCGTCGGCGATGCACTGCGCGCCCAGCTCCTTGTAGCGCTCCTCGAACAGGTGCAGCGGCACCTCCTCGCCCGGGAGCGCCACGATCCCGAGCGGGAACAGCGGCAGGTCGGCGTCGCGATCGCTCATCGCCCTTCGAGCATACGCGGACCCGACGCGGTCCTCGACCGGTTCGGTCCGGCGCGCGGCCTCAGCCGGCGGCGCGGCTGGCGCGCGGCAGGGCGGCCGGGCGGGTGGGGCCGGCCAGCTCGGCGTAGACGTCGGCCGTCTCGCGGGCGATCTCGGCCCAGTCGAAGCGCAGCACGTGCTCGGCGGCGCGGGCGACGACGCCCTCGCGCAGCTCGCGGTCGGTCAGCAGCCGCTCCATCAGGTCGGCCAGCGCCCGCGGGTCGCGGGACGGGAAGCGCATCCCGACGGCCTCGTCCGGGACGACCTCGCGCAGGCCACCGGAGTCGGCCACGATGCAGGGGCATCCCGACGCCATCGCCTCGAGGGCGACCAGGCCGAACGGCTCGTAGATCGAGGGCACCACGCAGAGGTCCGAGATCCGGTAGAGCGTGTGCAGGACGTCGTCGCCGATCCAGCCGAGGAAGGTGCCGTGGGCGTCGAGGCCCAGCTCGGCCGCCTGACGGTGCAGCTCCTGCTCGTGGGTGCCCGATCCGGCCACGAGGAAGCGGACCCTGCCGACCCGCTCGATGACCCCGTCGGGGCCGCCCATCGCGTCGAGCGCGAACTGGAAGCCCTTCTCGTAGACCAGCCGGCCGACGAGCAGGACCAGCTGCTCGTCCGGCGCCGCGTACTGGGCGCGGACGGCCGCCAGGTCGCCGGAGGGGCGCAGGTCGGCGGCGTCGATCCCGTTCGGGATCACCGTCACCCGCGACTCGTCGATCCGGTAGATGTCGGCGATGTGCCCGCGCATGTAGTGCGAGCAGGCGATCACCCGGTCGGCGCGACGGGCCATCCAGGTCTCGATCCCGTGGATGTGGCTCTGCGGGTGCTTGTCGACCCAGCCCTGGTGGCGCCCGTACTCGGTGGCGTGGATCGTCGCGACCATCGGCACGCCGGCGTGGCGGGCGAGCCGGTCGGCGGCCGAGCCGACCAGCCAGTCGTGGCCGTGGACCAGGTCGAACTCCTGCTCGGCGCAGAGCGTCAGGCCGCGGGCGACCATGTCGTCGTTCATGTCCGCGATCCAGGCGATGAAGGTGTCGAGGTCGCGCGGGCGGGCCGGTTCGGGAACCCGGTGGACGACGACGCGCGAGCGGACCGCGTCGGCGCTGACGACCGCGTCGCCGCGGGTCAGGACGTGGACCTCGTGCCCCTGCTGCGCCAGGTTGGTGGCGAGCTTGTGGACGTGCCGGGCGAGGCCGCCCTCGACGATCGGCGGGTACTCCCAGCTGAGGATGAGGACGCGCATGCCGATCAGGTGCGCGCTGCCGTCCCGTCCAGGAAGGGGGCGAGATTGCGCAGCGCGGGCGCCGCAGACCCTAGCGCGTGGAGCTCGGCGACCAACGCCTCGGCATGGGAATCCGACCGACGGTCGGGATAGTCGCCGGCCGTCGCCCGGGTCCGCAGGAAGGCCCAGTCGGAGGACTGGACGGCGAGCAGCTCGCGCCAGGCGCGGGGGGTCGCCCGGCTGCCGAGGGACGCCACCTGCAGCTCGAGCCGGCGGGCGCGGCGGGCCATCGCGGCGACCTGCGGGCCGCTCCACGTCCAGAGGGTCCGTGGCGTGCCCCAGGTGCTGGTGCGGCGAGCCTCCTCCGGCAGCGGAGCGACCCGGCCGGCCGCGCGCAGCTCGGCGGCTGCCCGGTCGGCGTCGACGATCTCGAGCCCCTGGCCGCGAGCCTCGTCGAGCAGCGCCTCCAACCACCACGGCCCCTCGATCCACCAGTGCCCGAGGAACTCGGTGTCGAGCGCGATCACGGCCAGCCCGCCGTCGCGCAGCCGCTCGCGGGCGGCCCGGACGAAGGTCGCCGCATCGGTCCGGGCCTGCGCGCGGGCCCGCTCGGGGTCCCACGGCGTGCCGTCGTTGGCCCACGGCAGCAGGTCGAAGGTCGTCCGGCGGTGGCTGTCGCGGTAGGCGGCGGCCGCGGGCATCGCCCCGTCGGACCAGACCAGGTCCATCAGCGAGCGGTCGATCGGCAGCAGCGTGGTCCCCGCGGCGGTCGCCCACGGCTGCAGGTGGCGCCGGTCGCCGAAGCCGAGCAGGTCGGTCAGGTCGACGCAGGTGGTCCGCACGCCGGCGTCGGCGAGCGCGCCGTCGAGGGCCGGGTCGTAGGCGCACTCCGGCAGCCAGAAGCCGCCGTCCCAGTGCCCGGCGCGGCGGCGGTGGGCGCCGATCCCGCCCTCGACCTGGGCCCGCAGCCCGGCCGGCGTGGCCAGCAGCGGCAGCACGGCGTGGGTCGCCGAGGAGGTCCAGGTGGCGTGGGCCAGCAGCGCGCCCGCGATGTCGCCGTCGCGGGCGTCGATCGCCGCCCGCGCTCCCCGGTAGACCTCGCGCAGCGTCCGCAGGGCGCGCGCCTCGCGCGGGTAGCCGGTGCCCTCCAGGCCCTCGATGTCGCGGCGGTAGGTGTCCTCGCGGACGTCGTCGAGGAAGGCCCGGAAGCGGTCGGCGACGCCGTCGGCGGCCAGCTGATCGGCCAGCACCGGGGTCACCGACAGCGTCAGCGCCGCCGCATCGGCTCGCCGGTCGAAGAGCTCCAGCAGCGGCACGTAGCAGGTGGCCGCGGCCTCCCACAGCCACTCCTCGCCGAACGGCCAGGTGCCGAAGCCCTCGACGTAGGGCAGGTGCGAGTGCAGGACGACCGCCAGCCGACCGTCGCCGCTCATGCCGTGGTCGCCGATCGCGGGAGGGGCCGTGCGCCGGTCGTCAAGGCCGCACAACGGCGACGAAGTCCAGCGCCTTGTCCAGGTCGGCGCCGTCGGCGGCCGTCCGCAGGGCGAAGTCGGAGGCCGAGATCGCGGGCGTGAACCAGGCGTAGAACGGCTTGGTGAAGCGCAGCGCCTTGTGCAGCCGGTCCCAGCCGAGCTTCTCGATCGCGAACTGGTGGATCGCCAGCTTGCGGGTGTGGAAGAGGCCGAAGATCTCGACGTGGGAGAAGTGGCGCTCGAGCAGCTCGCGGTACTCGTCGGCGCGGTACTCCTTGACGTGCCACGGGTTCTCGGACTTCTCGGCGCCCTCGGGGGCCAGCGTCAGCAGGTTCGGCGTCGAGACGTAGGCCTCGCCCTCGGGGCCGATCAGCCGCTTGAACTGCTCGAGGATCGCGTCGGGGTCCTGGACGTGCTCGATCGTCTGCAGGAAGACGACGACGTCGGTCGGCTCGTCGTAGGTCTCGACCAGCGTCCGCACGAACCGCAGGTTGGCCCGGACGTAGCGCAGCCGGGCATGCTCGTGGGCCTCGGGGTTGGCGTCGACGCCGACGACCTCGGACGCCTGCCGCGCCAGCACGTCGGACCCGTAGCCCTCGCCGCAGGCCAGGTCGACGGCCCGGCGGCCGGCGACGCGGCCGGCGATCCACTCGTAGACCACCAGGTGCCGCCGGTACCAGTAGTTCTCCTCCGGCACGTCGGGCAGGGTCCGCTCACCGGTCAGCTCCAGCGGCGGGACGCCGGGCGGCTGGTTGCGCTGGACGTAGCGGGTCTCGGCGACGGGCATGCGCCGCCAATCTAGCGAGGGGCGGGCGCACGACGGTCGCGGGCGGTGGGCGGTCGCGCGGTCCGGGAGCGCCCGGTGCGTAGACTGCGGCGACCAATGAGCCCTTTTCCGACCACCGGTAGCGCTGCGGCCGAGCCGGAGACCGCCGAGCGCATCCGCGACGTCAACACCCGCTACCACGACGGCGCGGCCGAGCACTACGACGCCAAGTGGGGGATCGATTGGGGCGAGGTCGGCAGCGACCAGGTCCTGCAGAAGGTCCACAAGCTGCTGGGCAAGCCGTCGCCGCGGTTCGAGCGCTCGCTGGAGATCGGCGCCGGCACCGGCTACTTCAGCCTCCACCTGCTGAAGGCGGGCCTGATCGGCCACGCGACCGCGACCGACATCTCGCCCGGCATGATCGCGGCGCTCGAGCGCAACGCCGAGACGCTCGGGCTCGAGGTCGAGACGGCGGTCGCCGGGGCCGAGCAGCTGCCGTTCCCGGACGAGAGCTTCGACCTCGTCTGCGGGCACGCGATCCTCCACCACATCCCGGACCTGGAGAAGGCGTTCGCCGAGTTCCACCGGGTCCTGCGGCCGGGCGGCGTGGTGCTGTTCGCGGGCGAGCCGTCGCGCAACGGCGACAAGCTCGCGGCGGTGCCCAAGGGCGCGGCGCTGCGGGTCGCGCCGCTCTGGCGGCGCCTGGTCGGCGCCGGGCCGGCGTCGACCGGCCACGACGACGGGGGCGAGGAGAACCACGCGCTCGAGCACCTCGTCGACGTCCACGCCTTCATCCCGGTCGAGCTGCGCCAGCCGGCGACCGCCGCCGGCTTCGCGTCGGTCGACGTCCAGGGCGAGGAGCTGGCCGCCAACTGGTTCGGCTGGTTCAACCGCGCGATGGAGGCGACGGCGAACCCGGACGACATCCCGTGGGCCTGGCGCCGCTACGCCTTCCGCGGCTACCTGCTCTTCCAGCAGCTCGACCGCCGGCTGCTCGAGGGCCGGCTGCCGGCGGGCGTCTTCTACAACCTGATGATCACGGCCACCAAGGCCGGCTGAGGCCGGGGGCGGCGACCGCCCCCGGCCTCGGCGGGATCACTCGGCGGGGCCGCCGCCGGTCGTGGTGTAGTCGCCGGCCTTCGCGAACCACTGGCCCTTGCTGCTGCCCCGCTTGTCGCAGAAGCTGCCGCCGTCGGACCGATCGGTGCAGGTGAACCAGCTGAACTCGTTGAGCGCGCCGACGCCGCCACCCGGGTCGAGCACCAGCGGGTTTAGCGACAGCGGTCCGACCTTGCGCCAGGTCCGCCGCATCGCCGGGTCGATCTTGCGCTGGAACCGCCGGTGGGCGACGGTGTTCGTGCGGCCGTAGTAGTAGGCCTCGATCGCCGGGTAGCCGTTGCCGATCGCCCGGATCGCGTAGCCGCCGGCCGGCCGCCGCTCGAGCGTGACGTCGTAGTCGACGCTCCAGGCGCCGGGCGCGATCCGGCGCCCGGCCGCGGTGACCACGAAGTCGTTGGTGACCGAGTTCACCAGCGACGCCTTGACGTGCAGGCGGCCGCTGCCCTCGCGGCGGACCGCGACGTTGTTGGTGTGGCGCGCCTGCCAGTCGGTCGAGTGGACGTCGCCGAAGCTCGACTTGACCGAGATCGGCAGCGCCGGGATGTGCTCCCCGCCCCGGATCCGCGGCGGCAGCGGGTAGTCCTTCACGCACGGGTAGGGGATCTTGAACTTGGTGCAGATCCCCGGGCCCTTGAGCGATCGCGGCAGGGCGGTCGAGACCGTCGTCGGGGTGACGGTGAACGTGACCGCGCCGGTCTTCGTGTTCCAGGCCAGGTAGGCGCGCGAGCGGTGGACGTCGTCGGGGGCGCCCGAGAACCCGCGGCCGTCGCCGACCAGCAGCCGGCCGCCGGCGTCGTGGTTGGGGATGAACCAGCGCAGGATCACGATCCCGTCGTCGCGGTTGCGGGCGCCGGTGCTGGCGCTGATCCGCGTCGAGCCGCCGGGCAGGCCGCCGAAGCCGGCCGCCGCGGCCTGGTCGTAGAGGGCCGAGTTGGGGCGCGGCTGCGGGGCCGGGCCCTTGCAGCGCGGAGCGCCCTTGATGAAGCCGGTGGTGAACGTCCGGATGTAGTGGTCGGGCACGTAGTAGGCGCCGACCTTGTCCCAGACCGTGGAGCCGTAGGCGTTCTCGCCGGTCGTCTGGCAGCTGATCCGCACCCACTGGCCGGCGCGGACGTGATCGACCTTGGCGCGCGGCTCGAGCTTGGGGCTGGTGCGGCCGTCGAGGCTCTGGCGGACGAGGTACGTGTTGGTCGCCTTCCACGGCCGGGGCGAGGTGACCCGGTCGGCGGAGGCGGCGGCTGGGACCAGGGACGACGCCAGCACGGCGCCGGCGATGGCCAGGCCGATGCTGCGGGGACGGGGGGACATGCGGTGCTCCTTCTTCGGACGTCCCCCGGGGGAGGGACGTGGGACGGGGCCACCGTTCCACGCGCCTCGGTGTCGTCGCCAGGGGAGTCTCATCGGGCTCTCACGAACCCGGGGCGGGACGACGGCTCAGTCGACCCAGCGCATCCGCCGCGGCGCCTCGCGCATCCGGATCACCTTCGCCGGCACGCCGCCGGCGACGGCGTCGGCGGGGATGTCGCGGGTGGCGACGCCGTAGGTCCCGAGGACCGCGTTGTCGCCGACGGTGACGCCGCGCAGGACGCAGCCGCCGTAGCCGATCCAGACGTTGTGGCCGACCCGAACCGGACGGGTGTAGATGCCCTGGGCCCGGATCGGGGTCTCGACCCAGGCGACCGAGTGATCGAAGTCGATGAACATCGAGCGGTCGGCGATGATGCACTCGCGGCCGATCTCGACCCGCTCGTAGCAGCTGATCGTGCACTCCTGGCCGAGCACCGACTTGGCGCCGATCACGACCTCGCCCTCGTGGCAGCGGACCTTCGTGCCGTCGCCGATCCACGACCAGCGCCCGAGCCGGACGGTCGCCTTCGGCCCGATCTCGAAGTGGACTCCGCGACAGACGAAGGCCGGGCCGTCCAGCTGCAGCCGCCGCCCGTAGCGCAGCTTCAGCCGCAGCAGCCGCAGGCCCAGGCGCACGTAGCCGACGCGCAGCATCCCGTTGCGGCGCGCGAAGCGCAGGAACGCCAGCGGTCCGCCGCGCGGCGGCTCCGGCGGTCGCCGCAGCTCCGGCGGGGCACCGAGCTCGTCGGCCGGCGCCGGGACGTCGAGCGGCGTGGGGGTGGGGTCGAGCGCCACGGCGGCAAGCGTAGTCGGCCGCTCCGCCGGCTGCCGGGCGCGGCCCGTCGGACGCGATCCCGCCGAAGGTCGGGATCGCCTCGCTCGGCGCGGCCGCGGCGCCACGACGCGGGTAGGGTTGCTCGTCAGATGCCGACCGAGACGAGCCTCGCCGCGCGGCTGCTGCAGGGCGACAAGCGCGCCCTCGCCCGCGCGATCACCCTGGTGGAGAACGACGACCCGCGGGGCTGGGAGCTGGTGCGCGAGGTCTACCCGCACACCGGCAGGGCCGCGGTCCTGGGCCTGACCGGAGCGCCGGGCGCGGGCAAGTCGACGTTGATCAGCTCGCTGACGAAGGCCCGCCGGGCACAGGACCGCGAGGTCGCGGTGCTCTCGATCGACCCCAGCTCGCCGTTCACGAAGGGCGCGCTGCTCGGCGACCGGATCCGGCTCTCCGATCACTTCCTGGATCCGAAGGTCTTCATCCGCTCGATGGCCAACCGCGGGGCGCTCGGCGGCCTCTCCGAGGCGACGTTGCAGGCGGCGCTGCTGATGGACGCGGCCGGCAAGGACGACGTCTTCCTGGAGACCGTCGGCGTCGGCCAGGCGGAGATCGACATCATCGACCACGCCGACACCGTGGTCCTGGTCCTGATCCCCGGCGGCGGTGACTCGATCCAGGCGCTGAAGGCCGGCGTGATGGAGATCCCGGACATCATCGTGGTCAACAAGGCCGACCACCCGATGACCGACACGATGGTCCGCGAGGTCCGCTCGGTGCTGTCGCTCGGCGAGCACGAGAAGGGCTCGTGGCGGGTCCCGATCGTCAAGACCGAGGCCTACCGCGACATCGGCACCGACGAGCTGATCGAGCAGCTGGACAAGCACCGCGCCTACATCCAGGCGGCCGGCCAGCTGGACGAGCGGCGCAGCCGCAACCTGCGCAACGAGGTGCTCGCGCTGACCACCGGCCGCCTGCGCCGGCGGCTCGACGCGGCGCTCGAGGCCGACGCCGGCTTCCAGGAGCTGCTGGACCAGGTCGTCCGCCGCCAGCTCGATCCGGCGAGCGCCGCCACCCGCGTGCTCGAGCGGCTCGACAGCGGCGACCTGCGCGCGCCCTGAGGCGGCGCGGTTCGCCCCCGCCGCCGGACGCGACCGCTGGTAGCGTGCCGACGTGCTTCGCCGGGTCGCCCTGCTCTGCTGCCTGCTGCCGCTGGCCTTCGCGCCGCCGGCGGTCGCCCAATCACCGGCCGGGATGGTCGACGAGCTGCTGCGCGAGCAGAGCTGCCAGCTGCTCGCGGTCAGCACCGTCGGCGTGCCGGATCTGCTCCGGCTCGACCCGGCGAGCAGCGCGATGCCGGCCGACTGGCCGCTCGGCGACCAGCGGCGACTGCCGACGCAGGTGCCGCTGCGGACGTCGACCACGAGCTTCAACCGGCTGTTCGAGTTCGCGCTCGACCGCGGGCGGCTGTTCGCGCGCGGGCGGGGGAGCGGGGACCCGTGGCGGCAGGTGCCGCTTCCGCCCTGCATCGACGGGCGCCTGAGCGGGATCGCGGCCGACGACGACGAGCTGGTCGCGCTCGACGGCGGACGCCGGATCTTCACCATGGACAACGCGCTCAAGGACCCGCACCTGTGGAACTGGAGCGGGCGCTGGGGGACGCCGTTCTGGCTCGGGCCGGGCTACGCGGTGCCCGAGACGGTCGCCTGGTCGTGGACCGTGATCTCGAAGCTCGAGGACGACCACTGGACCGACCCGGCCGGCAACCGCACGACGATCGGCGACGGCAAGGTCTCGCACATCTGGGGGATCCGGCCGGGCGGTCAGCGGCTGACCTTCTGGGACCCGTGGCTGCCGCGCGACGAGAGCTACGAGATGTGCGGCCCGCAGCGCGGCCGGCTGCGGATGCGGGGGCTGTCGACGAGCGGCTCGACCGTCTTCGTCGTCGGCGTCCACGGCGACCTCTTCACGCGCCTCTTCGACTTCGACATCTCGGGGATGGATCCGGTCTTCTTCCGCTACTCCTACGACGACCAGCGCGGCCGCGGCGCCGGCGCGCCGATCCAGCTGCCGGCCGAGCCGTGGCGGCGGCAGCCGAAGGTGCCGGGCGAGATCACCGACGCGATCTCGGTCCACAAGGTCGGAACCGGCGGCGAGCACCGGATCCTGCGCGTCGAGGGTCGCCGGGACGGCCGGACCGGCTACTGGGAGCGTGACACCGCCGACCCCGCCGCCGCGCCGTGGCGCTTCCACGTGACCGGCCTGCCGCTGCGGGGCCGGCCGCTCGACAACCCGCCCGGCGACAGCTCGACCCGCGACCTGGGACCGTCCGAGGACGAGCGCTGGACGATGCGCGGCCCCGGGGTCGAGGCGACGCTGGAGGACTTCAACGTCTACTGCTCGCCGGCGACGCTGCGGATCCGCGAGGGCGGGCACCAGCGGACGGTCACCCTGCACCACCTGGACGGCCTCCGCCAGCAGGTCCGCGGCCGGGGGATCGACGACACCCCGCGCGAGCAGTTCGGAGCGATCGAGGGGCCGCGGGGGCGGTTCGAGCCGGTCTCGCTGCGGATCACGCGCGAGGAGCTGGTGCTGGTCGAGCGCGGCTGGCGGTTCCGGCCCGATCCGCGGCCGGCGCCGGCGACCCCGGCGGCGCCGACCGAGCCCCATTGCCTGCCGCGCCGGCTCGGGCTGGGCGCCCGCGCCCTCGGCCCGCTGCGGCTGGGGCGGCGGTGGACGGCGCT
>NZ_AGUD01000303.1 GCF_000240225.1 Patulibacter medicamentivorans
GGCGTCGATCGCGGGCTGCGGCGCGCAGCCGCTCGACCCCAGCGGCCGCGCCACCTGCGTCGTCTCGTACCCGGCCCCGGGCGACCATGCGGTCGCGGCGGCCTACGCCGGCGACGACGAGCACCGGTCCTCGGCGACCACGGCGGCCGCCGCGGTCAGCATCGCCGCGCCGGGTGGCGGCGGCGGGGGTGGCGGCGGAGGAGGCACCGGCGGCGGTGGGACCGGGGGAGGCAGCGGGCCGCCGCGCAAGCTCGTCCCGCGGATCGCCAAGGTCGTCGCGGGCGCGCCGGCGGTCGGCTCGTTCGCCTACGTCGTCGTGACCTGCGCCGACAAGCCCTGCCGCGGCACCCTGCGGCTGCGCCTGCGACGGCGGGTCCCGATCGGGCGCCGGTCGCTGGTGGTGCGGGTGACCGTCGCCCACCGCAGCTTCGGGATCGGCGACGGCAAGTCGGCCGTCGTCCGGCTGCGGCTCGACCCGGAGACGACGCGGGCGCTGGCGAGGAAGCGGCGGCTGCCGGTCTCCTACACCGCGTCGGTCAAGGGCGGCAAGACCCGCACCGGGCGGCTGACGCTCGTGCTCAAGCCGCGGCGCGGTCGCTGAGCGGCGCGCCGCTTCGGCGCCGAGCGGCCCGTCACCCGGGGTGAGCCACCCCGGTCCGCCGGGTGAGCGGCGGCCGCGGGTGAGCCGTCGTGGCCCACTAGCACCGCCGTGGGTGAGGTGATCCGCGCCGCCGCCGCCATCGCGGACGCGGCACCTGCTCCATCCGGCCACCGGCGCGGCGACCGCCGGCGCGCAAGCTCCCAGGCGGATCGTGACTCCCCCACCGCCGGCGCCCCTCGCGGCGCCGGCGGGACGGGGTCGCGGCCCGGTCGTCGCGCCGCAGTCGGCGGACGGCCGGACGTCAACCGGTGGCGCGTCGGCGGCGCGCCGCCCGGAACCGATCGAGGGGTTCGTCGTGCAGGCACGACTCAGGCATGGATATCGAACATGGTCGCTGGCGGCGCTGCTGTGCGTCGCGGCGATGCTGCTGGCCGCGTGCGGCAGCGACAGCGGCGACTCCGGCTCCGGCGGGGGTGGTGGCGGCGACACGATCAAGGTCGGCGTCCTGCACTCGCTGAGCGGGACGATGGCGATCTCCGAGGTCTCGGTGAAGGACGCCGAGCTGCTGGCGATCGAGGAGCTGAACGCCGAGGGCGGCGTGCTCGGCAAGAAGATCGAGCCGGTCGTCGAGGACGGCGCGTCCGACTGGCCGACCTTCGCCGAGAAGGCCCAGAAGCTGATCAGCCAGGACAAGGTCGCCGCGACCTTCGGCGGCTGGACCAGCGCCAGCCGCAAGGCGATGCTGCCGGTCTTCGAGCGCAACAAGGCGCTGCTGTACTACCCCGTCCAGTACGAGGGCCTCGAGGCCTCGCCGTACATCTTCTACTCGGGCGC
Organism: Patulibacter medicamentivorans; assembly: GCF_000240225.1. Taxonomy (GTDB): domain Bacteria; phylum Actinomycetota; class Thermoleophilia; order Solirubrobacterales; family Solirubrobacteraceae; genus Patulibacter; species Patulibacter medicamentivorans. The sequence goes on from NZ_AGUD01000303.1 coordinate 1,436, forward strand.
GACCACCAACCAGCAGATCATCCCGGCGCTGGAGTACCTGAAGACCGAGAAGAAGGCCAAGTCGCTCTACCTGGTCGGCTCCGACTACGTCTTCCCGCGCACGGCCAACAAGGAGATCAAGGCCTGGGCCGCCGCCAACGGGGTCAAGGTCCTCGGCGAGGAGTACGCGCCGCTGGGCTCGACCGAGTTCTCGACGATCGTCAACAAGGTCAAGGCCGCCAACCCCGACGCCGTCTTCAACACGCTGAACGGCGACTCGAACGTCGCCTTCTTCAAGCAGCTCGAGGGCGCCGGCCTGCCGGCGACCAAGCTGCCGGTCGTCTCGGTCTCGATCGCCGAGGACGAGGTCCGCGGGATCGGCGCCTCGAAGGTCGAGGGCCAGATCGTGGCGTGGAACTACTACCAGACGACCCCGGGCGCGGCGAACGAGAAGTTCGTCGCCGCCTACAAGAAGAAGTACGGCGCCAAGCGGGTCACCGACGACCCGATCGAGGCCGCCTACCTGCAGGTGAAGCTGTGGGCCGCCGCGGTCGAGAAGGCCGGCTCGACCGACGTCGAGAAGGTCAAGGCCGCCTCGAAGGGCCTGACCTACGACGCCCCCGAGGGCAAGGTCACGATCGACGGCGACAACCAGCACATCTACAAGACCGCCCGCATCGGCGTGATCCAGCCCGACGGCCTGATCAAGACGGTGTGGGAGTCCAAGGGTCCGATCAAGCCGGATCCGTTCCTGAAGACCTACCCCTGGGCCAAGGGGCTGTAGGTCGCGGGACACCACCGCGGGGAGCGCGCCGGTTGCGCGCTCCCCCGCCGGTGGGTGCGTGGGTGGCCCGGCTGAGGTCGTCGATGGCTCGTCCGAGGTCGTCGGTGGCCCGGCTGGTGCCCACCCATTCTCCCATGCCGCCCGACGTCCTTTCGGAGTCACACCGTGGAACAGCTCTTCTCCCAGATCTTCGTCGGATTGAGCATCGGCTCGATCCTGCTGCTCGTCGCCCTCGGCCTGACGTTCACGTTCGGCCAGATGGGGGTCATCAACATGGCCCACGGCGAGTTCATCATGGCCGGCGCCTACACGACCTACGTCGTCCAGCAGGCGCTCGGCGACGGCGCGACGTCGACCGCCTTCCTGCTCTCGCTGCCGGCCGCGCTGGTCGTCGCCGGGCTGCTGGGCCTGGCGCTCGAGGCGCTGCTGATCCGCCGCCTCTACGGCCGCCCGCTCGACACGCTGCTGGTGACCTGGGGCGTGGCGCTGATCCTCCAGCAGCTCGCCCGCGACCTCTTCGGCGCCCAGAACGTCGAGGTCAAGAGCCCCGGCTGGCTGAACGGCGGCACCGAGGTCCTCGGCGTCGGCGTCGCCTACAACCGGATCTTCATCATGGTCCTGGCGCTCGCGGCGACCGCCGGCGCCTGGTTCGTGGTCAGCCGGATGAAGCAGGGCCGGCGGATGCGGGCGGTGATGCAGAACCGCCAGCTGGCGGCCGCGTCCGGGATCGGCACCGCCGCCGTCGACCGCCGCACCTTCTTCCTCGGATCGGGCCTGGCCGGCGTCGCCGGGGTCGCGATCACGCAGCTGGGCTCGGTCGGGCCGACGCTCGGACAGAACTACATCGTCGACGCGTTCCTGGTCGTCGTGGCCGGCGGCCTCGGCAAGCTCCGCGGGGCGGTGATCGCCGCGCTGGTGCTGGGCCTCTGCAACTCGCTGATCGAGTACTGGACGGAGGCGAGCCTGGCCAAGGTGATCGTCTTCGTGCTGATCGTGGCGTTCCTGCAGCTGCGGCCGCAGGGGATCGTCGCCCAGGAGACGAGGGGTCTCGCATGAGCGCCTTGCTGGCCACCGTCCGACGGCGGGTCGTCGGCCCGCGCGAGGAGCTGCCCGCGCGGATCGCCTTCGCGATCGTCGCCTTCCTGCTGATCGTCGTCGCGCCGTCGATGCTGAGCGACTTCCGCCTCGGCCTGCTGGCGAAGTACCTGGTGTTCGCGATCGTCGCGGTCGGGATCGCCCTGGCCTGGGGCCGCGGCGGGATGCTCGTCCTCGGCCAGGGCCTGTTCTTCGGGCTCGGCGGCTACGCGATGGCGATGCACCTGCAGCTCGCCGAGGCGCCCGACGGCCAGCCGCCGGCGTTCATGACGCTGACCGGCGCCGAGCACGTGCCCGGCATCTGGGGCCCGTTCGAGTCGACCGCGTTCACGCTGGCGATGGTGGTGCTGCTGCCGATGCTGGCGGCCACGCTGCTCGGCCTGCTGGTCTTCCGCAGCCGGGTCCGGGGGCCGTACTTCGCGATCCTGACCCAGGCGCTGGCGGCCGCGTTCGTGATCTTCCTCGTCGGCCAGCAGCAGTTCTCCGGGGGGACCAACGGCCTGACGGTGATGACCTTCTTCGGGCTCGACCTGGCGGACCCGGACGACAAGCGGACGCTCTACCTGATCGTGGTGGCGGTGCTGGCGCTGGTCTTCCTGATCGGCCGCCAGCTGGTCCGCAGCCGCTACGGGCGGCTGCTGGTCGCGGTCCGCGACGCCGAGGACCGGGTCCGGTTCCTGGGCTACGACCCGACGCTGGTCAAGGTCGTGGCGTTCGCCGCCTCGGCGGGGATGGCGGGCCTGGCCGGCGCGCTCTTCGTGCCGGTCGTCGGGATCATCTCGCCGGCGTCGCTGGGGATCGTGCCGTCGATCGAGATGGTGATCTGGGTCGCGGTCGGCGGGCGCCTGTCGCTGGCCGGGGCGATCGCCGGCGCGGTCCTGGTCAACTACGCCAAGACCGAGCTCTCCGAGCAGCTGCCGTCGGCGTGGCTCTACGGCCAGGGGCTGCTGTTCGTCGTCGTGGTGGCGTTCGCGCCGCGGGGGATCGCGGGGATCGGCGAGTGGCTGCGGGAGAACCGCGGCCGGTTGCGACGAGGCCGCGACGCCACGCCGGCGGCCGCGACGACGGTGGAGGAGGGCGCATGAGCCCGCAGCCGACCCCGCCCCGCGCCGAGGGCGATCCCGCGATCCGGCCCCGCCACCCGAGCGACCCGCCGCAGACCCCGCCCGAGAAGGCCGGCGAGCCGCTGCTCCGGATCCGCGGGCTCGGCGTCCAGTTCGGCGGCTTCCACGCCCTCACCGACGTCGACTTCGACGCCCGCGAGGGCGAGGTCCACTTCCTGATCGGGCCCAACGGCGCCGGCAAGACGACGCTGGTCGACATCATCACCGGGCTGACGAAGCCGACCACCGGCTCGGTCAGCTTCGACGGCCAGCAGCTGGTCGGCCACAAGGAGCACCGGATCGTCCACTTCGGCGTCGGCCGCACCTTCCAGGCCGCGACCGTCTTCGAGGCGCTGACGGTGGGGGAGAACCTGGACCTGGCCGCCAGCTACCGGCTCGGCCTGCGGCGGCTGCTGCGCCAGCCGAGGGGGCACGCCGACGCGGTCGTCGAGGCGCTCGAGGTGACCGGCTTGGCGGACGAGGTCGACAAGTCCGCCGGCGCGCTCGCCCACGGGCAGAAGCAGTGGCTGGAGATCGGGATGCTGCTCGCGCAGGGCCCGCGGCTGCTGCTGCTCGACGAGCCGGTCGCCGGCATGAGCCCGGACGAGCGGACCCGGACGGGCGAGCTGATCCGCTACCTGGCGCGGGGCCGCACGGTGCTGGTGGTCGAGCACGACATGGACTTCATGCGCCGCTTCGCCGACCGGGTCACGGTCCTGCACGAGGGCCGGATCCTGCGGGCCGACGCGACGGTCGCCGAGGTCCAGGCCGACCCGACGGTCCAGGAGGTCTACATCGGCCGCGCGCGGGACGACCGCAACAGCGCCGGCCGCAGCGGGGCCGCCGCCGCAGGAGCCCCGGCGGCGTCCGACGACGAGGAGGCAGCATGAAGCTCACCGCCAGCGACCTGCAGGTCGCGCACGGCCGGACGCAGGTCCTGTTCGGCGTCTCGCTGGAGCTCGAGGAGGGTGGCAGCTGCTGCGTCCTCGGGCGCAACGGCGCCGGCAAGACCTCGCTGATGAACGCGATCATGGGCGTGCTGCCGACCAAGGCCGGGCGCGTGCTGCTCGACGACCGCGAGATCACGTCGCTGTCGCCGTGGGACCGGGTCCGCGCGGGCCTCGGCTACGCGCCCCAGGAGCGCTCCGGCTTCGGCGGGATGTCGGTGCTGGAGAACCTGCAGGTGGTCCTGGAGACCCGCCGCGACGGCAGGCGGTCGGAGATCGACGAGGTCCTCGACCTGTTCCCGCGGCTGAAGCCGCTGCTGAAGCGGCCGGCGACGTTCCTGTCGGGCGGCCAGCGCCAGCAGCTGGCGATCGCGCGGGCGCTGCTGACCAAGCCGCGGCTGCTGCTGCTCGACGAGCCGACCGAGGGCATCCAGCCGTCGATCGTGGCCGAGATCGAGGAGGCGATCCTGGCGCTCCGCGACCGCGACGGGATCGGCCTGCTGATCGCCGAGCAGTACGTCGAGATGGCGCTGCGGATGGCCGAGGACTACGTCGTCCTCGAGGCCGGCAACGCCGTCGCGGCCGGCAGGACCGCGGACATGGACGAGGCGGCGGCGGGCCGGCTGCTGGCGATCTGAGCGGGGGGTGGCGCCGCGGCCGGGTCGGGCCGCGGCGCCGGCGGGCCGTTCGGCTCGGTCGCTGGACGCGGTGGGTCGCGTGTCGGTGGGCGGGGGCGGCGGGTGGCGGGCTGCGGCGGCCGGGGGCGTCGGTGGTGGGCGCGGGGTGCGGCAGCCGGGGGCGCGCGCGGTGGGCGCGGGAACTGGCGACCGTTGAATCGTCGTCTCGGGACGACCCCGAGGCCGAGATGGCGGTTCGACGTTCCTGAGGCGTCGAATCGCTGCTTCGGTGGCGGAGGTACGGCGAGATGACACGAGGCCGGGGCGCAAGCGGGGCGCCCGATCGCGGATCGCCCGCCGAGGCCGGCGTCGCGGAGCCCGTCGGATGGGCACGTGGCCCGCAAGCGCGGCGACCGGCCCGAGCGGCGGTCGCCGGCCGCCTCAGCTCACCGATCCATCCCCGCCCCGCCGATCCGCCCGCGCCGCGCCCGCCCGGCCGATCGCGCCCTACGCTACGGATCCGTAGCTGGGTGTTGACATCTGACGTTGTCAGCTCCATCATCCTGACACCCATGGTTGTCGGGAATCGAGAGGACCGCGGATGAGCGCGTCCGAGCTGGTGCGTCCGTGGCGGGGCAAGAGCCCTGAGCAGCGCGTCGCCGAGCGGCGCGAGCAGCTGCTCGACGCCGCCCTCGAGGTCTTCGCGACGCAGGGCTTCCACCGCTCGCGGGTGCGCGACGTCTGCCGTCAGGCCGGCCTGACGGAGCGCTACTTCTACGAGTCGTTCGCCGGCAAGGAGGCGCTGCTGATCGCGCTCGCCGAGCGGATCGTCGCCGACCTGCTGGCAGCCGCCGCTCCGGGGATCGCTCTGGTCGAGCGCGACCTCGACGCCGCGGTCGACGCCGCCTCGGGCGCGGTCGTCCGCTCGCTGACTGACGACCCGCGCCGGGCCCGGATCCTCTTCGTCGAGGTCGTCGGCGTCAGCCGCGAGATCGAGGACCAGCGCCGCGCGATCATCGGCGGGCTGGCCGGCGTCGTCCGCGCCGCTGCGGCGCAGGCCTTCGGGCCGTGGGTGCTCGAGTCGGTCGAGACCGAGCTGATCAGCCGCGCCGTGATCGGCGCGGCGCAGGAGCTGCTCGTCGCGCACGTGCGCGGGGAGCTGCCGCTCGATCAGGACGACCTGATCGTGAACTTCGGACGGGTGTTCCGGCAGGCGGGGCCGATCGTGGCCGCGATGGCGGGGCAGCAGGACATCGAACGAGCAGGGAGCAGGACATGACCGTCACGACCGCACCGCGGAGCCGCGGCTTGGACCCGGACTACGAGGCGATGCTGCAGACGCTGTCGGAGGGCTCGGTGCACGTGCACTTCGACCCCTACGAGGACATCGCCTGGGACGCGCCGGAGATGACCATCGATCCCCGGGACCCGCGCTGGATCCTGCAGCCGGCGGTCGACCCGCTGGGCGCGACCGCCTGGTACGCCGCCCAGTCGCGCGAGCGCCAGATCGAGATCGGCCGCTGGCGCGTGATGAACGCCGTCAAGGTCGGCGGGTCGTTCGAGAGCATCCTGATCCGCGGGCTCATGCACTACGCGATGGGCCTGCCCAACGGGTCGCCCGAGTTCCGCTACTGCCTCCACGAGATGACGGAGGAGTGCAACCACATCCAGATGTTCCAGGAGCTGGTCAACCGCTCCGGGGCGGACGTGCCGGGCATGCGCACGTGGTTCCGCGCCGCGTCGCCGGTGATCGGCCTGGCCGGCGGCTACCTGCCGGTGATCCTGATGATCGGGATCCTGGCCGGCGAGGAGCCGATCGACCACTACCAGAAGTCGATCCTCCGCGAGGGCATCGAGATGCCGCCCGCGGTGCTGCGGACGATGGAGATCCACATCGCCGAGGAGGCCCGCCACATCTCGTTCGCCGGCGAGTTCCTGCGGCTGCGGATCCCGCGGCTGAGCCGGACGGAGCGGGCGATCGTGTCGGTCGCGTTCCCGATCATCATGCGCTGGCTGGCCGGCGAGATCATGACCCCGCCGCGCGCCTTCCAGCGCCGCTTCGAGATCCCGCGGGAGGTCTTCCGCGAGGCGTTCTGGCAGAGCCCCCACTCGCGGCGGATCATGGCCTCGTACTTCGGCGACATGCGCGCGCTCGCGACCGAGACGGGCCTGATGAACGCCGCCAGCCGGCGCGTCTGGCGGCGGATGGGCATCGACGGCGAGCCGACCCGCTATCGCGGCGAGCCCGACCGCCGCGCCGACCTGGTCGCCTAGGTGACCCCGGTCCCGGCCCCCGGCCCCCGCGACGCGACGAGCGAGCGAGGGAGCCGCTGATGCCCCACGTCGTCACGCAGTCCTGCGTCGGCGACGGGTCGTGCGTGCACGCCTGTCCCGTCAACTGCATCCAGCCGACGCCGGACGATCCGGCGTTCGAGCTGGCGGAGATGCTCCACATCGACCCCGCGACCTGCGTCGACTGCGGCGCCTGCGTCACCGCCTGCCCGGTCGACGCGATCAAGCCGCACGCGCAGCTGGACGAGCACGAGCGGGCGTTCGAGCTGATCAACGCCGCCTACCACCGCGTCCCGCGCAAGCGGGCGCTGCTGGCGCCGGTGCGACCGCGGCTGACCGTCCGCGACCGCGGCCAGGCGCTGCGGGTGGCGATCGTCGGCTCCGGCCCGGCGGCGATGTACGCCGCCGAGGAGGTCCTCACGATCCCCGGCGCCCAGGTGTCGGTCTACGAGCGGCTGCCCCAGCCCTACGGCCTCGTGCGCACCGGCGTCGCGCCCGACCACCGGCGGACCCGGCGCGTCAGCCACCAGCTCGATCGCATCCGCCAGCGGCCGGGGCTGACGATGCACCTGGGCACCGAGGTCGGCCGCGACGTCAGCCACCAGCAGCTGCTCGACGGCCACCACGCCGTGGTCTACGCCGTCGGGGCCGCGTCGGACCGGCGCCTCGACGTGCCGGGCGCGGAGCTGCCGGGCGTGCTGTCGGCCACCGAGCTGGTCGGCTGGTACAACGGCCACCCCGACCATGCGGACCGCGTCGTCGACCTGTCGCACCGGCGGGCGGTGGTGATCGGCAACGGCAACGTCGCGCTCGACGTCGCCCGGATCCTGACCGTCGATCCCGACGCGCTCGCCGAGAGCGAGATCGCGCCGGCGGCCCTCGACGCCCTCCGCGCCAGCCGGATCGAGGAGGTCGTCGTGGTCGGCCGCCGCGGCCCCGAGCACGCGGCCTTCACCCTGCCCGAGCTGGTCGGGCTGCGCGCGACCCCGGGCGTGACGCTCGGCGTCGCGGCCGAGGACCTGGCCGGCGTGCCCGGCGACGACCCGAAGCTCGAGCTGCTGCGGACGCTCGCGCCGCCGGCCAGCGCCGGCCGGCGGATCACGCTCCGCTTCCGGCTCGCCCCGCAGGCGATCGCCGGCGACGATCGGGCCGGGGCGGTCGAGCTGGCCGTCGCCGGCGGGCCCGCCGGCCAGCGGATCGAGGCCGGCCTGGTGATCACGTCGATCGGCTACCGCGGCCTGCCCGTCGCCGGCCTGCCGTACGACGCGGACGCCGGGATCGTCCCCAACGACGAGGGGCGCGTCGTCGACCCGGCGACGGCCGCGGTCGTGCCGGGCAGCTACGTCGTCGGCTGGATCAAGCGCGGCCCGACCGGCTTCATCGGCACCAACCGCGCCTGCTCGCAGGACACGATCGCGGCGCTCGTCGACGACTACAACGCCGGGCTCCTGCCGGCCCCGGCCGCGGCGCCGGTGGCGACCGAGCCGCCGCCGGTCGCGCGCCGGGGAGGGCTTCGCCACCTGACGCGCCGGGCGCTCGCCGGCAGTCGCTGACCTCAGGGCCGCAGCGATCCGAGCACGGCCTGGACCGTCGCGACCAGCCGCTCGACCTCGAAGCGATCGGGGTCCTCGACGATCAGGCGCCCGAAGTGCTCGAGGATCGCCATCAGCGCGTGCGAGACGATCTCGGCGTCCAGGTCGGGGCCGCCGCGCAGCGCCAGGCCGGCCTCCAGCAGCACCGCGATCCGCTCGCGGACGACCTCGCGGTCACGGGCGATCCGCTCGCGGACGGGCGTCGGCGTGCCCTCCGGGGCCAGCAGGATCGGCCGCCAGGTCAGCGGGTCGCCGCCGACGATCTCGACCAGCCGGCGGACGGTGGCGGCGACGAAGGCGTCCGGGTCCTGCAGGTCGAGGTCGAGCGGCAGGACGCCGGTCACCTGCTCGAGCGCGCGCCGCTCCTGGCGCTCGAGCAGCGCGTAGAGCAGCGGCTCCAGTCCGTCGAAGGCCCCGTAGACGACCGGGCGCGTGACGTCCGCCTCGCGCGCGATCGCGTCGATCGAGAGCCGCCCGTAGCCGTCGCGGGCGATCACCTGGATCGCGGCGTCGAGCAGCTGCTCGCGGCGCTGCTCGATCGGCATGCGCGGGGTGTAGGGGCGACGGGTACCGGCCATCTCGCTGCCCGTGAGCGTCCCAGAAACTCCTCCGACCCGAAAGCTACGGTCGTGTAGTATTGCTCCATGGCACTGACGCTGCGCAAGCGCGAGCCGGTCGCTCCGCACGAGGACCACGGCTTCTTCGGCCCCGACTCGGTCACCTGGCGGGTCTGGAGCTACCCGACATCGCTGACCGTCGGCTTCCAGCGCGCGGTCGTGATCGAGGAGCTCGATCCGGCCCTGGTCGCCGCCGTCGACGCGACGAAGGACATCCGCTACCGGCCGCGGACCCGCTACGACCGCACGCTGCGGTATTTCGCGCTGGTCGCCTTCGGCAGCACGCGCGCGACCAGCAAGGCCGCCGACGTGCTGGTCAAGGTCCATTCGAAGGCGATCGGGACCGAGCCGCTCAGCGGTAACCGCTACGACGCCAACGATCCCCACTCGCAGCTGTGGATCCACCTGACCGCGTGGCACTCGATCCTCTACGCGTACGAGCGCTACGGCCCCGGCCGGCTCTCGCCGCAGGACGAGGCCCGCTACTGGGAGGAGTGCGCGATCGCCGCCGAGCTGCAGACCTGCGACCCGGCCGACGTCCCGCGCTCGCGGGAGGGGATCCGCGAGTACTTCGCCCAGATGCGTCCGCGGCTGGCGGGGTCGGAGGTCGCCCAGTCGACGATGGACCACCTGCTCAACGCCGAGGTGATGCTGGCCCCGACCCCGCGGGTGCTGGCGCCCGCCCGGTGGGTGGTCAACAAGGTCCTGCGGGTCGCGACGATCGCGACGATGCCGCACTGGATGCGCAAGATGGCGGGCCTGCGCCAGCCGCGGGCGCTCGACGTGCTGGTGCGGCCGCTGATGCGGCTGAGCTTCGCCACCGTCCACCTGAGCCGCCGGCTCGAGCTGCTGGCGCTGGGGCTGCTGTCGCCCGCGACCGTGCCGGTGGTCGCGCCGATCCTGCTCGGCGTCGCCCCCGAGCGGCCCGAGACGCTGACGCCGGCCGAGGCCCGCGAGCGCTACGGCTACGAGCGGCCGGCCGAGGCCCACCGGGCGTGGCGGGCCAAGCAGCGCGCCCGGGTCTTCGAGCGGGGCGAGGCGCCGAGCGACGCCGGTCTGCTCGAATCCGAGGCGGTGCTCGGCTCGATGGCCGCGGCGGGACCGCCGGTGGCGACCGGCGACTGAGCCGGTCGCGACGGGCGATCGATCAGGCGCAGCGGCGGGTGGCGAAGCCGTCGGTGCCGGTGTGGACGTAGGCGTCGCTGACCCAGCCGCCGCCGATGATCTTGTTCCAGATGTTCGAGCGGCCGTAGGTGCCCGAGACCCACGAGCGGGTCCGCTTCTGGCAGATGATCCGCACGTAGCTGCCGTTCCTGACCTGGCGAATCTGGGTCGACCCGTAGCTCGGACGGGCGCGGACGCCGAGCGTCCAGCCCTTCGCGACCTTGACCTTGGCCGGGATCGTGTTCGGCGGCGGGCACGGGGTGCCGTCGTCGTCGATGCAGCGGGCCTGCGACGTGGCCGGCAGCGTCAGGGCGGCAGCCGGGGCAGCGGCCAGGGCGGCGACGACGGCCAGCGCGACGTGGCCGCGCCGCGAGAGGGCGATGGAGGACATGGGGAACTCCTCGGGAGGTGCGGGACGGGGGACGCGGAGCGGTCCGCGGTGCCGGTCCGGGAGCGGGCGATCGGTGCCCGGGCCGGCGACAGGGAGGACCCTAGGCGCGGGCCGGTCGCCCTGGCGAGGGCGTTCTCATCCGACTCTCACGAGCGATGAGGGACCGTGAGGGCGGCCCCCGCCGCGCGTCACTCGCCGACGTGTCGGGTCAGGACCTCGACGCCGCTCTCGGTGACGAGCACCGTGTGCTCCTCCTGGGCCGAGCGCTGGCCGTCGACGGTGACCGCGGTCCAGCCGTCCTCGTCCCAGATCCGGGCGTCGGGCGAGCCGAGGTTCAGCATCGGCTCGATCGTGAAGGTCATGCCCGGGAACAGCCGGTCGGTCGCCCGCCGGTCGTAGTTGTGGGGAACGTGGAGCCCGTCGTGGAAGTCGGGGCCGATCCCGTGGCCGCCGAACTGGGTCACGATCCCGTAGCGGTTGCGGACGACCTTCTCGATCGCCCGGCCGATGTCGCGCACCTGGCCGCCCGGCTTGACGGCCGCGATCCCGGCCTCGAGCGCGCGCTTGGTCGCGTCCATCAGGTCGCGCGAGCGCTGGTCGACCTCGCCGACCGCGAAGGTCTGGTTGAGGTCCCCGTGGACCCCGTCGACGTAGGCGGTGACGTCGATGCAGACGATGTCGCCCTCGTACAGCTGCGTGTCGAGGTCGGGGATCCCGTGGCAGATGACCTCGTTGATCGAGGCGCAGATCGACTTCGGGTAGTGGTGGTAGTTGAGCGTCGACGGGTAGGCGCCGCGGCTGATCATCAGCTCGTGGGCGATCGCGTCGAGCTCGTCGGTGGTCACGCCGGGGGCGATCGCGGCCGCGACCGCGGCCAGGGCGTCGCTGGCGATCGCGCTGGCGTGGCGCATCCCCTCGAGCTCGGCCGCCGTGCGCGGTCGCGGGCGCTTCGGCGCGGGCGGCTCGCCGAGCAGCGCGTAGGGCGGCTTGGCGATCTCCTTCGGCACCTTGCGGCGCGGGGAGTGCCGTCCGGGACGCAGGGGCGGGCGGGTCGAAGTCGGAGCGGACACCGCCTTCCAGGGTAGCGCCGGGCCGGCCCGCGGCGGTCGCGGCGGCAGGGCGCTCGGCGGGGCGGCGCCGCTCAGGACCGGACCGGTCGCAGTGCCGCGGCTCGCAGCGCCGCGGCCAGCGCCGCGCCGTCGTAGGCCCCGCGGTGGCGCCGGCCGTTGATGAAGAAGGTCGGCGTCCCCGAGACGCCCGAGGCGTCCGCGCTCTGGACGTCGCGGGCGATCCGGGGCGCGTGGCGGCGGCGCCGCAGGTCGTCGGTGAAGCGCTCGACGTCGAGGCCGAGCTCGGTCGCGTGGCGGTGCAGGTCGGCGATGGTCAGCGCGTCGTGGTCGTGCAGCAGCCGCTCGTGCATCTCCCAGAACGCGCCCTGGGCGGCGGCGGCCTCGGTCGCCTCGGCGGCCATCTGGGCGCCGGGGTGGACGTCGCTCAGCGGCAGGTGCCGGAAGACGTAGCGCAGCTCGTCGCCGAACTGCTCCTGCAGCTCGTGGACGACCGGCCAGGCGTCGCGGCAGTAGGGGCACTCCAGGTCGCCGTACTCCAGCAACGTGACCGGGGCGTCGGGCGCGCCGCGGACGTGGTCGCGGTCCGGATCGATCTCGTCGGAGAGGTCGACGATCTGCGGCGCGGTCCCCTCCAGCTGGCGGGCGCGGACCTCGGCCGGCAGCCGCCGCATCGCCCGCACGGCCAGCCACGCGACCAGCGGCGAGAGCAGCGCGGTCAGCAGCACCCCGACCTTGGCCTGCTCCAGCAGCGCGCCGTCGAACGCCAGCGACGCGACCAGCAGCGAGACCGTGAACCCGACCCCGGCCGACGACGCGGTGACGGCCAGCGCCGGCCAGGTCAGGGTCGGGCGGGTGCCGCCGAACGCGGGGCGGGTGGCGACCCAGGTGGCGGCCAGCACGCCGAGCGGCTTGGCGACCACGAACGCGACGACCAGCCCGATCGTGATCGACGAGGTCGACGCGGCCGACAGCAGGTCGCCGTCCAGGTGGACGCCGGCGTTGGCGAGCGCGAACAGCGGCACGATCACCCGGCTGGTCCACGGGTGCAGCAGGTACTGCAGCCGCTCGTTGGCCGAGATCGCCGCCGTCATGCTGGCGCGCGCCGAGTAGGCCAGCTCCGGGGTCGGCTGCTCGCGGAACGAGCGGGCCAGCTCGGTGGTCCGCTCGAGGTCGTCGCGGGCCGGTGGGTAGGCGCTGGTCACCAGGCCGATCGCGAGCCCGGCGATCACCGGGTCGACGCCCGACTCGAACATCGCCAGCCAGACGCCGAAGCCGGCCAGGATCGCGGTCGGCGCCCGCCAGCTGGTGCCGGCGAAGCGCAGCGCGATCAGCACGCCGAACAGCGCCAGCGCGATCGCGAGCGCCGTCAGCGAGACCGTCTCGGTGTAGGCCAGGGCGATGATCAGCAGCGCCACCAGGTCGTCGCTGACGACCATCGAGAGCAGGAAGACCCGCGCCCGCAGCCCGCGCCCGCGGGTCACCAGCGAGAGCGCGCCGAGCGCCAGCGCGGTGTCGGTCGAGACGGCGGCGCCCCAGCCCGACGCGCCCGGGCCGCCGGCGTTGATCAGCAGGTAGACCGCCGCCGCGACCGCCATCCCGCCGAAGGCCGCCATCGCCGGCACTGCCAGCCGGGCCCGCTCGCGCAGCTCGCCGACGTCGAGCTCGCGCTTGGCCTCGAGCCCGACCACCAGGAAGAAGAGGGTCATCAGGCCCTCGTTGATCCACCCGCGCAGGTCGGTCGACAGCCGGTGGTCGCCGACCGCGATCGTGGCCTTCGTCTCCCACAGCTGCTCGTAGGAGTGCGGGGCGAGGTTGGCCCACAGCAGCGCGAGGGCGATCGCCGCCACCAGGATCAGCGAGCCGCCGATCTCGGCGTGCAGGAAGCCGCGGATCGGCGCGGCGAGGTTGCGTGCCCAGGCGGTCCGCCCGGCGGTGGAGGTCGCGGTGGCCATCGGCAGCGTCGGGTCGGCGCCGACAGTAGCGGACGCCCGGACGGGCCCCTCGGCGGCGACGAGGCCGGCCTCTGTGCGCTGGATCACAGGTCCCCGCGCGATCGTTGACCGGTGAAGCGGCTGTTACTCTCGAACGAGGCGTCGCGGTTCTCTCCGCTCCCTTCCACCGCGCACGGTCATGGCCCCTGACACGCTCGATCACCGCGAGGGTCCTCGCGACGAATGCGGCGTCTTCGGCGTCTACGCCCCCGGGCAGGACGTGGCGAAGTTCGCTTACTACGGGATGTACGCCCTGCAGCATCGCGGGCAGGAATCAGCGGGCATCGCGTCGGCCGACCTGGGCGGCTACATCATCACGCAGCGCGCCCTGGGCCTGGTCAGCCAGGTCTTCACCGAGCACGACCTGCGGGCCCTCAGCGGCGACCTGGCGCTCGGCCACACCCGCTACTCCACGACCGGCGGCAACGAGTGGGAGAACTCGCAGCCGGTCCACCGCAACGACCGCCGCGAGCTGGCGCTGGCCCACAACGGCAACCTCGTCAACGCCGTCGAGCTGCACGCCGAGCTGGTCGCCAAGGGCGTCCACTTCCGCGCGACCACCGACTCCGAGATCATGGCCGCGCTGCTCTCCACGGGCGAGGCGAACAGCCTGGAGGACGCGATCGCGGACGCGATGCCGCGGCTGCGCGGGGCGTTCTCGACCGTCGTAATGGACCGCGACCGGGTCTGCGCCTTCCGCGATCCGCAGGGCATCCGCCCGCTGGTCCTCGGGCAGCTCGGGGGCGACGCCTGGGTCGTGGCGTCGGAGACCTGCGCCCTGGACATCATCGGCGCGACCTACGTGCGCGACGTCGCGCCGGGCGAGCTGGTCGTGCTCGACGAGCGCGGCGTCACCAGCCGCCAGGTGATCGAGGGCGAGCGCCAGGCGTTCTGCCTCTTCGAGTACATCTACTTCGCGCGGCCCGACTCGCGGATGAACGGTCAGCTGCTGCAGCGCAGCCGGGTCCGGATGGGCGAGATCCTGGCGCGCGAGGCGCCGGCGGTCGGCGCCGACCTGGTCGTCGCCGTGCCCGACTCGGGGATCCCGGCCGCACGCGGCTTCGCGGCCGCCAGCGGGATCCCGATGGACGACGGCTTCGTCAAGAACCGCTACGTCCAGCGGACCTTCATCCAGCCGGGCGACCAGCTGCGCCAGCACGGCCTGCGGCTGAAGTTCAACCCGCTGCCCGAGGTGATCGAGGGCAAGAGCCTGGTCGTCGTCGACGACTCGATCGTCCGTGGCAACACCACCCGCCAGCTGGTCAAGATGCTGCGCGACGCCGGCGCCCGCGAGGTCCACTTCCGGATCACCGCGCCGCCGATCCGCAACCCCTGCCACTACGGCGTCGACATGTCCTCGCGCGAGGAGATGGTCGCCCACGAGCGGACGGTCGACGAGATCCGCGACCACATCGGCTGCGAGTCGCTCGCCTACCTGTCGCTGGAGGGCGTCTACGAGGCGGTCCGCGGTCAGCGCAGCGGCCACTGCGACGCCTGCTTCAGCGGCGAGTACCCGATCCCGGGTACCGAGGACCACCTCGGCAAGTACGCGCTGGAGAACGCGCTGCCGATGGTCAAGGCCTGAGGCGGGCGCGCGGCCCCGGTCCCGTCGGCCGCGGCCGATCAGCGGTGGGCGACGGCGGGCCGGTCGCCGCTCGTCGCCGGCTTCGGGTGGCGCACCAGGCGGCCCGCGACCAGGTGCCGGTCGAGCCAGCGCCGTGCCGGGGAGCCGAGCAGCCGCGTGTAGGCGCTGACGTTGCCGACGCAGCGGGCGGCGCCGAAGCTGTTGATCGCGGCGATCGCGGGTCCGCGAGGCGTCTCGACCAGCAGCGGGCCGCCGGCGTCGCCGGTGCAGGCGACGGTGGCCGGGCTCCCGGTCGCCGCTCCGACGCAGAGCGCGTCGGGCGCGAGCACGCTGTCGTCGCTGCCGTCGTCGAGCAGCGAGCGGGCCACGCGGCGCGTGAAGGCGTCGCAGGAGCGATCGCTGCGGACCGGCGCCGACCCCGCTCGGAGCTCGCCGGCCCCGATGACGCCGGCGTTCAACCCGGTGTGCTCCTCGTCGGGATCCAGGTCGGCCCAGCGACCGACGCCCCAGCCGATCACCGTCGCGGACCGGCCGGGGGCGATCAGCGCCGCGTCGGCGCGATCGATCAGCGGCAGGGGCGTGACGTCCCGCGGTCGCGCCTCGAGCTCGAGCAGGGCGACGTCGGCGTTCAGGATCGCGCGGCCGCGCACGATCCAGCCGGGATCGATCGCCTGACGGCGCACCCGCAGTCGCTGGCCGCCGTCGTCGTCGCTCGTCGTCCGGCGGCCGAGCACCACGTGGGTCGCCCGCTGGCCGAGGAGGCAGTGGGCGGCCGTCAGTACCACCCGCGGGGCGACCAGCGCGCCGGTGCAGATGGTCCCCTCGCCGTTGTCGACCTGGGCCAGCGCGGGGTGGTCGGCGACCGGGACCGGGCTGCCGCGCAGGACGGCGGACGCCGGCGCCACCGGAGCCAGCAGGGCGCCGGCGGCGAGCAGTGCGGCGCCGGCCGCGCGGCTCGGACGGGGGCGGATGGTGCGGAGGGGCAGCATCCGGCCGATGCTGCGGTCCGCCGGCTGATGGCGCAATCGGGCGCCGGGCCCTGAACCTTCGGCCGCGCGACCCCGAGACGCGAGCCGCCCGCCACCGGGGAACGGCGACGGGCGGCTCGCGGGGGACGGGAGGTGGCGGGAAGCTCAGGTGATCCGGGCCCCGTCGGGCATCGCGGTGATCCGGCTGGTGGGCATGGCCCCAGGATCGAGCCGGGCGGCCGCCTCCGCAGGACCCTTCCGCGGTGAGCCCGACCACCCCGTCGCGTCGCGGTCGCCGAGCGACCGCGACGTCAGGGCTGGCCGCGCCGCCACGGGCACCGACGCGCCCCGACCGGTGCCGGCTCCGCACCGAACCTGCGCCACCCGGCCCGTCGTCCGCTTCGGCGGCTACCGTGAGGCATCGGATGCCGGTCGACGATCCGCTGCTCCACACCCTGCGGGTCGCCTTCGGCCACCCCGCGTTCCGGCCCGGCCAGGAGGACGCCGCGCGGGCGGCCTACGGCGGGCGCGACGCGCTGGTCGTCATGCCGACCGGCGCCGGCAAGTCGCTGACCTACCAGCTGCCCGCGCTCTGCCGTGACGACCTGACGCTGGTCGTCTCGCCGCTGGTCTCGCTGATGCGCGACCAGGTCGAGCAGCTGAACGCCCGCGTCGCGGGGCCGTCCGCGCACACCGCGGCCGGGGCGGCCCAAGCGCGGCCGCCGGCGGCGATGCTCAGCGGCCAGCAGGACCCGGCCGAGAACCTCGCGATCCTCGACCGCGCGGTCGCCGGCGACCTGCGGCTGCTCTACGTCGCGCCCGAGCGGTTCGGCTCGGCGGCCTTCCTGGAGCGGATCCGCCGCGCCCGGGTCGGCCTGTTCGTGGTCGACGAGGCGCACTGCGTCAGCCAGTGGGGCCACGACTTCCGTCCCGACTACTTCCGCCTGGCCGACGCCGCCCGCTGGCTCGGCGTGTCGTCGATCCTGGCGGCGACCGCCACCGCCACGCCGCAGGTCGCGCTCGACATCGAGCGGCGCCTGCACCTGCGCGACCCGGTCAACGTCCGGACCGGCTTCGACCGGCCGAACCTGTCGTTCGTGGTCCGCCGCTGCGCCGGCCAGGTCGAGCGTCGCGGCCGGCTGCTGGCGGCGCTCAAGGACGAGGACGCGCTGCCGGCGATCGTCTACGCCGGCACCCGCGACAACGCCGAGCGGCTCGCGGCCGACCTCTCCGCCCAGCTCGGCGTCGAGGCGGTCGCCTACCACGCCGGGCTCGACCGCAACCGCCGCGACGAGGCCCAGCGCCGGTTCATGTCCGGCGAGGTCCCGATCGTCTGCGCGACCAACGCCTTCGGCATGGGCGTCGACAAGGCCGACGTCCGGACCGTCGTCCACGACAGCGCGCCGCCGTCGGTCGAGGCCTGGTACCAGGAGGCGGGTCGCGCCGGCCGCGACGGCGCCCCGGCCCGTGCGCTGCTGCTGGCCGACGGGCGCGACAAGGGCCTCCACCGCTACTTCATCGAGCGCGGCGAGGTCGACGACCCGACCCTCGACCGGATCGCCGGCGCGATCGTCCGCGGGTCGGTCGAGGGCCGCTTCGACCTCGGCGTCGGCGAGCTGGGCGCCGGTGACGGCGAGTCGGCGCGGGCGGTCCTCGGCCACCTGACCCAGGCCGGGATGGTCCAGCCCGCGCCGGGTCCGCCGGACCGGGTCCGCGGGCGGCTGCTCGGTCCCTACGACGACCGCGTCCGTCACGAGATCCGCTCGCTGGCGCACGAGGCGCAGCAGAAGCGGTGGGCGCAGTACCGGGCGCTCTGGAAGTTCGTCGAGGGGGAGACCTGCCGGCGCGAGGCGGTCCTCCACCACTTCGGCGATCGGGCGACGCCGCACCCCGACGTCCCCTGCTGCGACGCCTGCGTCCCGCTGCTGCTGCCCGAGCCGGAGCCCTCGGCCGGCGGCCGCGGCGGTGGCCGCTCGCGCTCGCGCGGCCCGCTGCGGGCGCTGTCCGGCAACGAGGCGCGGACGATCGACCGCTCGGTGGTCGAGGTCGTCCGCGACGCGAACCCGCCGGTCGGCCGCACGCGCACCGTCGAGATCCTGCGCGGCGGCCGCTCGCAGAAGGTCATCGAGCGGGGCTACGACGGCCTGCCCGGTTACGGCCGCCACGCCGACCTGCGCGACGCCGACGTCCTGGCCCGGATCGACGCGCTGCTGGAGTCCGGCGCGCTCGGCTCCAGCGGCGGCCGCTACCCGACCCTGGTGCTGGTCGACGACGGCCAGCTCGACCTCGAGGACGTGGCATGAGCGACGACGCCGTCCCGGCCCGCGACCCGCTGCGGGTCGGCGTGCTCGCGTCGGGCCAGGGGACGAACCTGCAGGCGCTGCTCGATCGGCTGCCGCCCGACCAGGCGCGCGTGGTCGCGGTCGCCGGCGACCGGGCGGACGCGATCGCGTTCCGACGGGCCGCGGACGTCGGGGTCGAGCACGCGGCCTTCCCGCGCGACGAGCACCCCAGCCGCGAGGCGCGCGACGCCGCGATCGCCGCCTGGCTCGCCGCGCGCGAGGTCGAGCTGGTGGTGCTGGCCGGCTACATGGCGATCCTGACCCCGGCGTTCCTGCGGGCGTTCCCCGACCGGGTCCTCAACGTCCACCCGTCGCTGCTGCCGGCGTTCCCAGGGATCCGGGCGATCGAGCAGGCGGTCGCCTACGGGGTCCGGGTCTTCGGGGTCACCGTCCACCTGGTCGACGAGGGCGTCGACACTGGGCCGATCGTCCTCCAGGAGGCGATCCAGCTGCACGGTCCGATCGACGCGGCGACGGTCCACGCCGCGCTGCAGCCGATCGAGCACCGGCTGCTGCCGGAAGCGGTCGGGCTGGTCGCACGCGGCGCGCTCCGCCGCGACCCGGACGACCCGCGCCGCGTGCTCGTCGGCTGATCGCGCGCCACTGACGCGGCGGGCCGTCGGCCCGCCGGATGGTCGTGGGCGGGGCCGGCGCGCAGGGCGCCGAGCCCGCCTGCCCGGACTCAGTTGCCGGGGGTCCCGATCTGGTTCTTCAGGTCGTCGAGCTGCTTCTGGACGTCGTCGCCGCTGACGCCGCTCTTCTCGAGCTGCTTCTTGATCTCGTCGGAGCGGGGGATCTGGTCCAGCTGCTTCTTGATGTCGTCCGAGCTCGGCAGCTTGTCGAACTGGTCCTTCATCTTCTCGTACTGCTTCTTGATCTCGGGATCGTCGAGCAGGTCCTTGGCGCGCTTCTGGATCTCGTCCGGCGAGAGCTTGCCGCTCTGGACGTCCTTCTGGAACTGCTCGGCCTTCTGCTTGGCGTCGTCCTCGGCGCTGCCGCCACAGGCGGTCATGCCGAGGGCGGCGGTCAGCAGCAGGGGAAGAGCGAGCAGACGAACGGGGGTCATGGATACCTCTCCTGGTGGCCGTGTCGGCCGGAACGGGGGGATGGGACGGATGGAACTGTAGGGCCCGCGGCGGGCACCGGGCTCCCCTCCCGCGGTGAGCCGGCTGCCCACCTGGGCCGCGTGGCACGGCGAGGCCGGTGGATCGCTCGGCAGGCTGTCGCATGCAGGTACCAAAACGTTGTACGAGTGCACAGGAGGTTCGCCCTCGCCCGGTCGTAGCGTGACCGTCGACCCCTCGGGCGTCGCCGTGCCGGCACGCCCGCAACCCTCTCGAAAGGCACCCGTGGACGACGGAACCCCTCGGTTCGTCGCCGCGTCGGCCCCTGCGCGCACCCAGCGCACGGGCACGCTCCGGCGATCCCCGATCACGACCATCGATCGACGCGCGGCCCGCTCAGCCGGCCGCCCGGGCCCAGCCCTGGCTCGCGTCCGCCGCGTCGCGCTGACGCTGCTGCTCGGGCTGCTCGGCCTGGTGACGCTCGGCCCGGCAGCCGCGGCGGCGGACGACCGAGGCGTCCCCGACCCGCTGGCGATCGGCCCGCAGCAGGTGAAGAAGCTCGAGTACGACGCCGGCACCCTGCTGCTGAACCTGCCGACCGCCGGCCAGACGACCACCGTGCCGATGAAGGGCTCGATCGTCTACCCCGTCGGCGCCGAGCCGTCGAAGGTGATCATCTTCCTGCACGGGCGCCACAGCGTCTGCATCGGCACCACCGGCACGCCTTCGGCGCCCGGCCCGTCCCCGGGGACCTGCCTCGACAGCACCGCGCCGGACGGCACGCCGATCTCGACCGACGTCCGCAGCTACGGCGGCTACGACTACCTGTCGGCCAACCTCGCCAGCCACGGCTACGCGGTGATGAGCATCGAGGCCAACATCACCGGCTTCGACAACGGCTACCCCGACGCCGGAGCCGGCGCCCGGTCGCAGGTCATCCAGGCCTCGCTGCGCCTGCTGGACCGCTGGAACAACGGCCGCGGCCCGGTCACCGACGATCCCGACACGACGATCGGGACCAAGCTCGTCGGCAAGCTCGAGCTGTCGAGCGGGATCGGGCTGATGGGCCACTCGCGCGGCGGTGACGCGGTCACCGACTTCGTGACCTACAACCGCAACGGCTCGCGCTGGCCGCTGGCCGGCGTGCTCGCGCTGGCTCCGACCTACTACTCGCTGAACCGGACCCCCGAGGGCACCAACTACGCCACCCTGCTGCCGGCCTGCGACGGCGACGTCAGCAACCTGCAGGGCGCGCGCTTCTTCGAGAACGCGAAGTACGCGGCCGGCAACGCCAACGTGGCCAAGACGCAGTTCTACGTCCAGGGCACCGACCACAACTACTTCAACACCGTCTGGACCGGAGACGACTTCAGCTCGACCACCGACCCGGCCTGCTCGCGCGGCGCGGCCAGCAGCGCCCGGCTGACCCCGAGCGACCAGCGGCGCGTCGGCGTCGCCCTGATGGACGGCTTCCTGCGCCGCTACGTCGGCGGCGAGAAGGCGTTCGCGCCGCTGATGACCGGTGCGGTCACGCTGCCGTCGACCGCCTACCCGCTCGAGAGCGGCGTCGGCGGCCCGCAGACGGTCAAGACCAGCTACATCGGGCCGGAGAGTCAGCGGCTGGACATCCTGCGGCCGACGCCGATGGTCGACACCAGCGACACGACCGCGCCGCCGCCCGCGGTCGACGCGACCGCCACCACCGTCGCCGCGACCGGTGCGCCGATCGTCGCGACGGGCCTCTCGACGTTCCAGGTCTGCCGGACCGCGGCCCCGCCCGGCCGCGGCCTGCCGGCCACCTCGGGGCCCTACCCGGACTGCCCGGCCGACACCGCGTCGGCGACCGCGAACCGCTCGATCGGGACGCAGTTCACCGTCGCCTGGGACGGGCCGGCGTCGCTCGCCGCCGGTCTCGACCCGGCGGGCGCGGCGAAGGACGTCTCGGGCTTCGGGGTCCTCGACCTGCGGGCCGCCGTCAACCGCGCCGACCCGCGCAACCCCAAGGGCGACGACGTCCATCCCGAGGCCGCGACCCAGGACCTCGACGTGACGCTGGTCGACGAGGCGGGGCGCCGCGCGAGCACCAACGCGGCCCGCTGGTCGACGGCGCTCCAGCCGTCGATCGGCACGCGCTTCAAGCACGTCGTGCTCAACGGCATCCGGATTCCGCTCTCGGCCTTCGCCGGAGTCGACCTGACCCGGATCACGTCCGTCGAGCTCGGCTTCGGCGTCCGCACCGCGACCGGGTCGATCCAGCTGGCCGACGTCGGCTTCCAGGAGACCAGCGCGACCGACGTCGATCCGCGCGTGCCGCCGCGCAACGGCCCGGACTCGCCGGAGGGGACCGTGGTCGGGACGCCCGAGCAGCAGGGCACCTCGACGCCGCCGCCGGCCGGGCCGGGCACGAAGCCGGCGGCCTGCGTCGATCGCTGGCGGCCGAAGAGCGCGGTCCGCCGGATCCGTGCCAGCCGCACGCGGCTGCTGGTCGTCGGCATCGCCTCGGATCGCGGCTGCACCCGCGGCGGCAAGCGGGTCGCCGGCAAGGCCGGCGGCGGCGTCCGGCGGACGCTCGTGGCCGTCGGGCAGCCGAGCGGCAAGGGCTGCCGGTACCTGACGGCCAAGGGCCGCATGAGCGGCCGGCTCCCGTGCACGCAGACGATCGCGCTGAACGCGAAGGGCACCAGCGGCTGGTCGCTGTCGCGATCGGTGCGGCTGGCGAAGGGCCGCTACACGGTCACGGTCACCACGGTCGACCGCAGCGGCAACGCGGTCCGGGCGGCGCGCCAGTCGGTTCGCGTGCGCTGAGCGGGGACGACGACCGGCGGCCCGGGGGGAGCGGGCCGCCGGTCGATCGCACGGCGGGTCGCGGTTCACCCCTGAGCCGCGACCCGCCTGTCCGCCGGCCATCCCGACCGGCGGTTCGCGTGCCGCAGCGGTGGCCACCCCTGACCACGGCTGCGGTCGCTCGGCCGGCGCTCACCCCTGAGCGCCGGCCGTAACGCGGGGACCGACCCCTCGATCCCCAGCGGCCCTCGGCCGCGACCTCGTCCCCTGGACCTGGGTCGGCGGCCACCCCTGACCGCCGTCCCGTCCGGGGGACCGCTGGCGACCCGGGCCAGCGGTCCACCTCCCGCGCGACCCGCACGGGAGCGAAGCGAGCCGCGATGGCTCGCCACGATCTGTCGCCTACTGCCCGGGAACGGTCGGCACCTGGCCGTTCTGCGCATCCTCGAGCTGCTTCTTGGCGTCGTCGAGCTGGTCCTTGACCTCGTCCGGGACGTTGTCGCTCTCCTTGACGGCGTCGATCGTGTCGTTCGCCGTGTCGGTCGCCTTCTTGGTGATGTCGGCGCCGATCTCCTGCAGCTGCTTCTGGCCCTCCTCGGCGCTGAGCTCGCCGCTCTTGATCTTGTCGGCGATCTCCTGGGCCTTCTTCTGGGCGTCCTGACCCTGCTTCTGGAGCTGCTGGCCCTGCTCCTGGAGCGTCTTGGTCACCTTCTCGGCGTCGCTGTCACCGCAGGCGGTGATCCCCATCGCCGCGACGGCGAGGAGGGGAAGAGCGAAGTGGCGAATGCTGGGCATGGTCTGTCCTTGGTTCGGATGGTGAGCCGGAGCCATCGTCGTGCCGTGGCCGGGGGTTCGCATCGTGGTCAGCCCCCTGAACTTTTGGCCCGTCGCTCCGGTTGTGTCTCTCCAACCGCCGACCCGGCGGCGTATTACGCGGCTCGCGAGATTTCTTTTCGCGGACGGCGGATCGCCAGTCGCAGTCGGCGATCACGGGCTCGAAGAAGCTCGTGGATCCGGACCTCGACGGCCGTCCGTATCCTCGACTGTCGTGTTGGATCCGCTCGACGTCACCCCGCCCGACCGCGTTCCCGTCCGGCGGGCGCTGCTGTCGGTGTCCGACAAGACCGGCCTGGTCGACCTGGCCACCGCGCTCCACGAGCAGGGAGCCGAGCTGGTCTCGACCGGCGGCACCGCGAAGGCGATCGCCGACGCCGGCCTGCCGGTCGTGGCCGTCGACGACGTCACCGGCTTCCCGGAGATGATGGACGGGCGGGTCAAGACGCTGCACCCGCGCCTGTTCGCCGGGATCCTCGGCGTCCGCGCGCTCGAGACGCACGCGGCGGCGGCGAGCGAGCATGAGATCGGTTGGATCGACCTCGTCGTGGTCAACCTCTACCCGTTCGAGGACACGATCGCGCGCGACGGCGTGACCCTGGCTGAGGCGATCGAGAACATCGACATCGGCGGGCCCTCGCTGATCCGCGCCGCGGCCAAGAACCACGCCTACGCCTCGGTCCTCACCGACCCGGCGCAGTACCCGGCCGTGATCGAGGAGCTGGCGGCGTCGGGCGACGGATCGCTCGGCCTGGCCACGCGCCGCAACCTGGCGCTGCAGGCCTATGCCACGACCGCCCGCTACGACGCGGCGATCAGCGGCTACCTGCAGGAGCAGGACGACTTCGGCGGCACCGTCGCCGCGACCGACGCCGACGGCAACCCGACCGGCGAGACCCTGCCGGGCTTCCCGCCGACGTTCTCCCGCGGGTACGTCAAGGAGCGCGACCTGCGCTACGGCGAGAACCCGCACCAGCGGGCCGCCTACTACCGCCGCGCCGGCTCCCCGGCCCACCTGCTGGGCGGGGTCGAGCAGCTGCACGGCAAGGAGCTGTCGTTCAACAACCTGCTCGACCTCGAGGCCGCGCGCGCGATCGCGCGCGAGCTCGACGAGCCGGCGTGCGTGATCGTCAAGCACAACAACCCCTGTGGCGCGGCGATCGGCGACGACGTCGGGCAGGCCTACGCGCGCGCCTTCGCCTGCGACCCGATCTCGGCCTTCGGCGGCATCATCGCGCTGACCCGGCCGGTCGACGTGGCCGCCGCCGAGGCGCTCAGCCAGCAGTTCGTCGAGGTCCTGTTCGCCCCCTCCTACGACGACGACGCGCTCGAGATCCTGGCCCAGAAGCCGAACGTGCGGCTGCTGCGGGGCGACGACGCGGCGCTGCGCGGGCTCGAGCGGCTCGACGTGCGCCCGGTCGCCGGCGGCGCGCTGGTCCAGGACGCCGACAGCGTCGTGATCGACCGCGCCACGATGTCGGTCGCGACCAGGGCCCAGCCGACCGACGAGCAGTGGCGGGACATGCTCTTCGCCTGGCGCGTGATGCGCCACGTCAAGAGCAACGCGATCGTCTACGCCAAGGACGGCGCCACCGTCGGGATCGGGGCCGGGCAGATGAGCCGCGTCGACTCCGCCCGCCTGGCCGTCGAGAAGGCGGCCGAGCACGGGCTCGACCTGACGGGCGCCGCGATGGCCTCCGACGCCTTCTTCCCCTTCCCCGACGGGCTCGAGATCGGCCTTCGGGCGGGGATCACCGCGGTCATCCAGCCCGGTGGATCGATGCGCGACGAGCTGGTCGTCGAGGCCGCCGACGCGGCGGGCGCGGCGATGGTCATGACCGGCCGGCGCCACTTCCGACACTAGCGGGCGGGCGGCGCGAGGCGCACGTATACCGGCGCGTCTCGGGCCGGGCGACGCTCGGCAGTACCAGGTACGGCTCTCGCATCGCCCGCGCCGATCTGCTTGGTCTAGGTGCACCGCACATCCACCCGCGGGCGGGCGGGCTGGCTGGGCGCCGCGAATCGTCGTCTCGACGGCGGCTCGGGCACGAGACGGCGAACGGGCGTGGCTGGGCCATCGTTGTGCCGTCTCGCCGCGGCACGGCGGCGAGAAGGCGATTCGGCAGGCCGCCTGGTGACGCCGTAAGCTGCCCGCCGTGGTGCGCTTCAAGGACCAGAGCAAGCTCGACTCGTCGCAGATCGAGGACGTTCGCGGCGGCGGCTCGCGGATGCCTGGCGGTCGGGTGGCGATCGGCGGCGGGACCGGCGTCGTCGGGGTGATCGTGGCATTGGTGGTGCTGCTCTCCGGCGGCGGCGGGGGCGGGTCGGCGCTCGACGCCCTCGGAGCGCTCCAGGACCAGTCGGTCGGCTCCCGCCCACCGGCGTCCGGGGCGCTCGAGAGCTGCCGCACCGGCGCCGACGCCAACAGCGACGACGACTGCCGGATCGTCGGCTACGTCAACAGCATCCAGGCCTACTGGGGCGACGCCTACCGCCGCTACGAGCCCGCCCGCACCGTCTTCTTCGACGGCCGGGTCTCGACCGGCTGCGGCGCGGCCAGCGCCGCGTCGGGCCCGTTCTACTGCCCGGGCGACAAGAAGGTCTACATCGACCTCGGCTTCTTCGCCGACCTGCGCGAGAAGTTCGGCGCGACCGCCGGCCCGGCCGCCCAGGCCTACGTGCTGGCCCACGAGTACGGCCATCACGTCCAGGACCTCGAGGGCACCCTCGACGCGATCGGCGACGATCGCGAGGGCGCCCAGAGCCGTGCCGTCCGCTCCGAGCTGCAAGCCGACTGCTACGCCGGCGCCTGGGCCCACAACGCGGCCAGGACCGGCTACCTGGAGCCGCTGACCCGCGACGACGTCGCCGACGCGCTGAACGCCGCCCAGGCGATCGGCGACGACCGGATCCAAGAGCGCTTCCAGGGCACCGTGACGCCCGACACCTGGACCCACGGCTCCTCGCAGCAGCGCGTGCGGTGGTTCACCACCGGCTACGACAGCGGCGACCCGTCCGACTGCGACAGCTTCCGCGGCCGGATCTGAGCCGCGCGGCCCGCCCGTCCGGCGGATGCCGCCGAGCCCGGCCTGTACGGGCGGCCACGCGGGGAGCGGGCCGGAGTGACTAGGGTCATCGGGCATGAGCCGCGACCAGGAGCGCGTGCAGCGGATCCACTCCGGAGGCCCGTGGGAGACCGAGGTCGGCTACTCACGGGCGATCCGCGTCGGCGACCGGGTGCTCGTGTCGGGGACCACGGCCGCCCGCGGCGACGACGAGCCGATCCCCGCCGACGCCGGCCAGCAGGCGCGGATGGCGATCGAGACGATCGCCACGGCGCTCGAGCAGGCCGGGGCGCAGCTGGCCGACGTGGTCCGCGTGCGCCTGTTCGTGGTCGACCTGCCGGTCAACGGCGAAGCGGTCCTGGCCGCCCACGGCGACACGCTCGGCGCCGTCCGCCCGGTGATCTCGACGCTCGGGGTCGCCGCGCTCGTCGACCCGCGGCTGAAGGTCGAGATCGAGGTCGAGGCGATCGCCGGCTCGGGCGACGTGTACGAGGGCTAGCGGGCGGCGCCCGGCGTCCGCGGACGCTGCGGGTCCCGCCGCCGTGCTCGCCCGCGTCGGTCAGGCGCTGCCGCCGTACGGCGGGTAGACGTCGACCATCGCGATCGGCAGGACGTCGCCGATCCAGACGGCCCAGGCGTCGCGGCCGTCCTCGCGCAGGAAGGTCAGCCGCCGGCGCGGCAGCTCGGGGTTGGCGAACGAGGCGCGCTCGATCGCGGTCGCGGCCGGGACCGGCTCCTCGTCCTGCCAGAGCGCACGCTCGCCCTCGCCGGCGGCGGCCGCGGGGGCGGCGCTGAGGTCGTCGAGCGGGCGCCAGTCGAGCTCGCGCCAGCGCAGCGGCCGGCCGTGGGGGTCGAGCTCGGCGGCGTCCTCGGCCCCGACCGACAGCACCACGTGGCGCTCGTCCGCCTCGTCGACGACCAGCAGCGCCCGCTGGCCCTTGTCCTCCAGGTGCCAGGCCGCCCACGCGGCGCCAGGCCCGCCGGTCACCCGCTGGACGCCGCGGACCCGCCAGGCGCGGTCGTCGCAATCGACGCGGGCCCCGACCTGCAGCCGCTCGACGTGGGAGGCGATGCCGGCGATCCCCTCGGGCAGCGTGCCGTTGCGCTCGGCGCGTCCGGACTGCCGCAGGGCGAACAGGAAGCTCGCCGCCGCGATCACGGTCAGTACGCCGACGACGATCCCGAGCACCATCGCCGCCGAGCATAGGCCAGCGCCGATCGGGCCCCCCGCGCCCCTGTTATGATATGAATTCAGATCAGAAATAAGAGTTTCCGTCGCGCCGTGCTCTCGGGCAGGGCGAGGACGGACGCCAATCCGCGGCCGTCGCCCGACGGTCGCTCGTGCACATGCATCAGCCGTCGGCGCCGAACCGATGGGGGACTGGGTGAAGAACGACACGCAGCCACCGCATGAGCACCCCTGTCCGCACCGCCCCGCCCGTCTCGGCGACCGCCGCCGACCCTGACGCCGCCGTCGTCGCGCTCGACGGCGTCGGCAAGACCTTCGCCAACGGCACCGCCGCCCTGGCCGACGTCCAGCTGGAGGTGGCCCCCGGCGAGCTGGTGTCGTTCGTCGGCCCGTCGGGTTGCGGCAAGTCGACCGTCTTCCGGCTGATCGCGGGGCTCGCCGATCCGACCCGCGGGACGGTCTCGGTGATGGGCACGTCGCCGCAGCGCGCCCGCCGCGACGGCTCGGTCGCCTACGTCTTCCAGGACCCGACCCTGCTGCCGTGGGCCAGCGTCCGCGACAACGTGGCGCTGCCGCTGCGGCTGCGCGGAGACGGCCGCCGCGAGCGGGCCGCCGCGGCCGACCGGGCGCTCGAGCTGGTCGGCCTCGACGGCCACGAGCGCGACCTGCCGCGCCAGCTCTCGGGCGGGATGCGGATGCGGGTGTCGATCGCCCGCGCGCTGGTCTCGCGCCCGCGCCTGCTGCTGATGGACGAGCCGTTCGGCGCGCTCGACGAGATCACCCGCCAGGCCCTCCAGGGGGAGCTGCTGCGGATCTGGCGACAGGCGGACGACATGACCGTCCTGTTCGTGACCCACAACGTCTTCGAGGCGGTCTACCTGTCGACCCGGATCGCGGTGATGGCGCCGCGGCCCGGGCGGATCGCCGCCGCGCTGACGGTCGCCGAGCCCTACCCGCGCGAGGCCGCCTTCCGGACCTCGCCGCAGTTCAGCGCCGCGGTCGCCGAGGTCGGGGCGGCGCTCCACGCCAGCGCGCTGCCTGCCGGGGCGAGCGCGCCGGCGACGGAGGCCGATCGTGTCCAGTGACGTCCTGGCGTCCGCCGACGCCCAGGCCCGCGACGCCGCTCCCCGCGCGGCCGAGCCCGGGCGATCCGCAGCGCCCCGGCGACGGCCGACCGCGATCCTCGACGCCGCCCTGCGCGGCGTCCGCCGGGCGCTGCCGCCACTGGTCGTGCTCGTCGTGGTGCTGCTGGCCTGGCAGGCGATCACGCGCTGGGGCGACGTGCCGAGGTACCTGGTGCCGAGCCCGACCGACGTCGCCTCCGCGGCCCGCGACAACGCGCCCGACCTGCTGACGTCGCTGCTGACGACCACCCGCGAGGCGGTCACGGCGTTCGTCGTCAGCGGCGCGCTCGGGATCCTCGGGGCGATCGGCCTGGCCAGCTCGCGGACGATCGAGCGCAGCGTCTACCCCTACGCGATCGTGCTCCAGACGATCCCGGTGGTGGCGACCGCGCCGCTGATCGTGATCTGGTTTGGCGCCTCGATCACCTCGGTGGTCGTGATCGCCGCGATCATGGGCTTCTTCCCGGTCCTCTCCAGCACCCTCACGGGGCTGCGAGCGACCGACCACCGGCTGACCGACCTCTTCGCGCTCTACGACGCCGGCCGCTGGCAGACCATGTGGCGGCTGCGGATCCCGGCCGCGCTGCCCTACGTCGTCTCCGGCCTGCGGGTCTCCAGCACGCTCGCCGTCGTCGGCGCGATCGTCGGCGAGTACATCGCCGGGATCGGCAACGGCGAGGCCGGGCTCGGGTTCGCGATCACCCAGTCCGCGATCCGCCTGGAGACGCCGTACCTGTTCGCCGCCGGGATCGCCGCGTCGATCCTCGGCATCGCCTTCTTCCAGCTCGTCAACGGCCTCTCGCGCCTGCTGCTCGGCTCGTGGCACGAGTCGGAGATGCGGGTGGAGCGATGAGCCCCCGCCCGACGCACCCCGCCGCGGACGCGGTCCGCGCGCACCCGACCCCTCCCGGAAGGACCTCCATGAAGCACCGCATCCTGCCCCTCCTGCTGGCCGTCGGGGCCACCCTCGGCCTCGTCGCGTGCGGCAGCGACGACGGCGGCTCAGCCGACGGGGGCACCCGCTCCACGACGCTCGCCCTCGACTGGTTCGCGCAGCCGTCCAGCGGTGGCCCGTACGCCGCCCAGGCCGAGGGCTTCTACCGCGATCGCAAGCTCGACGTGACGATCCAGCCGGGCAGCGCCCAGGCGACCTCGATCCAGATCGTCGGCGGCGGCAAGGCCCAGTTCGGGCTCGAGACCGCCGAGAACATCCTCCAGGCGCGCGACAAGGGCGTCCCGATCGTCGCGCTCGCGGCCACCCTGCAGAAGAGCCCGGCGGTCCTGCTGTACCACCAGGGCCAGGACGTCGAGAGCTACCGCGACCTCAACGGCCGCACCGTCTACACCCAGATCGGCTCGCCGGTCTGGCAGTGGCAGAAGAAGCACTACGGCCTGGACGACGTCAAGGACCGCCAGTTCGCGGGCTCCTACGCTCCGTTCGCCAAGGACCAGCGCGCCGTCGCCCAGGGCTACGTCACCTCGAGCCCGGCGCAGCTGAAGGCCCAGGGCGTCGACGTCGCCGTCCTCGAGAACCCGGAGGGGACCGGCTACGGCAGCGTCCTCTTCACCACCGAGAAGGAGATCCGCGACCACCCCGACGTCGTCCGCGACGTGGTCGCCGCGACCGTCGAGGGCTGGACCTACTACCGGGACCACGTCGCTCAGGTCAGCGAGGTGCTGGCCAAGAACGCCAAGGGCCGGACGATCGAGGACCTGAACGCCGAGGGCGAGGCCCAGAAGCCGTTCATCTGGACCGGCGACGCGACGACCCACGGCTTCGGCTGGACGACGGCCGCGCGCTGGCAGGCGACGGCCGACCTGCTGCTGAAGGCCGGCGCGATCTCGAAGCCGGCGGACGTGGCCAAGGCGTTCACCACCGACTACCTGCCGAAGCGATGAGCGGCCGGATCCGGCTCAACGCGGTCACGGTCAACGGCCCGACGGTCTCGCCCGGGCTCTGGGCGCACCCCGACGAGCGGGCCCACGAGTACACGTCGCTGGGCCACTGGCGCTCGCTGGCCCGGACGCTGGAGGACGCGCGCTTCGACGCGATCTTCTTCGCCGACATGCTCGGGCTCTACGACGTCCACCAGGGCAGCGCCGCGCCGGCGCTGCGGCAGGCGATCCAGGTCCCGCTGAACGACCCCACCTACCTGATCCCGGCGATGGCGGCGGTCACCGAGCACCTCGGGTTCGCCGTCACCGTCTCGACCACCTACGACCAGCCGTATCCGGTCGCCCGCCGGCTCTCGACGCTCGACGTCCTGACCGGCGGGCGGGTGGGGTGGAACGTCGTCACCTCGAACCTGGCCAGCGCCGCCCGCGCCCACGGCTACGCCGACGAGGTCCCGGCCCAGGAGCGCTACGACCGCGGCGACGACTTCCTCGCCGCCGCCTACAAGCTGTGGGAGTCCTCGTGGGAGGACGACGCGGTCGTGCTCGACAAGCCGGGCCGGGTCCACAGCGACCCGGCAAAGGTCCACGACGTCGACCACGTCGGACCCTGGTTCCAGGTCCCGGGGCCGCACCTGATCGGCCCGACGCCGCAGCGGACGCCGTTCCTGTTCCAGGCCGGATCGTCGGAGCGGGGGCGCGAGTTCGCGGCCACCCACGCCGAGGCGATCTTCCTCAACACCCCGACGGCGAAGGCCACGAAGTTCATCGTCGACGACATCCGCCAGCGGGCCGAGCGGCACGGGCGCGACCCGGCGTCGGTGCTCTTCTTCCCGAAGCTGACGCCGATCGCGGCCGCCAGCGACGAGGAGGCCCGGGAGCGCTACGCGGACTTCCTGCGCTACTCCTCGACCGAGGGGATCTTCACCCTGCTCGGCGCCTGGACCGGCCTCGACTTCGCCGAGGTCGGCGAGGACCGGCTGCTGGCCTTCGTCGAGAGGGCCGACCAGCGCGGGCTGATCGAGTCGCTGCGCCGGACCCGGCCCGGCGGCGGCTGGTCGGTCGACGAGCTGGCCAGCGTCTTCGCGTTCGGGACCAGCGCGCTGACGATCGGCGGCCCGTCGGCGATCGCCGACGAGATCGAGCAGTACGTCGAGGCGACCGGCGTCGACGGCTTCAACATCGCCTCGATCATCCAGCCGGGCACGATCGCGGCGTTCGCCGAGCACGTCGTCCCCGAGCTGCAGCGGCGGGGGCTGGTCCAGCGCGACTACGCGCCCGGGACGCTGCGCGAGAAGCTCGGCGGCGACGGCCCCCACCTGCGCGACGACCACCCCGGCCGCGCGATCGCGCAGGACGTCGCCTGGCGGCGCGAGCGGTCCGACGCGGCGACCGCGGCCCGAGGAGCCGGACGATGACCAAGCAGATCCACCTGACCCTCGTCGAGCAGGGCGGCCCGGCCGCCGACAGCGGGCTCTGGAACCACCCCGACTTCCGCCCCGGGCTGAACGAGGACGTCCGCTACTGGGAGGACCTCGCGCGGACGCTGGAGTCCGGGGGCTTCGACGCGATCTTCTTCGCCGACACGCCGGCCCTGCGCGCGGACACCCCCGAGGCCCGCGACCACCACCTGCGCAGCGGCGGCGTCCCGCGGCTCGACCCGGCGTACCTGATCCCGCTGATGGCGGCCGTGACCGAGCACCTGGGCTTCACCGTCACCTCGTCGATCAGCTACGACCATCCCTACCCGCTGGCGCGCAAGTTCACGACGCTGGACCACCTGACCGACGGCCGGATCGGGTGGAACGTCGTCGCCAGCAACGTCCGCAGCGCCGCGATCAACCACGGGCTCGACGACCAGCTGCCGCACGACGCCCGCTACGACCGCGGCGACGCGTTCCTCGAGGTCGCCTACGCGCTCTGGAACGGCAGCTGGGAGGACGGCGCGGTCGTCCGCGACCCGGCCCGCGGGATCTACGTCGATCCCGACCGGGTCCACGAGGTCGACCACGCGGGGGAGTGGTTCACGCTCCGCGCCCCGCACCTGTCGGAGCCGTCGCCGCAGCGCACGCCGGTGCTCTTCCAGGCCGGCTCGTCGGATCGCGGCCGCCGCTTCGCCGCGACCCACGCCGAGTGCGTCTACCTGAACGCCAACTCGATCGAGGAGACCGGGTACCTGGTGGCCGACGTCCGCCGGCGGGCCGACGCACTCGGTCGCGACGGGTCGCGGCTGCGGTTCCTGCCGCGGATCATCCCGGTGCTCGGCGGGACCGAGGAGGAGGCCCGGCGCCGCTACGAGGACTACGTCGACCACCACGACGAGCAGTCGGCGGTGGTGATCCTCCACCAGTGGGCGGGGATCGACGTCCGCGGGCGCGACCTCGAGGAGCCGCTGGACCTGAGCACCCTGGTCGTCGAGGGATCGAGCAGCCAGCACACCGGCGACTACCTGAAGCGGCGGCAGGCGGCCGAGGGGCGTCGCTTCACGGTCCGCGACCTGCTGCGGATGTACGCCTTCGGCGGCGAGGGCAACGTCACCGTCGGCACCCCCGAGCAGGTTGCCGACGTCCTCGACCGCTACGTCGAGGACGCCGGCGTCGACGGCTTCAACATCGCCTACATGGTCCGCGAGCAGAGCGTCCGCGAGTTCGCCGAGCAGGTCGTCCCCGAGCTGCGCCGGCGCGGCCGGGTCCCGAGCGAGCCGCGCCGCGGAACCCTGCGCGAGCAGCTGCTCGGGGCCGGGTCGCACCTGCCCGACGACCATCCGGGGGCGCGGCCGCGGCTGGTGCGACGGCCGGAAGCCGCCTGAGGACGGCTGATCCGCGATCGGGAGCGCGGGCGTTGGGCGGGGAGCGGGCCGAGTGGCGTCAATTCACCCGCCCCCTCATGCAGTGGCGTCATCTCGCCCCGCCCAGCGAGGTGAGATGACGCCACCGCACGGGTACGGCGGAAACCTGACGCCACTCGGTCTCGCCGCTGAGTCACCAACGCACCGCCCACCGGCCGATCACCCCCGACGAGCCGCCACCCCGCTAGTAGTCCGCCCAGCCCTTCCGCGTGTAGTCGAGGATCGCCGGCCGGTCGAGGGTCGTGGGGCGGACGTCTCGCGGACCGCGGTCGGGCGCAAAGGTCGCCGCGGCCCGCAGCACGTCGGGGGTCAGGAAGCGCAGTCCGCGCGGGGCGCCGGCGAGGGTCAGCGGCGGGGGGCTGCGGCGGACCGCGGCCGGGGCCGCGAGCCAGAAGCCCCAGTCGCCGAAGGTCGGCACGTCGACGTGGTAGGGACGCCCGCGCCAGCCCGCCAGCTCGAGCGTCCTGCCGACCGACCAGAACGCGTCGGGCGCGAAGTACGGCGAGCCGGACTGCACGACCATCACCCCGCCCGGCGCCAGCGCTCGCGTCCGCACCATCCCGTAGAGCTCGGCGCTGTACAGCCGCGCCAGGCCCTGGTCGTCGGGGTCCGGGAAGTCGAGCACGATCACGTCCCAGCTGCGGGCGTCGGCGCCGTCGAGCTTGCGGATCCAGGTGAAGGCGTCGGCGTTGGCGACCGTCACCCGGCGGTCGTCGAGGGCGCCGTGGTTCAGCCTCCGCAGCCGTGGATCGCGGCGGGCCAGGCGCGTCATCGCCGGGTCCAGGTCGACCAGCTGCACCCGCTCGACGCCCGGGTGGCGCAGGATCTCGCGGACCGCCATCCCGTCGCCGCCACCGAGCACCAGGACCCGCCGGGGCCCGCGCGCCCGCGTCCCCGGACCGGCGCCCGCCGTGGCGGCGCCGATCGCCGGGTGGACGAGCGCCTCGTGGTAGCGGTACTCGTCGCGGCTCGACAGCTGCAGGTCGCCGTTGAGGAACAGCCGCACGTCCTTGGTGCCCGAGAAGGTCGCGCTCTCGGTGATGTCGATCTCCTGGTAGGGCGTGCGCTCGCTGACCACGATCGGGTCGTCGTAGAGCTGCTGGCGGGCCGAGACCTCGAACCGGCCCGCGTAGCCGAGGCCGGCCCCGACCGCCACCGCGCCGAGCGTCAGCACGGCGATCGCGCCGCCGCGGTGCCGCCGCGAGAGGTCGCCGCGGAAGACGACCAGCACGATCACCGCCGCGCAGACCAGGTTCAGCAGCCCGGCCGCGAGCGCGCCCCGCAGCTGGCCGAGCAGCGGCAGCAGCACGAACGGGAACGCCAGCCCGCCGACCAGCGCGCCGATGTAGTCGGCGGCCGTGAGGTCGGCGACGGCGCGTGCCGCGGCCTGCCGTCGGACGCGCTGCAGCAGCTCCATCAACAGCGGCAGCTCGGCCCCGACCAGGGTCCCGCACACGAGCGACATCAGGACCACCGCCGGCGTGTAGATGCCGGCGTAGGCGAACGCGGCGTAGCAGACGAGGACCGAGAAGCCGCCGGCCACCGCGACCCCGGTCTCGATCACCACGAACGCGCCGAGCGGCCGCGACAGCAGCGGCTTGGCGGCGAGGGCGCCGAGCCCGAGCGCGAACACGAACAGCGAGACGACCAGCGAGGTCTGGGTCACCGACGAGCCGACCAGGACGCCGCCGAGGGCGACCAGCGCCAGCTCGTAGATCAGCGCGCAGGCGGCGCAGGCGCCGGCGGCGCCGAGCAGCAGGGCGCGGGCTCCGCGCTTCATCGCGGCGCCACCGGCCGGGTGGGACGGGCGGCGCGTCGGGCGCCGCTGCGCCTGGATCCACCGATCCTCGGGTCGCGTCGCCGCGGATGACCGGCGACCGTGTCGATCCGACACCATCGATGGGGAGGACCCCACCTCAGGTGTCGCCCCGCCACGGTCTTGGTCCTCCACACCGACGCTCAACCGATCATCGGTGGATCCAGGCGCGGACTCACGAGATCGAGGCGGCGACGATCGCGCCGACCGCCAGGTGCGTGACGACGGTGATCCACACCGCCGGATGATGATCGTCGTCGGCGACCATCGCGCCGAGGTCCCCCGGCGTCAGCAGGTCGACGACCTTGAACACCAGCCCGATCAGGATCACCCCGAGCAGGCCGTAGCCGGCGGCGTCGACCAGGCCCTTGTCCAGCTCGTCGTTCGAGGACAGGATCGCGACCACGATCGTCGCCGTGTTGGCGATCAGGCCCGAGGCGAGGACCGCCGTCAGGTCCTTGTTCTTGTCCTCCCAGATCTGCCGGCGCAGGTTGCCCGGCGTCGCCAGGTCGACCGTGACGAACCCGGCCACGAGGACCAGCAGGCCGACGGCGGAGTAGGCCGCGGCGGAGCCGATGCCGGTGAGCAGGTCGTTGAGCGTGTCGGTCATCAGGCGGTGGGTGGGGTCGGGGAGGACGGCGGCTCGTCCGTGGGCGGGGCGTCCGACGAGGCGTCGGACGGCGGCCCGCCGGTGGGCGGGGCGTCGGCGGCGGGCGCGTCCGATGTCGCCGTCGCGGGGGTCGCGGGGCGCGCGGGCGCGGCGGCGAAGCGGCCGTTGGCGCTGCGGCGCGGCGCGGTCCGCTGGGCGCGGCGGATCCGCCAGGCGCAGAAGACGGTGGCGAGCGCGATCAGCAGCACCACGATCGACACGGCCATCCCGATGCCGTTGGCCCGCAGCCAGTCGGAGCCGGGCTTGCCGGTCAGGTGGTCGCCGCCCGGCGCGGCCTCCTGCTTCGCCGGCTCGGCCGGGACCGCGTCGTCGAGCGTCAGCGGCAGCGCCGCGGTGGCGTCGCGCAGGGCCTTGTCGTCGTCGTTGCCGAGCAGGTCGCCGGAGGACAGCGGCGAGAGCTGCACGAGTCGCGACCTGACGGTGCCGCTGGAGAGCCCGGGGACGGTCGAGACGACGCTCCACGAGGCCGAGTCCTCGGATTCGCAGGAGCCGCAGGTGTAGGTCAGCGAGACCTGCAGCTCGATCGCGCCCTTGGGGCAGCTGGGGCCGGTGGCGGCGCGCTGGTTCGGGCCCGCGCTGGAGACCGCGTCCTGCTGGGGCACGCCGGAGTCGGACAGCTGGACCACGTAGCCGAAGCAGACGCCGCTCTCGCTGGTCGCCTCGGCCAGGCTCGAGGCCAGCTCGACCCGGTCGGCGGCGGCCAGCAGGACGCCGTCGCCGGCCTGGGCGGCGGTGATCTCGGGCGTGGTCGTCGCAGGGAGGGCCACGTCGATCTGGTCGCTGCCACTGGTCTGCTTGGTGCTCTGGGCCTGGGCCTGGGCCGCGGCCGAGGGCCCGAGCGCCAGGAGGACCATCGCGAGGGCGGCCGTGAGAAGCCATGCGGCCGCCCACGAGCGCGACGTCGAGGTTGGCCCCGCGCTCACTTGCCACTCCCCGGGCCACCGCCGCGGAAGCCCTCGGCGCGACCGGAGTAGGTCCCGAACCAGCCGCCGACGAACGGGTACCAGTGGGCGTAGCCGCGCTCGGGATCGTCGATCTCGATGTCGGTGCCGCCCCCGGATCGCGGGCGGACCGCGACGAAGGTGTCCGAGTAGCGCAGGAAGACCCCGCCCGGATCGGTCAGGCGGTCGGCGGGCTTCCAGGCGTCGGTGATCTCGGAGACGACCTTCTCGACCCGCTTGTCGCTGCGGTACAGCTCGGCGCCGTTGCGCTTGCCGACGTGCGAGTAGTGGTCCTTGACGTAGCCCTTGACCGAGGATCCGCAGGACGACAGCGTCCCGACCAGCACGACCAGCGCCACGACGGCCACGATCGCGCCGATCACCAGCGCGGTGGTCGACTTGCCGGTGGCGCTCATCGGCTCGCTCCGCGCAGGACCGGGACGCGCACCTCGCCGGCGGCCGCGGTCGGCGGGCCCGACACGACGGCGACCGAGGTGCGGGTGCGGACGACCTCGCCGCGCTCCGGGTACAGGTGCCAGGTCTGCCAGCCGGCGGTCGGGCCGTGCGCGGCGTGGTCGCCGGCGTCGCGGTCGCGCGACGGGTCGCCGTCGACGGTCGGCCGCAGCGCGGTCAGCGCCCCGGACGTTCCGGGGAACGCGGCCGCCAGCGCGTCGGGCCGCCCCTCGCAGATCGCTCGCAGCTCCTCGCCGAGCGCGAGCACCGCGGCGCCTCCGGGCGCGTCGACGGTGGCGTGGAAGCGGTAGCGCAGGCCGTCCCGCTCGATCGCCGACGGCGCGTCGCCCAGCGGTCGGCCCTCGGGCGCGCCGCAGGCGACGACCTCGGTCAGGCGTCGCTCGCCGATCCGCAGCTCGACCGCGTGCGAGGCCCCGAGCACGTGCAGCCGCACCGCCAGCGCGCCGGTCCCGACGTCGAGCGACGCCAGCGCGTCGGGAGCGGCCGCGCCGGCAAGCAGCGACCAGGCGAGGTCGCCGGCTGACGCGTCGCGGAACGGGACGTCCAGGTCCAGCAGCACGGTCAGGCGGCCGGTGCGCTCGGCGCCGGCTGATCGTCGGCGTCGCCGCGGTCCGCGCGCAGGGCCTCGTAGGCGACCTCGGCGCGGTGGGCGAGATCGCGCAGCTGGTCGATCCGGGCGTCCAGCCGCGCGGCGCGCGCGTCGTGGGCGTTGGCGCTGCTCGTCAGCTCGGCGAGGCCGCCGGCGGCCTGCGAGCGCTCCCGCAGCCGCGCGGCCTCGGCGAGCGCCTGGGCACGGGCGGTGATCGCCGCGCCGGTCGCCTCGCGGGCGGCCTCCATCGCGGTCCGGGCGGCCGCCACGGGGCCGCCGTCCGGGGTCGGCGCTCCGGCGACGGGGTCGCTCACGCGCCCGCTCCGCTCGACCGGCCGGCCGGGTAGATCTCCAGCAGGTGGGCGGGGACGACCTCGCCGGTCGAGACCTCCCACGAGCCCTCCTGCGACCAGCGCTCGAAGCCCAGCCGCTTGCCGCCCTCGGCCTTGTAGTCGACGTACCAGGCCGCCCCGCTGTCGGGGACGCCGGTGGTGCCGGTCGAGGTGAAGCGGGCCTTGCCGGACTCGACCTTCTTGTAGGTCCGCCCGCCGTGGGTGACCGGGCCCGAGGGCTCCAGCTCCCCGGCGTCCTCGGCGGGCCGCCAGAGCGCCACGTCGGTGCCGTCGGAGAGGTCGACCGACAGCCAGGTGCGCTCGTCGCCGCCGGCGTCCAGGTGGTACTCCGACCAGACGTAGCCGTCCTCGTCGAAGCGGATCTCGCCGCGGACGACGTAGTCGTGGCCGCCGAAGGCGACGACGGCGCCGACGCCGAGCCCCTCCAGGGGGCCGCCGCGGCCCTCGGCCAGCGGGTCGACCGGGGCGGCCAGCGGCGCCGGCCGCTGCTGGCGGTTCCTGGACCACCAGAGCCCGATCGCCACGCCGATGGCGACGAGGACGAGGATCACGATCACGACGACCATGAGCCGGACCCTAGCGGGAGCGCGCCACGGCGCAACCCGAAGTCCTCCCCGAGATCGCGACGACGCGGCGACGACGCGGCGGCCGGCGGCCGGCGGCGCGACGGCGAACCCCGGCAGGTGCAGGGAGGACGTGCGGCGGCCGCTCGCGAGGGGCCCCGTCCGTCCGGCCCGTTCCGCAAGATCTGGCGTCGCCCCGAGCTCTCCGTCACAGAGCTCCGACGCCGTCTCTGGCAGGCTCCCGACCCCGCGTGTCCGCACCCACCGCCACTCCCACCCTTCGCCTGTGGCAGCAGCAGGCCCTGGCCAAGATGGAGGCCTGGGAGTCGGGCACCTTCCTGGTCGCCGCGGCCCCGGGCGCGGGCAAGACCCGGCCGGCGCTGGAGCAGGCGGTGCGGCTGCTCTACGCCCGCAAGGCGGACCGGATCGCGCTGATCTGCCCGACCGCCCCGCTGACCCGCCAGTGGGCGGCCGCGGCGGCCCGGCTCGGGGTCAACCTGGCGCCGGACGCGACCGAGCTGACGCCGCCCGCCGGCTTCCACGGCGTCGCCGTCACCTACGCGCGCGTGGCCCAGTCGGCCGAGCGCTGGGCGGCGCAGTGCCTGGAGAGCACGCTGGTGATCGCCGACGAGGCGCACCACCTGGGCGAGGAGCTGGCCTGGGGCCAGGGCTTCTCGCTCGCGCTCGGTCGCGCCAAGCGCTGGCTGCTGCTTTCGGGCACGCCGTTCCGCTCCGACGCGACCCCGATCCCCGGCGTCGACTACGACGCCGACGGCGTCGCCCAGCCCGACTACGCCTACGGCTACGCCGACGCCGTCCGCGACGCGGTCTGCCGTCCGGTCACCTTCATCCCCTTCGACGGCGCGATGTCGTGGCGGGTGGGCGAGGAGACGGTCGAGGGCTCGTTCGCCGACCAGGTGGCCAGCGACCAGCGCGCCAAGCGCTACCGGACCGCGATCTCGACCGAGCTGGCCGGCGCGCTCCCGAAGATCCTCGGCGACGCCCATCGACGGCTGACGGGGCTGCGCGAGTCGAGCCATCCGGACGCGGGCGGCCTGGTGGTCACGGCCGACAGCGATCACGCGCGGGCGGTGTCGGCGGTCCTGCACCGGATCACCGGCTCGCCGCCGGTGGTGGTGATGCACACCGACACCCAGGCCCACGATCGGCTGGCGAGGTTCACCGACTCGACCGAGCCCTGGATCGTCGCCGTCAACATGGTCAGCGAGGGCGTCGACATCCCGCGGCTGCGGGTCGGCGTCTACGCGACCACCGCCAAGACGGCGATGATCTTCCGCCAGATCGTCGGGCGCTTCGTGCGCACCGTCCCCGGGCGGCCGATCGAGAGCTCGTGGCTCTACCTGCCGGCCGAGCCGACGCTGCGGGCCCACGCGGCCGAGATCGACCGCGAGCTGGTGCCGCTGCTGCGGCGCAAGGAGGACGTCGATCCCGACGCGATGCTCGACGACGGCGCGCTCGAGCAGGCCAACAAGACCGAGGACGAGGCGGGCCTGGCGCCGGAGTGGCAGGCGCTCGAGGCGGACATGGCGCCGGCCGCCCAGCTGGACCTGTTCGGCGGGGCGACCCCGATCAAGGACCCGGAGCCGGTGATGACGGCCCCCTCCGCGGCGTTCGGGGCGCCGGCCGCGCTGCCGGCGAACGGCGGCGGCGTGGCGGCCCCGCCGGCGGTCCAGGACGTCCCGCTCTGGCAGCAGCGCCAGCGGCTGCGCGACACCCGTCACCGGCTGGTCGCCGAGCTGGGTCGCAGCCGCCGGGCGTCCCACCGCGAGATCAACGCCTGGCTCAACGGGCGGGTCGGGATCGCCAAGGTCGACGACGCCACGATCGAGCAGCTGGAGCAGTCGATCGACGTGCTCCACGACGCGCTCGCCGGGCGGGCTTAGCGGAGATCGGCCGCGGCTGTCCGCGGCAGGCCGGACGGTACGCCGTCGACCCTCGAACCTTCACCCGGCCGCGAGCGGCCTCGGGTAGCGTCCCGCGCCATGGACGTCACCACCCGCCACGCCCCGAGCTTCGCCGTCGCCCGCCTGACGCTGGCCGGCGGCGAATCGATGAACGCCGAGTCCGGCGCGATGATGGCCACCTCGGCCGGCGTCGAGGTCGAGTCGAAGATGCGCGGCGGCCTCAAGGGCGCGTTCAAGCGCGGGATCCTCGGCGGCGAGTCGCTGTTCGTCAGCACCTTCACCGCGCCGTCCCAGGGCGGTTGGGTCGACGTCGCGGCGCGGCTGCCCGGGGACCTGGTGGTGCTCGAGGTCGACGGCGCGGTCAACCTGGCTCGCGGCGCCTACCTGGCGGCCGACGAGGGCGTCACGATCGACGCCAAGTGGGGCGGCTTCAAGAACCTGGTCGGCGGCGAGGGCGGGTTCCTCGTCCGGGCCGAGGGGCGAGGCCCGCTGGTGGTCGCCGCCTACGGCGCGATCGACGTCGTCGAGCTGGCCGCCGGCGAGTCGGTGATCGTCGACTCCGGCCACATGGTCGCCTACGGGGACGGGGTCGAGTTCTCGCTCCGCAAGGTCGCCTCGGGCCTGATCCAGTCGGCCAAGAGCGGCGAGGGCTTCGTCTTCGAGTTCCGCGGGCCGGGCAGGGTCTGGACCCAGAGCCGCAACCCGGGCCAGCTGATCAGCTGGCTGACGGCCGAGCTGCCGTTCTCCCGCGGGTAGACTGCCGCCATGCGCGCACGCGTCGCCCTCTGCATGACCCTGCCGTACGCGATCGCGTTGGCGGCGATGGCGCTGTCGGCGGCGTGAGGGGCACGTAGACGCTTCGGATCTCGCGACGCCCGTCGCTCGGCAGTACCGGGTACGGCTCTCGCTCGGGCGCCGCGACCTCCTTGGTCTACGTGCCCCTCACATCCACCGACGGTCCTACGGCAGGTCGGCGACGACGTCGGCCAGCGGCTTCCGGATCCCGGCCAGGAACGGCAGCTCCTCGCGCATGTGCGCGCGGGCCTTGGCGCCGCGCAGGTCGCGCATCAGGTCGACGATCCGGGTCAGCTCGTCGGCCTCGAACGCCAGCAGCCACTCGTAGTCGTTGAGCGAGAAGGCGCTGATCGTGTTGGCGCGGACGTCCTTGTAGCCGGCGGCCATCATCCCGTGCTCGCGCAGCATCTGCGAGCGCTCGGCCGGGTCCAGCAGGTACCACTCCAGCGAGCGCACGAAGGGGTAGACCGAGATGTACTTCTTGGCCGGCGTGCCCTCCAGGTAGGCCGGCACGTGGGCCTTGTTGAACTCGGCCTCGCGGTGGACGCCGATCGAGGTCCACCACGGGTCCAGCGCCTGGCCCAGGCGGGTGCGGTTGAAGGCCACCAGGGCGTCCTGCAGGGCGTCGGCGCTCGGCCCGATCAGCCACAGCAGCACGTCGGCCTCGGCCCGGAAGCCGACCGTCGAGTACGAGGCGCGGAGGATCGCGTCGCCGCCGGTCAGCGCGGCCTCGGCCTCGGCCGCCAGCTCGGCGCGGACCTCGGGGGCGTCGTTGGGGACTCGCCGGTGCCCACGCGCCGCCTTGAACGAGGCGTAGATCGCGTACAGGTTGGTGAAGTCCGTCTGCGTGCTCATGGCCCCGCGGACGATAGGACGATGCGGCGCGCGGTGCCGTTCGCCCACGGGCAGGAGCGACGCGAGGCCCCAGCCACGAGCTGGTCGCCGGCCACCCCGCCGAACGTCCAAGCCCGGCCCTGGCCAGATGGTCACCGGGATCGCTCCGACGGCTGCCCGGCTCGTGTATCACTCCGAGTGTGCGCCGTCCGCTGTGGTTGTCCCCGCTGCTCGTCCTGATCTCGCTCGCCGCGCTGCCGCAGGCCGCGTCGGCCGCCGAGCCACCGAACCAGCACGATCCCTGCGCCAGCGGCGGCCGCAACACCTGCGGCACGACCGGCGTCGGCAAGTACGACCGCTACCGCTACGGCACGCGCTGGTTCGGCGACTTCCGCGGCGCGATCGATGGGGTCTCGGCCGGGGCGTTCTGCATCGACCTGCGGTTCTGGTACCCGTCCAAGCGGTTCGCCTACGAGAAGCGGCCGATCGCCGGCCTGAAGAGCAAGGAGCGCAAGTCGATCTCGGCCGCCAAGCTGCGCCAGATGGCCTACGCGCTCTGGAACTTCGGCCGCTCGCGTCAGAGGAACCAGCAGGCGGCGGTGATGCTCTACGTCCACGGGCTGATGGACGACGGGGCGCCGGGCGAGGTCGATCCGAAGGCGATCGGCGTCTCCTCGCTCTACGCGCGGATCGCCCGCGACGCCCGCCGCTACGCCGGTCCCTACCGCGTCCAGGTCGACCTGCCGTCGTCGGGCCTGACGGTCGGCACCGCGATCAAGCCGACCGTGCGGGTGCTCGCGTCCTCGGGCGCGGTCGTCCCCAACGCGACGGTCGACCTGTCCGGATCGGCCGGCGCCACGGGGCTGCCGCGCACGATCAGCACCGGGCGCACCGGCGTCGCGCGGCTGGCCCTGACCCCTAGCGACGCCAAGGGCGGGCTGCGCCTGAGCGCCAGGGCGACCGGGCTGGCCGCCGCCGAGCCCGACCTCTACGTGCCGACCAGGGGCGCGTCGGCCCGCAGTGGGCAGCGGCTCGTGGTGCCGGCCACCGCGTCGGTCGCCACCGAGCGCGCGGTGCCGGTGGCACCGGCCCGGATCAAGGTCACGACCGCGGCCACGCCGACGTCGGTCCTGCTCGGCACCCAGAGCACCGACAAGGTCACGATCAGCGGGGCTCCGGCCGGCTGGTCCGCCCCGATCGCGGTCCGCCTCTACGGTCCGGCTCCGTCGCAGGCGGCGATCCGCTGCGACGGCCCGCCGGCGGCCGAGGTCACCCACCGCGCCGGTGGCGGGGACTCGATCACGCCGCCGGTCACCCCGAGCGCGCCCGGCTGGTACGGCTACCAGCTGGTGGTGCCCGGCAGCGACGACGTGATCGGCACCACGACGCCGTGCGCCGAGCCGAGCGAGTCGCTGCGGGTCGAGGTCCAGCCGCGCGTCCACACGCAGATCAGCAACCAGCTCCTGAACGGGCCGGGGTCGGTCACCGACACGGTCTGGATCGAGGGGCTCTCCGGCCAGCCGGCGACGGTCGCGGCGGCCCTCTACGGCCCGCTGCCGGCGGCCGACAAGCTGACCTGCGACGGGCCGCCGGTCTGGTCGGGCAGCTTCGCCGCCGCCACCGACGGGCAGTACGTCACCGATCCGGTCCAGCTGAGCGTGCCGGGCTACTACACCTACCGGGAGCGGCTGACCGGGTCGGAGTTCGTGCGGGTGACCGACACGGCCTGCGGCGATGCGGCCGAGACGACGATCGTCCGCGGCCACCCGCAGATCACGACCCAGATCAGCAGCCAGGACACCGCCGTCGGCAGCGAGGTGACCGACACCGCGGTGGTGACCGGTCTCGGCAAGCTGCGGGCCGACGTCGCCGTCGAGCTGTGGGGTCCGTTCCCCTCCCGCGACGCGATCCGCTGCGAGGGCACGCCGTACTGGACCGGGACGTTCCCGGCCGACGGCGACGGCAGCTACAGGACCGCGCCGGTCAAGCTGCAGAAGGCCGGCTACTACACCTACCGCGAGGCGATCACCGGCAGCACGGCCTACGACGGCGTCCAGACGGCGTGCGGCGAGGCCGCCGAGACGACGATCGCCCGCGCCAAGCCGCAGGTCACGACGGTCGTCTCGAGCGCCGTGACGCGGCCGGGCAGCTCGATCTCCGATCGGATCAAGGTCACCGGCCTGGGCCAGACCCCGGCGCGGGTCGAGGTCGAGCTGTTCGGCCCCTTCGCCTCGCGCGGGCAGATCCGCTGCGGCGGCACCCCGTACTGGAAGGGCGCGGTCGACGTGGCCGGCGACGGCGAGGTCTCCTCCCCGAGCGTCCGCCTGGCGAAGGCCGGCTTCTACACCTACCGCGAGCGGATCGCGGGGTCGGAGTCGGTGACCGGCACCGAGACCGCCTGCGCCGAGGAGGCCGAGACGTCGCTCGGCCGGCCGCTGATCCTGACCGGTCGTGGAGAGGGCGAGCGGGTCGCCGAGGTCCGCGCCACGGCAGCGCCCGGCGCGGTCGCGCCGACCCAGGTCCGGCTCGATCGGCTCGGCGTGCGCGCGTCGCTCGGCGCGGTCGCGATCGACCTCGGGACCGGAGCGCTGGCGGTGCCCAAGGACATCAAGCGCGCCGGCTGGTGGG
Organism: Patulibacter medicamentivorans; assembly: GCF_000240225.1. Classification (GTDB taxonomy): domain Bacteria; phylum Actinomycetota; class Thermoleophilia; order Solirubrobacterales; family Solirubrobacteraceae; genus Patulibacter; species Patulibacter medicamentivorans. The sequence goes on from NZ_AGUD01000303.1 coordinate 46,362, forward strand.
CCGACGGCGCGGATCTTGCCTCGAAGGCCGGGACGGTGCTGCTGGCCGGCCACGTCGACAGCGCGAAGCGCGGCGCCGGAGCGTTCTTCCGCCTCAAGAGCGCCCGCCGCGGCGACACGGTGACGGTCAGCGGCGGGGGCCGGACGCAGCGCTACCGCGTGACGTCGGTGACGCGGGTCGCGAAGGAGCGGCTGCCGGTGGGCATCTTCACCCGCACGGGCAGCCGCAGGCTGGTGCTGGTCACCTGCGGCGGGCCGTTCGACCGCCGCAGCGGCCACTACCGCGACAACATCCTCGTGACGGCGGTGCCCCGCTAGCGCGGCGGCGCGCACGAGCGGACGCCAGGCTCCCGGGCCGCCGTCGCGACGGCGGCCCGGGAGCGGGGCGATCAGCGGATCTCGACCGGCTTGGCGATCGTGTCCGGCAGCCCGGCGGCCGCGTTGCTGATCGCCGTCAGCTTCCAGCCCGACCGCTGGCCCGCGCTGCTGCCGCAGCCCGGGTTGTCGATCGTGGACGAGGTGAACTCCTCGTTCTTGCTGACGCCGCCGCTGACGGTCGCCGGGCGCATCAGCGTGCTCATCGAGCCCGAGTAGACGAGCCACTTGCCGGTCACGAACGCGTCCCGGGCGTTGGCGCCGACTCCGATCCCGCCGTCGTTGAGGAAAGCGGTGCCGGTGCAGGAGGCCCCGGTGTAGTAGATCTGCGCCGGCTGGAAGACGCCGGTGTACGGGATCGAGACCTCGTAGCCGGCAGACGTCAGGACGGTCGCGGCGCCTCGGTCGGCGCTCAGGACGCGTCCGAGGGTGACGCCGTTGCCGTCGACCAGCGTCCCGCCGCCGGCGGGGCCCGCGGGGCCGGCGGGGCCGGTCGCGCCGGTGTCGCCCTTCGCCCCGGTGTCGCCCTTCGCGCCGGTGTCGCCCTGGGGGCCGGCCGGGCCGATCGGGCCCGTCGCGCCGGTGTCGCCCTTCGCGCCGTCGGCGC
>NZ_AGUD01000302.1 GCF_000240225.1 Patulibacter medicamentivorans
GCCGCGCGGCGACCGTCGGCGGACGCCGTCGCGGACGGGCCGGCGCCGGCGAAGCCCAGCGGCGGCGCCACGCCCGCGGCGGGCGGGCGCGGGGCGATGACCCGCGGCTACGCCCGCGCGGAGGAGAAGAACCAGAAGGTCCGCGAGGAGCTCGAGCCGCTGGCGCCGGGCGAGCGGCCGCGGATCGTGCCGTGGGCGGTGCTGTGGCTGCTGGTGATCGCGGCCGGCATGATCTACAGCGCGATCGCCGCCGACGGCGACAACGCGACCGGCACCCGGATCAGCAACCTCGCGATGGTCGCGCTGATCGTGGTCTCGGCGGCCGGCACCTGGCAGCTGCGCTACTGGGCGATCCTCGGCACCCAGACGATCCTCGCGCTGGCGGTGGTGATCGGCTTCATCGCCCTGATGTCGCTGACCAAGGCCTGGCTGCTGCCGATCGCGATCGGCCAGCCGATCGTCAGCGGGCTGATCTTCTATCGGATGGTCAAGGTCATGGCCCGGGTCCAGAAGAGCGAGCGGCTGCGTCACGAGTCCTCGACCTAGCGCGGAGGCTGCGCGGCGCCGACGGCCCGCGCGAGGCGGTCCTATAGGCTCGATCGACCGGCGACCCCCGTCCCCCTCGGGAGGCCCCTCGGGCCGCCGCGCCACGACGACAGCAACCCGGTCCCCGCGCGGACCGGCAACGAGCAGGGAAGACACCACATGGCGCAGTACGACGCGATCGTCATCGGTTCGGGACCGGGCGGCTACGTGACCGCGGTCCGGGCCGCGCAGCTCGGCCTGAAGACGGCGGTGGTGGAGAACGACACCGTCGGTGGTCGCTGCCTGAACTACGCGTGCATCCCGGCCAAGGCGGTCCTGCGGTCCGCCGACATCCTGCACGAGGTCCAGCACGCCGGCGACTTCGGACTCAACGTCGCTGGGGTCGAGGTCGACTTCGCCGCGATCCAGGAGCGGCGCCAGAAGGTCATCGGCCAGCTGACGGGCGGCGTCGCGGGGCTGCTGAAGAACAACAAGGTCGACTACATCGCGGGCGACGCGTCGCTGACCGCCGACGGTGGCGTGTCGGTGGGCGGCGAGGTCCACACCGCGTCCAAGGCCGTGGTGCTGGCGACCGGATCGGTCCGCCGCGCGATCCCCGGCGTCGAGTACGGCGGCCGCGTGATCGGGACCGAGGATGCCTGGGCGCTGGAGTCGCTGCCCGGCTCGATCGCCGTCGTCGGCGCCGGCGCGTCGGGGACCGAGATCGCCTCCGCCTACGCCCGCCTGGGCGCCAGGACGCAGCTGTTCGAGTTCCTCGACCGGGTGCTGCCGTCCGAGGACGTCGACATCTCGCGGGTCGCCAACCGCGAGTTCAAGAAGCAGGGCATCGACGTCCACGTCTCGACCAAGGTCGCCGACGTGCAGACCTCGGACACCGGCGTGACGTTCACGTTCCAGAAGGGCGACGGCGAGAAGCAGCAGGGCGAGGCCGACTGGCTCGTGATCGCGACCGGCCGCGCCCCCGACGTCGAGGGCCTGGGCCTGGAGGCGGCCGGGATCGAGCTGCTGGAGAGCGGCCTGATCAAGGTCGACGGCGCGCTGCGGACGTCGCGCAAGGGCATCTACGCGATCGGCGACCTGGTCCCCGGTCCGGCGCTGGCGCACAAGTCCTCCGACGAGGGCGTGATCGCGGCCGAGGACGCCGCCGGCCTGAAGACCCACCCGATCAGCTACGTCGACATCCCGCGAGCGACCTTCTGCCAGCCGAACGTCGGCAGCTTCGGCCTGACCGAGGCCCAGGCCAAGGAGCAGGGCTACGACGTCGTCGTCGGCAAGGTCCCCTACGGCGCGGTCGGCGGCGCGACCGTCTACGGCGAGTCCGGCACGATCAAGATCGTCGGCGAGAAGAAGTACGGCGAGTTGCTCGGCGGCCACATCGTGGGCGCCAAGGCGACCGAGATGATCCAGGAGCTGGTCAACGTCCGCGCGCTCGAGGGCGGCTACGCCGAGGTCGCTCGCACGATCCACGGCCACCCGACCCTCAGCGAGGCCGTGATGGAGGCCGCCCGCGCCGCCGACGGCTGGCTCATCCACGGGTGAGCGGCGAGCGGCACCGGGACGACGCCGGCGGCCCGGGCGGGGGGCTCCCCGTCCGCCCGTGGCCGGCGTCCTCCGACGCCGGCCAGCCGGCCGGCGGCGGCCGCGTCGGCGACGACCACGGCGGTGGGGCGCCCGGCGACGACGGGATGCCCGATCCCGAGGGTCCGCCGGCGTTCTACTTCGACTTCCGCGACCCCGACAGCTACCTGGCCGCCGAGCGCGTGATGCGCGCGCTGCCGGTCGCCACGCCATGGGTGCCGATCGACGCCGGCCGGCTGCCGGGGCCGCACGCCTGGGAGGGCTTCCGCTGCGAGGCCGACGAGCAGGCGGCCCGCGAGCGGATCGCCCGGGTCGCCGCCGAGCGCGGCCTGCAGCCGCTCCGCTGGCCGGTCGAGGTCCCCTTCGACAGCACCCTCGCCCTGCGGGCCGCCTGGTACGCGAAGGGCCTCGGGCGGGTCGTCTCGTTCAGCCTGCCCGCGTTCCGCCAGGCGTACGCCGGGGGCCACGACCTGGCGACCGAGGCGTTCGTGCTGATCTCGGCGTCGGCGGCCGAGATGCACCCCCGCGCCGTCGGCCAGGCGCTGCGGCGGGAGCCGGTGATCGCGTCGCTGGAGCAGGCGACCGCCCGCGCGATCGAGCGCGGCGTCCGCACGACGCCGGCGATCTGGACCGGCGACCGGGTCTTCCACGGCGACGGCGGCATCGACGAGGCGGCGCGCCACCTGGCCCGGAGTCGTACCTGAACGGGGCCGTGCTCAACCGCAGCTGGACGGTGGAACCGACGTTCGATGGACCGTAGTCCACCGCGCCAACCCCAACGTCCGTCGAATCGAGGGATCGATCCTGATCGGCAGGAGTCCGGGGCGTCGATGGCAGCAGCATGTCCTACGCTGCCCCCATCTCACGCCACCACCGCCCGCTGCGACGACGTCTACGAACACGAGCCGTCTCCGCGGCACTCCTCCTGCTAGCCACGCTCGGCATCGGCGCCTCGACCGCGCAGGCCGAGCGGATCGGTCTCAACGGCCAGCAGATCATCACCGACATCGACGCCAACCCGGCGCGATCGAACCTGCTGATCGACACCGCCGCGGGGATGCGCGCGAAGGAGCTGCGGATCCCGGTCGGCTGGGGCTGGATCGAGCGGACCCCGCCGACCACCGACGCCGACGGCACGCTGGTGCACTCCTACGACTGGAACGTCTACGACCGCTCGGTGCTGGCGATGGCCCGGCGCGGCGTGCGCACGTGGGCGGACCTCGACGGGACGCCGAAGTTCGAGGTTCCGTCGAGCTGCTGGCGCGGCGGCCAGGGGGTCGGGATGCCCGATCACCCCGAGTACTTCGGCGCGTTCGCGAAGGCGTTCGTCGCCCGCTACGGGCCCGGCGGGACGCTGTGGGCCGAGAATCCCGGCGTCGCGGCGCTGCCGGTGACGACCATCGAGCTGCGCAACGAGCAGAACCACCCCTACCGCTGGTGCGGCGGCAACCCGAACGGGGCCGAGTACGCCCAGCTGGTGCGTTCGGTGCTCGACGAGCTGGGCCCCGATCGGTCGGTCAAGGTCGTGACCGGCGGGCTGTACCCGCTGTACGACGACCGCGGCGACGCGACCGTGCCGGACTCCGTCTACCTGACGCAGATGCGCGACGCCGACCCGACGATCCTCGACGACGTCGACGCGATCGGCCTCCACGACTACGCCGACCAGGCCGGCGGCACGTCGAGCTACAGCGCGTTCGCCAACGGGGCGATGGTCGAGCTGGCGCTGACGCGCTGGAAGATGATGATGGCCGGGATCCCGCCGTGGAAGCCGGTCGCGATCACCGAGACCGGGATCGCCGGGGTTCCGACCCTGACGCTCGCCGGCGTGATCAAGATCAGCGCCGACCTCAACGACGGTGCCCGCGGCCAGGCGATCGTCGACGCCAGCCGGCGGATGCTCGCCGCCGACTGCGGCGTCGACACCGTCCAGGTCCACACGCTGGCGACCACCAACACCCCGCCGTCGCTGGCCGGGTACCCGAACACCGCCGACCTGCTCTACCGCCTGC
>NZ_AGUD01000301.1 GCF_000240225.1 Patulibacter medicamentivorans
GGTGCGCCCTCGATCGCACCATTCGCGGCCAAACCAGACCACGCAAACCGAAGCACCAACCCACTTGGCCGCGAGCGATCGAGGGCGCACCGCACCCCCGCGGACCACGCACGCCACCCCAGCCGAGAGCGCGAGCGACCGAGCACCCACCCCCGCGGGCCACGCACCCCGAGCCGAGCCGACGCCCCGCCCGACGCCCGACGCCCGACGCCCGAACCCTCAGCCCGCGCCGACCGGCCCCGCCGAGTGGACCCCGCCGTCGACGTGGATCACCTCGCCGGTGATCGCGCGCGAGAGCGGCGAGAGCAGGAACAGGATCGCGTCGGCGGTCGGCGTCGGGTCGCTGGTGTCCCAGCCCAGCGGAGCGCCGGCGTTCCAGCCGTCGGCGAGGGTGTTGAAGCCGGGGATCCCGCGGGCCGCGATCGTCTCGAGCGGTCCGGCCGAGACCAGGTTCGAGCGAACGCCCTGCGGCCCTGCGTAGCGCGCCAGGTAGCGGCTGGTCGCCTCCAGCGCCGCCTTGGCGACGCCCATCCAGTCGTAGATCGGCCAGGCGACCTGGCCGTCGAAGTCGAGGCCGACGACCGAGCCGCCGTGCTCGGCCTTGGAGAGCGCCGGCAGCAGCGCCGCGGCCAGCGCCTTGAGCGAGAAGGCGCTGGTCTCGAACGCGGTCTTGGCGCTCTCGGCCGGGGTCTCCAGGAAGCTGCCGCCGAGCGCGTCCTCGGGGGCGAAGGCGATCGCGTGCAGCACGCCGTCGAGGCGTCCGTCCCAGCGGGCGTCGATCTCGGCCGCGACCGCCGCCAGGTCCTCCGGCTTGTTGACGTCCAGCTCGAGCACGTCGACCGGGGTCGGCAGCTGCTTGGCCGCCCGCTCGGTCAGGCGGCGGGGCCGGCCGAAGCCGGTCAGCAGGACCTCGGCGCCCGCCTCCTGGGCGCGGGCGGCGACGTGCCAGGCGATCGAATCGCGGGTGATCACGCCGGTGATCAGCAGGCGGTGGCCGGCCAGCAGGCCGGAGGGCACGGGAGCGTTCACGCGGGCCTCGGAGGGTCGGGATCGGACGGACCGCCGCCGCTGGGGCAGCGACGGATCACAGCGGGATGTTGCGGGCGCGCTGCTGGCGACGCGGCGCGCGCCTCAGCGACGTGAAGGCCCACACCAGGCGGTCGCGGGTGGCGGCGGGGTCGATCACCTCGTCGACCACGCCGAGCGTCGCGGCGCCCTCGGCCGTCAGGTGCTCGGCGGCGTACTCGGCGGCCAGCTCGGCCTTCTTGGCGACCGGATCGTCGGCGGCGGCGATCTCGCGCCGGCCGGTGATCCCGACGGCCTGCTCTGCCCCCATCACGCCGATCAGCGCGCTCGGCCAGGCGAGCACCAGCGTCGCGCCCAGGGCCTTGCTGTTCATCGCGATCTGGGCCCCGCCGAACGCCTTCCGGACGACGACGGTGACCTTCGGGACGTCGGCCTCGGCGAAGGCGTGGACGAGCTTGGCGCCGTGGCGGATCACCGCGCCGCCCTCCTGCGCGCTGCCGGGCAGGAAGCCGGGCGTGTCGACGAGGACGGCCAGCGGCACCCCGAACAGGTGGCACCAGCGGACGAAGCGGGCGGCCTTCTGCGCCGACTCGGCGTCGAGCGTGCCCGCCATCTGCTTCGGCTGGTTGGCGACGATCCCGACCGAGCGGCCGTCGATCCGGGCGAACGCGCAGACGACGCTCGGCGCCCACCGCGGGGCGATCTCGAGCAGCCGGCCGCCGTCGACGATCGCCGAGGCGACGTCGCGGACGTCGTAGGCCTTGCGCTGCTCGTCGGGGACGAAGGCCGAGGGGTCGAACGCCGGCGGCGGCACCGGACGGGCCCGCGGCGGCTCCTCGTCGCAGCTCTGCGGCAGGAAGCCGAGCAGCTCGCGCGCCATCCCGATCGCCTCGCCGTCGTCGTCGGCCACCATGTGGCAGACGCCGTTCTGCTCCTGGACCTCGGCGCCGCCGAGGTCCTCGGCGGAGATCTGCTCGCCGGTGACCTCGCGCACGACCCCGGGGCCGGTGAGGAACATCGCCGAGTCACGGGTCATGATCGTGATGTCGGTCAGCGCCGGGGCGTAGGCGCCGCCGCCGGCGCAGGTGCCGCAGATCACCGAGATCAGCGGGACCTGGCCCGAGAGTCGGGTCAGGGCGGCGAAGATCTGGCCGTAGCCGGAGAGCGCCTCGAGCCCCTCCTGGAGCCGGGCGCCGGCCGAGGCGATGAAGCCGACGACCGGGATCCGGGCGTCCTCGGCCATCTCCAGCAGCCGCACGATCGTCTCGGCGTGGCGCTGGCCGAGGCTGCCGCCGAGCAGCGTCTGGTCCTCGGCGAAGCAGGCGACCGGCCGGCCGCCGACCGTGCCGAGGCCCGCGACGACGCCGTCGCCGGCCTTGGCCCGCTCGCCGAGCGCCGGCGAGCGCACCGCGGTCCGGATCACGCGCAGCGAGCCCGGATCGCAGAGCGCCTCGAGGCGCTCCTGGGGCGTCAGGACGGCACCGGGCGCGACGCGATCGGCGACCGATGCGCCTGCGCCGTCGCGCTCGAAGATGGCGGGGATCCCGGTGCGTCCGCTCATGGTCAGCTGCCCCCCAGGGCGATGCAGGCGTTGTGGCCGCCGAACCCGAACGACGTCGACAGGGCGATCGGGGCCCGGCCGTTCGTCTCGCGCAGGGGCACGGGGGCGCCCTGCACGTGCAGCAGATCCAGCTCCGGATCCGGCTGGTCGAGGTTCAGCGTCGGCGGCGCCACGCGATCGCGCAGCGCCCGGATGGTCGCGACGGCCTCGATGGCGCCGGCGGCGCCGAGCGTGTGGCCGATCGCGGACTTCAGGCTCGAGATCGGGATCTGCGTGATGTGCGACCCGAGGGCCAGGTGCATCGCGCCGGTCTCCGACCGGTCGTTCAGCGGCGTGCCGGTGCCGTGGGCGTTGATGTAGTCGACATCGGTCGCGGCGATCCCGGCGTCGGCCAGCGACTGGGTCACGGCGCGCGAGGCGCCCGAGCCGTCCGGCGTCGGGGCGCTCAGGTGGTGCGCGTCCTGCGAGGAGCCGGCGCCGAGCACGTAGCCGAGGATCTCGGCGCCGCGGGCCTTCGCCTTCTCGGGATCCTCGAGCACCAGCGCGGCGCCGCCCTCGGCGAGCACGAAGCCGTCGCGGTCGACGTGGAACGGCCGCGACTGGCCGGTCGGCGAGAGCGCGGTCATCGCGGTGAATCCGGCGCGGGCGAGGTCGACGAGCGCCGCCTCGGTGCCGCCGGTGACGACCGCGTCGACCGTCCCGGCCCGCAGCTCGCGCAGCGCCGAGGCGATCGCGTGGGCGCCGGCGGCGCAGGCGCTGACGGTGCCCCAGCTGGGACCGAGCAGGCCGCGCCGGAGGGCGACCTGGCCGGTCGGCCCGTTGGCCATCAGCAGCGGGATCGCCAGCGGCGAGACCGGCAGGCCCTCGAGCATCGCCTTGTGGTTCTCGGTCAGGGTGATGAACCCGCCGATCCCCGAGCCGATGATCGAGCCGACGCGCTCGGGCGCGTACGGCAGCTCGTCGCCGGGGGCGCCCCAGCCGGCCTGGGCCAGCGCCTCGTCGGCCGCCGCCAGCAGCAGCTGGCTCGAGCGGTCGGCGCGGCGGGCCTCCTTGCGCGTCAGGAAGTCGGTCGGCTCGAAGTCCAGGCAGGCGCCCTGCCCGTCGACGATGCCGCTGCGACCACCGGTCCAGCCGGCGTACAGCGCGTCGACGCCGACCCCCAGCGGGGTGACGGCGCCGATCCCGGTGATCGCAGCCGCGGTCACTGTGCGGCGCGCTCGACGATCAGGTTGACGGCGTCCTCGACCGTGCGCAGCTTGGCGACGTCCTCGCCCTGCAGCTTGACGGCGTACTTCTCCTCCACGATCTGGGACAGCTCGGCGAGGTCGAGCGAGTCGACGTCGAGGTCCTCGAAGGTGGCGGTCGGGCTCAGGGCGTCGGCCTCGGCCCCGAGCTCCTCGAGCGAGCTGAGGACGAGCGCCTCGACGTCCTCACGGGTGACGGTGGACACGTTGTGGTTCTCCTGCGGTCTGGTTGCGTGCGATTCGAGAAGTTCGGGGTGCTGCAAGGGGTACACGCGGCTCGGGCGGGCCGGCACCGGGCTCGCGGCGGAGTACCGCCATCCGGGGGGTCCCGTGGTCGGCGTACCGCCGTCCGGGGGGTCCTCCGCGGCGGGCCGGCGGCGGGCGCCGTGACGCGTGCGCCGTGGCCTCGGTCAGGCGCCGAGCCCTCCGTCGACGACCAGCGTCGAGCCGGTCACGTAGGACGCCTCGGGCGAGGCCAGGAAGCGGATCGCGGCGGCGACCTCCTCCGGCTGCCCGGCGCGGCGGGCGGGGATGTGGCCGACGAGGTCCTCGAGCAGGCCGTCGGTCATCTCGCTCTCGATGAAGCCCGGCGCGACCGCGTTGACGGTCACGTTGCGGCGGGCGACCTCGGAGGCGACCGACCGCGTCAGGCCGAGCAGACCGGCCTTGGCCGCCGCGTAGTTCGCCTGTCCGGGGTTGTTCTTGAGGGCGATGATCGAGGAGACGTTGACGATCCGGCCGTAGCGGCCCCTGATCATCGGGCTCAGCGCGGCCCGCAGCAGCCGGAAGGCGGCGCTCAGGTCGACGTCGATCACCGTCTGCCAGTCCTCGTCGCTGATCTGCAGCGCGAGGTTGTCGCGGGTGATCCCGGCGTTGTTGACCAGCACCCGGACCGGGCCGAGCGCCGCGACGGCGTCGGCCAGCAGCTGCTCGGGGGCGCTGGGGTCGGCGAGGTCGGCGCCGATCGCCACGGCCCGGCCGCCGGCCTCCTCGATCGACGCCACGACGGCGCCCGCCTTCTCGACGTTGCCCCCGTAGTGGACGACGACCGGCCAGCCGTCGGCGGCCAGCGCGCGGGCGGTGGCCGAGCCGATCGCGCCGGACGCGCCGGTCACGAGCGCGCAGCCGTCCTCGGGCTTCGCGGGGGGCCAGGTGAAGGGCTTGGGGGCTATCTCGATCGCCTCGTGCGGTCGTGGTGGTGGGTCGATCCGGGCTCAGCGGCCATTCGCGGGGCCCTCCCAGATCATCGTGATCCCGGCCCAGGCCAGGCCGCTGCCGAACCCGGCCAGCAGCAGGCGGGTTCCGGGGACGACCCGGCCGTCGGCGCGCGCGTCGGCGAGCGCCAGCGCGACCGAGGCGGCGGACGTGTTGCCGTGCGTCTCGACCGAGCTGGCCATCCGCTCGGCCGGCAGCTTCAGCCGCTTGCGGACCGCCTCGAGGATCCGCCCGTTGGCCTGGTGGAGCACGATCAGGTCGATGTCGTCGAGCTCCAGGCCCTCGACGGCGGCGGTCTCGCGGACGGTCTCCTCGAAGTGCTTGACGGCCGTCTTGTAGGTGTCGAAGCCGTTCATCTGGACGGCGAACGGGATCCCGGCGCCGAACTCGCCGTCGTCGTAGATCGACGGGTGCTCGGTCGCGACCCGGACCGTCCCGCCGTTGGCGCCGTCGGAGCCCATCACCGAGCGGCCGACGCGGCCCACGCCCTCGCTGTCGGTGCCCTGCAGGACGATCGCGCCGGCGCCGTCGCCGAGCAGCCCGGCGGTCGCCTTGTCGCTGCGGTTGGTCAGGCGGCTCATCGCCTCGGCGGCCACGACCAGCACCGTCCGAAAGCGCCCGGACTCGATCATCGCGGTCGCGGTCGCGACCGACGCGACGAAGCCGCTGCAGCCGGAGGAGACGTCGAAGCTGGCCGCGTGGCCGGCGCCGAGCCGCGAGGAGACCACCGCGGCCATCGACGGCGCGATGTCGTCGCTGATCAGGCAGGCGCCGATCACGAGGTCGACCTCGGCCCCGTCGATCCCGGCGTCGGCCAGCGCGCGCTCGGCGGCGAGCAGCGCGAAGTCGGTGAGCTTCTCGTCGTCGGCGAGGATGTGGCGCTGCTTGATGTGGGTCCGGGAGACGAGCCAGTCCGGCTCGAGCCCGAGCCGCTGCTCGATCTCGGCCGAGGTGACGATCGCCTCGGGCAGCGCGGCGCCGATCCCGAGCGGGGCCACTCGCAGTGGCCGCGGGGGAGCGGCCGCGGGAGCGGCGGACGGCGTCGGAGCGTCAGGCATGCGCGCCATCGTCCCCGATCGCGGCCGCGACCTCGTCGCCGACGGGGCTCGGGGCCTCGACGACGACGGCGGCGTCGCCCGCGAACTCCGCCTCCGGGAAGGTCCGGCGGGCCAGGCCGGCGACCACGTCCCCCGGTCCGACGTCGACGAAGCGGCGGATCCCGGCCGCGTGCAGCGCCAGCAGGCCGGGCCGGAAGAGGACCGGGCTGGTGAGGCCGTCGATCAGGTGCTGCGCCGGGTCGGTGGCCGGGGCGGCGGTGACCGCCGACCAGACCGGCGTGTGCGGCGGGCGGAAGTCGATCCCGTCGATCGCGGCCTGCAGGCCGGCGGTCGCGGGGACCATCAGCGGCGAGTGGAAGGCGCCCGCGACGTCGAGCCGGCGGACGCGGTTGCCGCTGGCCTTCGCCGTCTCGGCGGCGGCGTCGAGGTCGACGATCCGCCCGGCGAGGATCACCTGGCCGGGGGCGTTGTCGCAGGCGACGACGAGGTCGTGGGCGGCGGCCAGCTCCTGCGCGGCCTCGATCCCGCCCTTGCGCAGCGCGGCCATCGAGCCGATCCGCTCGGGGTCGGCGTCGGCCATCGCGGCGCCGCGGGCGGCGGCCAGGCGCAGCGCCTCGCCCTCGGTGATGACGCCACCGAGCGCCAGCGCGACGATCTCGCCGAGCGAGTGGCCGAAGATCGCGTCCGGTCGCGGCAGGCCGAGGGCCGAGTAGCGCGCCAGCGACGACGCCACGATCGCCGGCTGGGCGAAGCGGGTGCTCTCTCCGGTGCGCGGGAACGGGTCCTCGCCGACGGCCGCGATCACGGCCTCGAGCAGGTCGGGACGCAGGCGCGCGACCTCGTCGCCGGCCCCCTCCATCGGGGTGCCCTGCCCAGGGAGGAGGATGGCCGTCGGGACGCTCACGACACGACAGCCTGCCATGCCGCGGAGCCGGACCGCCATCCGCCGCGGACCGCCACCCCCTCACCGGGGGGCGATCCGCGACCGGTCGCGGATCGCCGCGCGAGACCCGTCGCAGCGTCAGACAGCACGTCCACCGCGGATGCTCGCGGCGGCCGGCCGTGGGCGGCCGCCGTCGGGGTCTGGCAGCCTCTGCCGGGAGGTCGCCCGGCCCGCGCGTCGCGGGTCGGTGACCGCGAGCGAGCGATGCCCGAAGCCGGCGCCCATCCCCCGTCCCGTGAAGTGACCGTGTGGCTGGCCGCGCTCGATGCGGGACCGGTCGCGATCGCGACCCTGTCGGTCGCCGAGCGGGAGCATCTCGGCGGCCTGACGAGCGAGCGGGCGCGACGTCGCTACGGGCGGACCCGGACGGTGCTGCGGGGCCTGCTCGGGTCGTCGCTCGGCGTGGCGCCCGCGACGGTCGCCCTGGCGGTGGCGACCGACGGCAAGCCGCGGCTGGCGGGCGGGGGCGACCCCGACGTCCGATTCAACCTCAGCCACGCCGGCGACCTGCTGGCGATCGCCGTCGCCGAGGGCTGCGAGGTCGGCGTCGACGTCGAGCCGCTGGCCGCCCGGCGCCAGGTCCTCGACGGGACGCTGACCGCCACCGAGCGCGCGCGCCTCGACGCGCTCCCACCCGAGCGGCGGACAGCCGAGTTCCTGCGCGGATGGACGCGCAAGGAGGCCTACCTCAAGGGCGTCGGCTGCGGGATCCGCGTCCCGCTCGACCAGCTCGACCTCGCCCCCGCCCGGGCCGGCCACCGCCCGACGGCGCTCCCCCCGGCCCTCGCCGCCGAGGGCGACTGGACCGTCGTCGATCTGCCCCTCGCCGACGACCACGTCGGGGCCGTGGCCGTGCCGGGGAGCGCTCCGCGGGTCGTGGTGCGGAGGTGGGTGGGGTAGGGCTGGGTGTGGCTGGTGGCCGGCCGGGGTGGCGACGTGGGACGCCTCGCGTCCCGAATCGGCGGGCGGCCGACCGGGAGCCCTAGTTCAACCCCAGCCGGTTGGCGGCCTGGACCGCCTCGGCGCGGTTGCGAACCTCGAGCTTGCGGTAGAGCGAGCTGGTGTGCTCCTTGACCGTGTGCGGCGAGAGGTGCAGCTTGAGCGCGATCTCGGGGTTGGTCGCCCCGGTCGCGATCAGCTCGAGGATCTCGCGCTCGCGCGGGCTGAGACCGGCGGGGGTCGCCGGTGCCGCCGCGCCGTCGAAGACGGTCCGTCCCGACGCGACGGCCAGGACGGCACGGCAGACGTCGGCGGCCGGCCAGTCCTTGGGGACGAAGCCCGACGCGCCGGCGGCCTTGGCCGCGGCGGCCGAGATCCGGCCGGCGCCCGACAGCAGCAGCACCCGCGTCCGCGGCTCGGCCTCGCGCAGCCGCTCGCACAGCTCGGCCCCGGACTCGGTCCCGAGGAACAGGTCGACGAGCGCGACGTGCGGCGAGTAGCGGCGGGCCAGCTCGACCGCCTCCTGGCCGTTGCGCGCGCTCAGGCAGCGCGCGACCCACGACTGGCTGGAGAGCAGCGACCGCAGCCCCCAGTGCACCACGTCGTGGTCGTCGACCAGCAGCACCGTCGTGCGTCCCACTTCGCGCGTCACTCGTCGCCCTCCTCGGTCTCGTGCTCGGCGGGCAGCAGCAACCGCACGCGCCACCCGTTCTCTCCCTGCGCCCCGAACTCCAGCAGACCGCCGGCCTGCAGCGCCTCGACCGCCGCCAGCCGCAGCCCGAGGCCGCCGCTGCCGCCGGTCCGCGAGCCGTCCGCCTCGCCGGCGCCGTCGCTGTCGACGGTCATCGCGATCGCGTCCTCGCCCTTGCGCGCAAGGGTGACGTGGAGGACGGTCGGCCGCCCGTGCTTGAGCGCGTTGCGGACTGCCTCGCCGAGGACCGACTGGGCGAGCGACTCGAACGGCTCCGGGACCTCGACGCCCTCCTCCAGCTCGGACAGCAGCTCGATCGAGTCGTGGGCGCGCCGCAGCCGCTCGATCTCCTCCCACAGCCGCAGCGCGGTCGGCGGCGCGACGTGCAGCTCGGGGCCGTGGAGCATCTGCCGCAGGTCGGCCTGCGCGGCCTCGACCTCCATCCGGGCCCGCTCGCGCCCCTCCCCCTCGAGCGGCTCGGAGGACGCCAGCACCAGCCCGACCCCGAACAGCCGCTGGATCACCTGCTCGTGGACCTGGCGCGCCAGCAGCAGCCGGGCGCTCAGCTGCCGGGCGTGCTCCTGGGCACGGGTCGCGCGGCGGGCCTCGGCGGCGAACGCCACCACCTTGCCGGCGATCCAGAGCGCGTCGCGATCGGCGCTCGGCAGCGGCTCGCCGTTGTTGTGCTCGACGATCATCACGCCGTACCAGAAGCCCCCGGCGATGATCGGCACGTAGGCGAGGTCGCCCTCCGGCAGGTTGGCCAGGTCGGGCGAGACCGCGGTCTCGCGCGTGGTGTCGTCGAGCGTGTCGATCACGCGGTCCTGCTCGAGCGCGACCCGCGAGAGCGGGGCGTCCTCGATCCCGACGCCCTCGGGTCGGATCTGGTCGCCGTCGAAGCGGTAGGTGCCGACCGGCCGAACGCGGCGACGCCCCTCGTCGTAGAGCAGCAGCACGGCGCGGTCGACCTGGACGGTGCCGCAGACCGCCTCGCACATCCGGTCCCAGAAGGTCGCGCTGTCCGGCGTCGCCTGCTCCAGGCCCGACATCGCCCGGACGAAGACGCCGAGCGCGTCGGCGGCGACGACGGCGGCCGACGCGTGCGCGTCGGCGGGTGACTCGGAGGGCATCTCCCCAGGCTAGCCCCCTCGACCGAGCGGCAGCCAGCGATCGGGGCGACGGCCCGGACGGACGGGCGGGATCGCGGACGGACGCCGTCGGCGAGCGACGCCAGCGAACCTGCACGCGCGACGACGAGTGCTCGCTATGGTGCCTGGCCGTCGCCCCTGCGCCCGTCGGGCGCCGAACGCGGTCCCGTGCCGGGGCTCGCCGGTGCGGCCCCGCGGATGCGGTCCGCCGGCCTCGCGCCGATCGGCCCGGATCCGGTCCCCCAACGACCAGACGAGGACCCCATGACTCGCAGCCGAGCCACGCTCGCCCTGGCCACCACCGCCGCGTCCGCCGCCTTCCTGGCGCCGGCCCTGCCCGCCTCGGCGGCCGTCACCAAGGGCCTGCAGGACCAGGAGATGACGGTCAACCAGCCGGGGCTGACCCCGGCGTTCCTGACCGCCGCGCAGGAGGCCAACGTCGGCCTGGTCCGCTTCAACACCCGCTGGGACGGCCAGGCCTCGGCGCCGGACCCGGCCCAGGTGGCCGCGATCAAGGCGTTCGCGACCAAGGCCGCGGCCGCCGGCATCGGGTCGATCGAGGTCTCGCCGAACATCTCGGGCGACGCGTCGTTCAACCCCCGCGGCAAGGGCAGGGGGCCGAAGGCCACCGACAAGATCTCGCAGGACGCCTACCGCGCCTACATCCGCGCGCTGGCGACGGCGCTCAAGGACGTCCCGGTCGCCCGCTTCTACTCGGCGATCAACGAGCCCAACTGGTTCCGCCACATCCCGCAGCGCGGCGGCGCGATCCTCTACCGGCGGCTGCACAACATCGCCTACGAGGAGATCAAGGCCGTCGATCCGGCGGCCAAGGTCCTCTTCGGCGAGCTGCTGCCGTACGCGCGCCCGACGTCGAAGAGCTACCCCCACGGCCAGTCGGCCGACCCGGGCGCGTTCGTCCGCGAGGCGCTCGGCCTGACGAAGAGCTGGAAGGGCCGCGGCCGCACGGCGAGCTACGCGGTCAAGGCGGACGGCGTCTCGCTGCACACCTACGACTTCCAGGCCGACCCGAGCCGCAAGAGCAGCAAGCGCGGCCGCGACGCCTGGGTCCACGCCAACCTGGACTGGGCCAAGGCCGACCTGAGGAAGGCGGCCAGGACGAAGCGGCTGCCCTCGGCGGCGGCGAAGCGGATCTACCTGACCGAGTTCGCCTACAAGACCTCGGGCAGCGACAAGCTCTCGACGTCGAAGGCCAGCAGCTACCTGAAGAAGGCCTGGACGGTCGCCAAGAAGCAGAAGGTCCGGAGCTTCCTCTGGTACCAGCTGCGGGACCCCACCTCGACCGACGAGCTGTGGCAGTCGGGCCTGCAGACCCGCGACGGCGGCGTGCGGTCGACCTGGACGACGTTCAAGGGCCTGCGCTAGCCGTCAGGT
Organism: Patulibacter medicamentivorans; assembly: GCF_000240225.1. GTDB lineage: Bacteria > Actinomycetota > Thermoleophilia > Solirubrobacterales > Solirubrobacteraceae > Patulibacter > Patulibacter medicamentivorans. The sequence continues at coordinate 11,221 of NZ_AGUD01000301.1, forward strand.
CGCGGATCGGGGCGTCCACCGGGCCGGCGAGCGCGGAGGACGCCCGAGCGACGCCGGGAACGGCGTCGGTCCGGCCGGCGGCGCTCGCCGCCGGCCTCAGCGGACGATGTCGATCGGGACGCCGGGCCCGATCCGCGCGGCGAGCCAGCTGATCGCCCGGGCGCTCAAGCGCACGCAGCCGTGCGAGGCGGCGGTGCCGAGCACGCCCCCGACGTTGCGCAGCCCGTGGAGCGCGATCTGACCGGGGCCTCCGTCGAACTGCTGCAGGACCTTGGAGCGGGCGCTGAGCGCCAACGCGAACGGCGCCCCGACGCGCCGCGGGCCGAGGCGGATCGTCTCCTCGACGAAGAACCGCCCGTGCGGCGTCGGCGTCGCGCGCGCGCCGACCACGGCGCGGAACGTGCGGACGCGCTTCGCCCGTCGCAGGACGGTGACCCGTCGGGCGGACGTGTCCACGCGCAGCCTCCAGGACGTCCGGGTGGCCCGCGTGGCGGTGGCGACGATCCAGCCGGTCGAGCCGTTCGGGCGACCGGGCAGCATCACGCGCAGCCAGCGGGCTCCCTGCTCGTCGAGCGCCTCGCCGACCACGGGGACCACCGTCCTCGCGGCGGTGATCGGGCGCTGCGCGCGAAGGGTCGTCAGCCGTGGCGAGCCGCGGGTCGGCCGCACGAACACGTCGTGGGGTCGCTCGATGGCGGCCAGGCGCTGCGTCGCCGGTGCCGCGGCCCGCGCGGGCCGGACGTCGTGCAGCGCGGCGCAGGTCGCGCCGAGCGCGACCACCGCGACGATCTGCGGTGCAAGGCGGCGGATCGGTGCCATCGGGATCCCGTCGGCAGGCAGGAGCCGGAGGCGAGCCGCGAAGCGACTCGCCCCCGGCGCCGATCAGCCGGTGAACCCCTGCGGGGTGCGCGGCCGGCGCGCCGGCGTCCGCGGCGTGCAGCCGCGGGTCCGGAACCGGCGATCGACCCCGTAGATCTTGGTGCCGTCGGGACGGACGCCGATGATCCGGTAGTGGTACGTCCGGCACGGCCGAAGGCGGCGGGCCGTGGTGCGGACGCGTCGGGGACGCGTGTTGGGCCGCACGCGGACCTTCGGCGTGTTGCTGCCGTAGGCCGAGGTGCGCCCGTACTGCACGTAGAAGCTGCCGCCGGTCGTGCCCGGTCGCACGGTTCCTCCCAGCTGGACGCTGGTCGACCCGATCCCGGATGCCGGACCCGTGGTGACCGTCAGCCCGGTCGAGGGGGTCTCGCCGGTGCCCGTGCCGGGACCCGTTCCAGGACCCGTTCCGGTGCCCGTGCCGCCGGTCCCACCGGTCCCGGTGCCACCGGTGCCACCCGTCCCACCGGTCCCGCCGGTGCCGCCCGTCCCACCGGTGCCGCCCGTCGCGCAGGTCGCGCGGGTGATGACGTTGGAGTCGAGCGTGACGGCGCCGTTGCGGGCCAGCGCGCGGCCGTCGACGGTCGCGCCGGTCGTCAGGCTGATCGAGGTCAGCGCCAGGATGTTGCCGGTGAAGCTGGAGTTGGTGCCGATCGTCGCCGAGCTCCCGACCTGCCAGAAGACGTTGCAGGCCTGAGCGCCGCCGGTCAGCAGCACGCGGCTGCCGGATCCGGTCGTCAGCGTCGACCCCGCCTGGAAGACGAAGACGGCGCTCGGATCGCCGTGGGCGTCGAGCGTGAGGTCGCCGGACAGTCCCATCGAGGTCGCCGACGTGTAGACGCCGGGCGTCAGCGTCAGGCCGGCCAGGTCCCCGGCCACGGTCGCGGTCGAGCTTCGTCCGGCCGCGTCGTCGTAGGCGATCACCAGATCGGACTGCGCCTGCAGGGCGACCGCGTCGTTGGCGTGGATCGTGCCGGCGACGGTCCCGGGCGGGAAGCCCGTCACGGCCGTGCCCGGGCTGACGCCCAGGTCGCCGGTGATCTGGCTCGGCCCGGTGTTCGTGACCGTGCTGCCGCCGAGGACGCCGAAGCTCGCCGTGGTGCCCAGGCCGACCGCGGCCGCACGTGCGCCGCTCGCCGCTGCCGCCAGCACGATCAGCGCGAGGCACACCAACCCGGTCGCGCGGCGCGTCGTGCGAACGACCGCCGATCCACCGATGGCGTCGTGTCGACCGTCGGTCCTGCCGACGGTCCGGATGGTCGTAGCGACCATGAGGGCCCTCCAAGCTGCGACGCGAGCGCGTCGCATTGAGTCGGAGGATCAAGGGTGGCGCTTCGCGCCCATGTCACGGTCCGAGTTCGGACACAGCTACAACGTCAACTCGATACTCCCGAGCAACGAACGTAGCACCGTGTGTGTCGTTCACGGGACAAGCGGACGAACGATGTCCAAGTACCTCGACACACGGCCTAGGATGCATGTGCACCATGACGAGAGCAGGGGGCTCACGATGGGCACGAAGTTCCAGGTCTACGACGATGCCGCGCAGCACGCGCGCTGGCGCCTGGTGAAGGCCGACGGCCGGACCACGGCCGCCCGCTCCGGCGTCAGCTACATCACCCGCGCCGGCGCGCGACGCGCGGCCGAGAGCTTCAAGGCTCGGGCCTACGCCAACAACTACGCGATCTACCGGGACGACCTCGGCAACTACCGCTGGCGGGCGACGTCGACGGTGGTCCAGGAGGTCGCGCTCTCCGGCACCTGCTTCGCGAGCCGGGCCGAGGCCCAGACCGACATCGACGCGGTCCGTGCGCTGGCCGCGGCGGCCAGCGGCCCCTGACCCGTCCTCCCGGGTCTCGCCGGCCCGACCGCACCCTTCGCCCTCGTCGCGTGTCGTAGTCCGAGAACCCCTGGCGCCGCGGACCCGCGTCCGCGCTCGCGCCGGGGTGGACTCGATCCACGTCCGTTCCCCCCACCAGACGAGGAGCACATGACCCGCATCCGCACCACGGCCGCCGTGGCGACCACCGCTGCGGCCGCCCTGGCCCTGACCCCCGCGAGCCCGGCCTCCGCCGCCGTCGTCAAGGGCCTCCAGGACCAGCAGATGACCGTCAACGAGCCCGGATCGACCCCGGCGTTCCTGGCTGCCGCGCAGGAGGCCAAGGTCGGCCTGGTCCGCTTCAACACCCGCTGGGACGGCAAGTCGTCGGCTCCCGACCCCGCCCAGGTCGCCGCGATCCGCGCCTTCGCCCAGCAGGCGACCGCCGCCGGCAGCGGCGTGACCGCGATCGAGGTCTCCCCGAACGTCTCCGGCGACGCGTCGTTCAACCCGCGCGGACGCAAGAAGGGGCCGACCGCGGCCTCGAAGATCAGCGTCACCGCCTACCGGTCCTACATCCGGACCCTCGCCGAGGGCCTCCGGGACCTGCCGGTCGCGCGCTACTACGCGCCGCTCAACGAGCCCAACTGGTTCCGCCACATCCCCAAGCGCGGCGCCGGCACGGTCTACCGCAAGATCCACAACACCGCCTACGACCAGATCAAGGCCGTCGACCCGAGCGCCAAGGTCCTGTTCGGCGAGCTGCTGCCCTACGACCGCCCGCTGTCGAGGAACTACCCGCACGGCCAGTCGAGCAGCGCCGGCGACTTCGTGCGCGAGGTGCTCGGGCTCGACTCGAAGTGGCGGGCCAAGGGCAGGAGCTCGACCTACAAGGTCAAGGCCGACGGCGTCTCGCTGCACACCTACGACTTCAAGGCCGACCCACGCAAGCGCCGCAGCGACCGCGACGACTGGACCCAGGCCAACCTCGGCTACGCCAAGGCCGACCTGAGGAAGGCCGCGAGGACCAAGCGGATCTCGTCGACCGCCGCCAGCCGGATCTACCTGACGGAGTTCGCCTACAAGACCTCGGGCAGCGACAAGCTCTCGACGTCGAAGGCCGCGACCTACCTGAAGCGCGCCTGGGCCATCGCCGAGAAGTACAAGGTCCGGTCGTTCCTCTGGTACCAGCTGCGCGACCCGACCGCGGCCGGCGAGTCGTGGAAGTCGGGCCTGCAGACGTCGACCGGCGGCTCGCGCCGGACCTGGACGACGTTCCGCGGCCTGCGGTAGGACCCCGACCGCGACCCCGGCGGCTCCGTGCCGGCCCGGGTCGCGGCCCGCGCGGGCCAGCCGATCGCCCGTCCCCTCGCGGAGCGCCGCCCAACCCGCGAGGATGGTCGCGGGCGGCGCCGCTCCGCCCCGCCGGCCCCGTGCCGGCGACCCCGACGCAGAGGAGCTTGCCGTGCACGAGAGCGACGCCGACGTGGTGGTGCTGGGCGCCGGACCGGCCGGCGAGGTCGCCGCCGGGCGGCTGGGCGAGGCCGGGCTCGACGTGGTCCTGATCGAGCCGCGGCTGGTCGGCGGCGAGTGCTCGTACTACGGCTGCATGCCGTCGAAGGCGCTGGTGCGACCGGTCGAGCTGCTCGACGAGGTCGCCCGGGTGCCGGGCGTGCGCGAGCTGCTCAGCGGGACGATCGATCCGCAGGTGGTCCTCGACCGCCGCGACGAGGTGATCCACGAGCTGGACGACGACGCCCAGCTGCCGTGGCTGGAGGAGCGCGACGTGCGCCTGGTCCGCGGGCACGGGCGGCTCGCCGGCGAGCTGGTCGTCGAGGTGCTCGAGGACGCCGACGCCGAGCGGCCGGCCGAGCGGATCACCGCCCGCCGCGCCGTCCTGCTGGCGACCGGCAGCCGGCCCGCGATCCCGCCGGTTCCCGGGCTCGCCGACGCCTGCGGCTGGACCAACCGCGAGGCGACGACCGCCGAGACGGTGCCCGGCCAGCTGGTCGTCGTCGGCGGCGGGCCGATCGGGGCCGAGCTGGCGCTCGCGTGGTCGTCGCTGGGGGCCGAGGTCACGCTGCTGGAGGGATCGCCGCGGCTGCTGGTCAAGGAGGAGCAGTACGCCGGCGAGCAGGTCGCCGCCGGGCTGCGGGCCCACGGCGTCGACGTCCGCGTCGGCGCCCGGATCGCGAGCGCGTCGCGCGACGGCGAGCGGGTGGCCGTCACGCTGGAGGACGGCGAGGTGATCGCCGGCGACGAGCTGCTGGTCGCCACCGGCCGCCACCCCAACAGCGACGGCCTGGGCCTGGACAGCGTCGGCGTCGCGGCGGACGAGCACGGCTTCGTGGCGACCGACGACGCGCTGCGGGTCGGCGGGCGCGACTGGCTCTACGCCGTCGGCGACCTCAACGGCCGCGCGCTGCTGACGCACCAGGGCAAGCGTCAGGCGCGGGTCGCCGCCGACCGGATCCTCGGGTACGCGACGGCGGCGCTCGGCGAGCACGAGCCCGACGGCCTGACCAGCCCGCGGGTCACGTTCACCGAGCCGCAGGTGGCGGCGGTCGGGCACACGCTCGCCTCGGCCCGCGAGGCGGGGATCGACGCCCGGGCGATCGACGTCGCCAGCGACGGCAACGCCGGCGCCAGCTTCGTCGGCAAGGGCGCCGGCGGCACGACCCGGTTCGTGATCGACCCCGCGGCCGGCGTGCTGGTCGGCGCCACGTTCGTCGGCGCCGGCGTCGCCGAGCAGCTGCACGCGGCGACGATCGCCGTCGCCGGACGCGTGCCGCTGGACGTGCTCGACCAGGCGGTCCCCGCGTTCCCGACGCGCAACGAGGTCTGGCTGCGGCTGGCGGAGAAGCGCCCGCGGGACTGAGCCGCCGACGCGGAGGGCTGCCGGCTCACCCGCCCCGCCGTGTGTCAGCGCCGGAGCGGGTGAGCGGCCGTCGCGGAGCGCCGGGAAGAGCGGGCTACCCGCGGACGATCAGGGTGGCGCGAGCCGACCGGTGGCCCGGCGCCGTGACGCGAACCTGGCGGCGGCCGGCGCGGGCGATCCGCACCCGCAGCCGGGCGCGGCCGCTCGCATCGGTGCGGAGGCTGCGACCGGCGAGGCGCACGCGCGCCCCGGGGACGGCGCGCAGG
>NZ_AGUD01000300.1 GCF_000240225.1 Patulibacter medicamentivorans
CGGGTGGGTCCGGTGGCATCGCCAAGGACGGGTCCGCGCCGTGGCCGGCCGGATTCGCGGGGACCTGCGACCCCAACCACACCGCACCGGGAGCACGTCGATGAAGGGTCTCTCGCGGATCGCCCCCACGGTCGCCGCGACCGCGCTCACCGCCACCATGGTCGGCTGCGGTGGCGGTGGCTCCGAGGGCGCGACCGGCCAGACGCGCGTCGACGCGCTCTTCGACAACGCCTCGTTCGTCAACAACGGGCAGGAGGTCCGGATCGCCGGCGCCCGCGTCGGGACCGTCGAGGGGGTCGAGCTGACCGACGACCGCCGCGCCCGGGTCAAGATGTCGGTCGACTCCGCGTTCGCGCCGTTCCGTGCGGACGCGTCGTGCTCGATCCTGCCGCAGTCGCTGATCGGCGAGAAGTTCGTCGAGTGCGACGGCGGCACCAACGGCGCTCCGGTCCTCGCCGCGAAGGACGACGAGGTCCCGACGGTCCCGCTGAAGAACAACAACAGCCCCGTCGACCTCGACTTGGTCGTCGCGATGCTCGGCGAACCCACGAACGTGCGCCTGCAGCTCCTGTTCAACGAGCTCGGGATCACCACGGCCTCGCGCGGGGCCGACATCTCCGCCGCGATCCGGCGGGCGAACCCGGCGCTGCGAGCGATCCGCGACACCCTCGACGTCGTCTCGGACGACCGGGCCGCCCTCGGCCGGGTCATCGACGCGGCCGACACGGTCGGTGCCGAGCTCGACCGGCGCAAGGACGATCTGGCCGGCGTGTTCGACTCCGGGGCCGAGGTCCTCAAGGCGACCTCGGAGGAGCGTGTCGCGCTGGATCGCGCCCTGGCGACGCTCCCGTCGTCGCTCGCCGCGCTGCGTCCCGCGCTCACGGAGCTGCGGTCGCTGAGCCGCGACGGCACTCCGACGGTCCGGGCGCTGCGGGTGGCCGCACCGTCGCTGCGCACCCTGGCGGGCAACGTCGAGCCGTTGTCGGACAGCGCTCGTCCCACGCTTCGTACGCTCGCCTCCGCGGCTCGGACCGGCATCCCGGTCGTCAAGCGGACCGCGCCGCAGATGGCGCGACTGCGCCGGACGACCGCCGCGCTGGTCCCCAACGTGCCCCTGGCCGCCGACCTCGGCACGAGCCTCGTCGACAACGCGTTCCCGGAGAACTTCCTCAGCGGCTTCTTCTACAACGCCGCGCTGGCCACGTCCCGCTTCGACGACATCTCGCACATCCTGCCCGCGCATTTGAATCTCGGACCCTGCATGTTTCCTGCCATCGCCGTGCAGAGCGGATGCTCGGCGCGGTTCGCCGACGACGGGACGGGCAAGGACATCACCTCCCAGCAGCCCAATGCCGAAACGCGCGCGAAGGTCAATAGCGAGCTCTCCAGGATGCTCGGCCGCCCCGCCGCCCCGAAAGCGCGTGTTGCCGAGCGGAAGGCCGGACGATGAACCGCCGCCGCTCCTCCATCGCCGCCAGCCCCGTCCTGCTCGGCGCGGCCGCCGTGCTCATCGGCGTCGTCGCGGTCGTGCTCTCGTACAACGCGAACAAGGGCCTGCCGTTCATCAAGACCTACGACCTCGAGATGAACGTCAAGAACGCGAAGAAGCTGACCACTGGCGTGGATGTGCGCATCGGCGGCAAACGGGTCGGTCAGGTCAACGGCATCGAGGCGGTCAAAGCCCGCGACGGCCACACCTTCGCCCGCCTCGCCCTCAAGCTCGACTCGAACATCGCCGAGCTGTCGGCCGACACCACCGCGCGGATCCGTCCCCGCAGTGCGATCGGCGCGAAGTTCGTGGAGCTGACGCCGGGACGCTCGGCGCGGAAGCTCGCCGCCGGGGGCACCATCCGCGAGTCGAGCACGAGCGCGTCGGTGGACTTCGACGAGGTCACCGCGTTGTTCGACAGGGGGGTCCGTGACAGCGTCCGCGACGCCACCGCAGAGCTCTCCAACGGCTTCGCCGGGCGAGGGGACGACCTCAACGCGACCCTCCAGGCGCTGCCCGGCACGCTGCGCGGCGCGGACTCGGTGTTCTCGAACCTCGCCGACCCGCGCACCGATCTCGGGGGCTTCATCCGCGGACTGGACTCCACGCTGCAGGCCGTCCGGCCGGTCACCCCGCAGGTGGGGACCCTCGTGACCAACGCCGACCGGACACTCGACGCGCTGGCGGCGGTCCGTCCCCAGCTGGCGCAGTCGATCGCCGCGGCACCCGGGACGTTGACCGAGGTGCGCGCGTCCTCCGTCGCGCTGCGACCCGTCCTGCGGGACGCGGCCGCCCTCGCCCGCGGGCTGCGGCCCGGGGCACGGGACATCCCCCGGACGGCGAGGGCCCTCAACGACGCCATCGACGTCGGTGTGCCGGTGCTCCGCCGCGCTCCCGTCCTCGGCACGCAGCTGCGTACCACGTTCGGGGCGCTCGACCGCCTGGTCCGCAACCAGAGCCTGCCCGACACACTGAACCTGCTCAAGCCGACCGCAGAGTCGCTGCTCCCGACGCTCCGCACCGTCGTGCCCGCCCAGACCCGGTGCAACTACGCCGGACTGTTCGCCCGCAACGTCTCCAGCGTGATCAGCGAGGGCGACAAGTTCGGCAATTGGTTCCACGTCATGCTCGACGTCGCGCTGCCGCAATTCCTGCGGGCCGGGTCGCCGTCCCCGGACTCCAACTTCAACGTCTACAACACCGCCGAGCAGGGCCACTGCGAGGTCGGCAACGAACCGTTCCCGCCGGCCAGCCGCGTCGGTCGCCCGAACGTGGACGCCCCGACGAACCCGCGGACGCCGCGGCCCGCCAACGAGCCCGAGGGGCCCCGATGATCCGCTCGCCATTTCGCCGGCGCTCGCGCCGGCGCCCCGCTGAGACCACCCGCGCCAACCTCATGCTCTGGGGGGCGGCCACCCTCGGCGTCGTCTTCATCCTCTGCTATCTGATCTTCGGCTTCGCGATCCCGGGCAGCAGCACCCGCGAGCTGCGCCTCGTCTCCCAGTACGGCGGGGCGGTCCGGCCCGGAACCGCCGCGCAGGTGCGCATCGCGGGCGTCAACGTCGGCAACATCACGTCGCTCAAGCCGCTCAAGGACAGGCCGGGCTTCGCCGTCATCACGGCGAAGATCGACGACGACACCCCGACGATCCGCCGCGACGCCACGGTCAAGATCCGGCCGCGGCTGTTCCTCGAGGGCAACTTCTTCCTCGACGTCAACCCGGGCACCCCGGGTGCCCCGCCGCTCGGCGATCGCCCGCTGCCGCCCTCGGCGGTCACCAGCTACGTGGCGTTCGACGAGGTGCTCGGAACCCTCGACGCGGCGACCCGCCGGAACTTCACCGGGGCGACGACCGCGCTCGGCGACACCGTCGGCAAGGACAGCGGTGCGACGGCGTTCCAGGAACTCGTCAAGGCGCTCCCGCCCGCCCTGCGCACGACCGCCACCGTAACCAAGGCGGCTCGCGGGCAGCGCGACGGCGACCTGGCCCGCGTCGTCCGCGAGGCCGGCGGGCTGTTCGCGACCCTGGATTCCGACGAGTCGGCCCTGCGAAGCGTCCTGTCGGACGGTCGCCGGACGTTCACCGCGTTCGCCGCCGAATCGGAGAACCTCCGGGACACCATCCGCTCGCTGGACGGCACCGTCCGGACCGCCGGAGGCTCGCTCGCGACGATCTCTCGGGCCGTGCCCGAGACCCGCGCGCTGATCAACGACGCACGGCCGCTGATCCGTCGCCTCCCGGAGACGCTCGACGTCGCGAACCCGGCGCTCCGTTCGAGCGTCTCCATCGTGCGATCCGACGGCATCCAGCGGCTGCTCGCCGACCTGCGACCGACGCTCGCGACCCTGAATCGCACCACCGAGCCGCTCGCCGCCGCCCTGGACGACGCCGTGCCCGTCGCCCGCTGCCTCGACCGGGTGATCCTGCCGACCCTGCGCAACAAGATCATCGACGGCGGGTTCACGACCGGCCAGCCGGTCTACCGCGAGCTGCTCTCCGCGATCGTCGGCCTCAACAACAGCGTCTCCAACTTCGACGGCAACGGCAACTGGATCCGCTACAGCGTCGGCCTGGGCAACCAGTTGCTGTCGATCGGGTCGGGATCGCGCGAGACCGCCAGCCTTGCGCAGCGCCCGTTCCTGGGCTCGGTCCCCGCCAGTCCGCGAAGGACCCCGCCCCTCCGACCCGACGTCCGGTGCGACACGCAGGGCGTTCCGTCGCTGGAGGCCCGCGTGCGGCCCAACACCATGAAGCAGCGCCGCGCCGACGTGGCCCCCTCTGCCCTGACCCAGGCGGCGTCGAGCCTCCTCGGCGGGCTGGTCGGCGAGGATCCGGACGTCCCGGCCGGGACGAGGTCCCGACTGACCTCCCTCCTGGGCACCCCCGAGAAGAAGGCGAAGCGATGAAGGTCGTCACGATGGCGCTCCGCCAGTACTGGTGGGCGGTGGCCGTGATCATCGGCGCGATGATCCTCGCGATCGCCGTGGCGGGCGTGCTGCTGGTCAACCAGCGGTTCCCGCTGCCCTGGGTGGACACCTACACCGTGAAGGCGGAGTTCTCCTCCGCCCAGGCGGTGACGCCCGGTCAGGGTCAGCAGGTCACCGTCGCGGGCGTCCAGGTCGGCGAGATCTCCACGGTGAAGCTCCGCGACGGTCGTGCCGTGGTCTCGCTGAGCATCAAGAAGGAGAAGCTCGCCCGGGTCCACCGCGACGCCACCCTGGCCCTGCGACCGCGGACCGGCCTGCAGGACATGACCATCGAGCTGGATCCCGGCCGCACGTCCTCCCCCGTCGTCCCCGACGGTGGCACGCTGAACGCCACCCGAACGACCAGGCAGGTCCAGTTCGACGAGGTCCTGGCGTCGCTGGACAGCGACAGCCGCGCCTACCTGCAGCAGTTCCTGTCCGCCACCGACCGCGGGCTGTCGGACAACACCGCCCAGACGCGTCGGGTCCTGCGTCTGGGCACCCCGACCGCGAAGCAGGCCGACCGCGTCCTGCAGGTGCTGGCCGACCGCCGACGGTCCGTCAGGCGCGTGGTCTCCAGCCTCGGCAGCGTCGCCGAGCGCCTGCAGGACCACAACGCGTCGGTGGCCGCGACGGTCCGCCGCGCAGCGGACACCCTCAAGACCGTCGGGGGCCGCGATGCCGAGGTGCGCAGCTCCCTCCAGCAGCTCCCCGGCACGCTCGCGCAGGTCGACAGCACGCTCACCGCGACCGCGTCGCTCTCGAAGGAGCTCAGGCCGGCCGCGGTCGCGTTGCGGCCGGCGGTCAGGGACGTCCGCGCTGCCCTGCCGGACCTCGATCCGCTGCTGCGCGCGGTCCCCGCCGGGATCGAGCCGGTAGCCCGTCTCGGCAAGGTGACCCGGAAGTCCACTGAGGATCTCCGCACCACGCTGAGCACGCTGCGACCGCAGCTGAGCAACGTCTCGCGGCTCTCGAAGTCGCTGCAGTGGACGACCAACGTCCTCGGATACGAACCTCCGGGCGACGAGCAGGGCAACCTGTTCTGGTTCTCGTGGTTCTGGCACAACGCCAACTCGGTGCTGGCCAACGAGGACGCCCACGGCGTCGCATGGCGTGGCCAGTTGATCCTGAGCTGTACGTCACTGACGGGCCTGGACGTCCTCCGTCCGGTCGTCGATCTTCTCAACACCATCCGGGTGTGCAAATGAACAAGCAGGGCGCGCGACCCGCGCAGATCGTGGTCATGGTCCTCTTCGCACTCTCGTGCTTCGGGCTCCTGCTCTTCCTCTGGACCGCGTTCGGCGGACCCGTCCCGCTGAAGGCGAAGAAGTACGAGGTCCAGGCGTCGTTCTCCAGCGGCTCGCAGCTGGCGACCTATTCCGACGTCCGGATCAGCGGCGTCTCGGTCGGCAAGGTGATCAAGATCGAGCGCAAGGGCGGCAACGCCCTGACCCGGATCCAGATCAACGCCGAGTTCGCGCCGCTGCCCCGCGACACCCGGGCGACGCTGCGCACCAAGACGCTCGTCGGCGAGACGTTCGTGCAGCTGTCGTTCGGGACCCGGCGCGGGCCGTCGATCCCCGAGGGCGGCTCGATCGCCTCAAGCCGGATCCAGCCGCCCGTCGACATCGACCGGTTGTTCGACGTGTTCGACCCGACCACGCGCCGCGCGCTCAAGCGCGTCCTCCCGGCGGTCGCCTCCGCCACCCGGGGGCGCGGAGCCGCGCTGAACAAGGCCTTTGGGAACCTGCAGCCCACGATCGAATCGACTGACGGCCTGCTGCGGATCCTGGATCGCCAGCGCCGAGCGGTCCGGACCGGGTCTCGCGACGCGGGTCTGACGTTCCAGAGCATCGGACGGCAGTCCGGGGCCGTGCAGGTGCTCGCCCGCGAGGGGAGCGACCTCTTCGCCAGCCTGCGGGCCAGCAGCGACGGGCTCCAGGACACCGTTCGCGCGCTGCCCCCGTTCCTGGGGGAGGCCCGCTCCACGCTGCGGGTCGCGCGCAGCTTCGCCGGCGACGCCGGCCCGACGATCGCCGCGCTTCGGCCGGTCACGCCGCTGGTCCAGCCAGCGCTGCGCGACCTCAACGCGCTCGCCCCGGACCTCGGGACGACGCTGCGACGGGTCGATCCGGTCTTGGACCGCGTGCCCTCCGGCACCCGCGCGCTGCGCTCGGTCGTCGATTCCGCCGGGCCGTTCGTGGACGCCGCCGAGCCCGTCACCGCGAACCTGCTGCCGGCGATCCGCTACCTCGAGATGTACAAGCAGGACGCCTCCGTCACCCTCGCCGCGACCGCCGCGTCGACGCAGGCGAAGATCGTCGACCTCAACGGCGTGCCCCGACACTACCTACGCCTGATCACCCCGCTCAACGGCGAGCTGCTCGAAGGCGCCCCCAAGCGCCTGCCGACCAACCGACACAACGCCTACCCGAAGCCGGGCACGCTCAACGATCTGGCGACCCAGAAGTCGTTCGACTGCGAGCAGACCTCCAATCCCGCGGGGATCCTCTCCACGATCGTCGACTTCAACCAGGCGCCTCCGTGCGTCCAGCAGGGGCCGTTCGACATCGACGGCCGCGTCAGCGCCTTCCCGCAGCTCCGGAAGGCCACGCCGCCCGCGTCCCGCGCAAAGCGCTGAGTGCGGCGCCCGCCGGGCGCGGTTGACCGCGCGGGGGCCGCGACGGTAAGTTTGACGCAGCGTCAGTCACGTGGTCTTGCTCTCACCGTCCGGACTGCCGGGCGGTGAGCATTAAACCGAAGGGCCGCTCCTCCATGTATCACCTCAGCCGCCAGCTGTACGTCGATCTCGTCCGGTCTCTGCCTGGCCGGGCTGCTTCCGACACCCGTCGGACGATGCTCCACGCGTGCGAAGCGACGGTGACACGGATGATCGCCGACCCTGACATGGCACACCGGGCCGACCGGTTGCTGTTCGACGAGATCCGTCGGCATTTCGACCTGCGAGAGCAAGCTGCCGTTCGCCGCATCCTGGACGCCCATCTGCGTCCACTCGCCGACGACTTGTGCCGCTCCCCGGAGCACGCCCGACAGCTGGTGCGCGTCGAGCCAGAACGAGTCTGCTGTGCGGCCACGAAGTCCAACGGGCAGCCGTGTGCACGCTGGCCGGCACCCGGCCAGGCCCTCTGCTCCGCGCATCGCCGCCAAGTCCTGCAGTTCCTATGATCCGCACACCAGGAGCCCTCTCATGAACCGCACGTCCCCTCTCGATACCGATTGGGTCGTGATCGGCTCGGGCTTCGGCGGCAGCGTGAGCGCCATGCGCCTGGCCGAGAAGGGCCACCGCGTCCAGATCCTGGAACGCGGCGAGCACTTCCGGACAGAACAGGAGATGCCGCGCAGCTCCTGGGACCTGCGCAAATACCTCTACGCGCCGCGCCTCGGGCTGCGAGGACTCTTCCGGCTCACCTTCTTCAAGGACGTCTTCGTGATGAGCGGCGCCGGCGTCGGCGGCGGCAGCCTCGTCTACGCGATGACGCTCTACGTCCCCCCGAAGGCGTTCTTCGAGGACCGGCAGTGGGCGGGCCTGGCGGACTGGTCCGCCGAGCTCGCGCCCCACTACGAGACCGCGCAGAGGATGCTCGGTGTCACCGACGTCACCGAGGACGACCCCGCCGATCAGCTGCTGAAGAAGTACGCCGAGGAGATCGGAGTCGGCGACACCTACCGCAAGGCGCGTGTCGGCACCTACCTCGACAACCCTGGCGAGCTGACCGCGGACCCGTACTTCGGCGGCCAGGGGCCCGAGCGCATGGGGTGCTCTCGGATCGGTCGGTGCATGCTCGGCTGCCCGCAGGGTTCGAAGAACAGCACGGACAAGAACTACCTGCACTTCGCCCAGAAGTTCGGCGCGACGATCGCCCCCGGACGCGAGGTCACATCCATCCGCCCGATCGGCATCGGCGGCGGCGGCGAGGACGGTTGGGAGGTCACCCATCAGGCGACCGGGCGACGGTGGAGGAAGGACGTCCGCGTGACCCGGGCCGCCGGCGTGGTGCTCTCCGGCGGCGCGCTGGGCACCAACGAACTGCTCGCCCGCTGCCGGCACAACGGCGACCTCCCGAACCTCTCCCCGCGCCTCGGGGAGCTCGTGCGCACCAACAGCGAGGCGATCCTCGTCGTGACCGTCCCGAAGGGACGGGTCGAAGCGCTCGCCCGTCGCGTGGCGATCACCTCGTCGATCTACCCCGACCCGCACACCCACATCGAGACGGTCACCTACGGCGCAGGCGGCGGAGCGATCCGCAACCTCTTCACCGTCCTCACCGGTGGTGGCACCAGGGTCACCCGTCCGCTGAAGTGGCTGGGCCAGCTCGTCCGTCATCCAGGATGGGTCGCCGAGCTGCTCCTGAAGCCCGGCTGGGGGGAGCGCTCGATCGTGGTCCTCGTCATGCAATCGCTCGACAACTCGATGCGGCTCGTGGCCACGCCCCGCCGCGGGGGAGGCGTCAAGCTCCAGACCCAGCAGGACCCCGAGAACCCGAACCCCACGTTCATCCCGGCCGCCAACGCGTTCACCGAGTGGTTGGCCCGCAAGACCGGCGGCGCGCCGGGGTCCGCGGTCCCCGAGGCGCTCTTGAGCATTCCGACGACGGCGCACATCCTGGGCGGAGCACCGATCGGTCGGGACGCCGCCAGCGGCGTGATCGACCGGGACCATCGCGTGTTCGGCTATCGAAACCTGCTCGTCTGCGACGGGGCCGCGGTCCCCGCGAACGTCGGCGTCAACCCGTCGTTGACGATCACCGCCCTCTCCGAGCGTGCCATCAGTCTCGTGGAGCCCGCGGCGGACGCCGCTGCCGGTGCGCCGCTCGGCACCCGCGAGATCGAAGGACGGACCGCCGCGGGCGCCCCCGAACCGCTACCGGATGCCTGGACGTCGGAGGGTGCCGTCGAGGCTCAAGCCCTCAAGCCGGCCTGAGGCACACATGAGTCGCCAGACCAGAGTCGAGTACCCCAACCGCGACAAGACCGCCAGCCGAACCATGCGCCTGGTCGTCGTGGTCATCCTCGTGCTGTCGGGCGTCCTGATCACCATTACGACGGTCCGGGGCTGGCACCTGATGCAGGAGGCCCGGACCCTGAACATCGTCTTCGTCGCGATCCACGTCGTCTTCGTGGTGCAGGTGTTGCGGTGGAGTCGCGGCGTCCTCCCGATAGCCGCCGGAGTCGCCGCATTCATCGCGATCTTCGCAGGCAGCTCGGTCTCGAGCTGGTACGAGCGCGACGCCTCGGGCTACGCCGATGCATCGCTATCCGGCCAGCTCGGCCTCGTGACGATCGTCATCCTCGGGGTCCAGATCGCCGTCATCCTCGTGGCGATCACCGCCTTCGGGCAGCGCTGGCAGGAAGAGGTCGAGCAGGCCACCCCTTCGACGCCCGCCCACGCCGCGGCCTCGTGAGGCAGGTCGGCGAACCCTGACCGTCCCGGCCACCGAGGCCAACCGGTCAGGCCGGGATGCGGAGTGCCGAGGCCCAGATGTCGGTGAGGGCGCGGAGTGTGGCCTCGTCGCCCCGACCGTCCTCCGCAGCGACCTGGTGATACACGCGCTCGACCATCCAGACCAGCGCCGAGGCGGTGGCGTGTGCCTCCTCGGGGGCCGCCCCCGCACCCGCCAGGCGCTCGCTGGCGGCGGCGATGAAGCGCCCGACCGCGTCGTGCCAATACCTCGCGATGACCTCGTCGTAGGTCGAGGCCTCGATCAGGGCCCGCAACAAAGCGCTCGACGCGCGGTAGGCCCGCAACACCTCGGCAAGGGCCGCGTGCAGCTGCTCACGGTTCCCGAGATCCTCGAGCCACGCCGTGACTTCCGCGAAGAGGCCGTCGGCGAGGGGATCGGTCGCGCGGATCAAGAGGTCGCGCTTGTCCTGGAAGTAGGTGTAGAACGTCGTGCGCGGCTGGCCGGCACGTGCGGTGATCGTTCCGATCGTCACGCCCGCATATGGCGCGCCCTCTTCCAAGAGCGCTGAAACCGCGTCGATGAGCTCTGCCTCGATCCGTCCGCGAGCCTCGGGGTCGTCGCGTTTGGAGAGCACGGCCATCGGGTCATGGTATGCGGTCTGAACCGCCCCGGGGTCGGTGGAGGGCCAGATCAGTCTGAGCTTGCTGTCCGTTACACCCCGCCCGGCTCAGACCGCACCATGTCTGGGTGTGCTGCGGTCTTCAGCCAGGTCCGGAGAACGGCGATGGAGTCCTCAAGGCCGGGGGTGGTGCCGTTGCTGGCCCATTCCAGCGCGAGGCCCTGCACCCACGCGAGAGTGGTGACCTGGATCGTTTGCGCCGGGTACGCGAGTTGGCCGCCGCGCGCGAGGTGCCCGGCGACGAGGCCGTCGAACATCCGACGTAGTCGATCGGTCGCCGTTGCGGCTGCTGGTGCGAGGGACCGGTTGGTGATCGCTTCGGTCTGCAGGCCCAGCCATGCGACCAGGAGCGCCCGGTCGTGGGTCAACCCGGCCCAGAACGCTTCGAAGCCGACGTCGATGATGCTCTCGGCGTCCTCGAGCGCGGCAACGGCCTGCAGGATCTGGTCGACGAGGCGGGAGATGAGGTGC
Source organism: Patulibacter medicamentivorans (assembly GCF_000240225.1). Classification (GTDB taxonomy): domain Bacteria; phylum Actinomycetota; class Thermoleophilia; order Solirubrobacterales; family Solirubrobacteraceae; genus Patulibacter; species Patulibacter medicamentivorans. Next base: position 11,031 of record NZ_AGUD01000300.1, read on the forward strand.
TCGGCCGCGTGCGTCAACAGACCGTCGCGCGAGGCGAAGTAGTACGGGATCGCGCGCTTGGGCACCCCGGCCTCCTCGGCGACGCGCTGCAACGAGATGGCGGCATACCCGTCGCGGGCGAGGCAGCGCACCGTGGCCTCGAGGATCTCCTCGGCACGCCGGGCGCCCTTGCGCGTCAGATGCGTCGGAGTGCTCATCCGTCGGTTTCTACATTCATTTCCGAGAACGTACCGCACGGTGCACAAAAGTGGTACGTTCGGCGCATTCCTGTCGGTGGGTCGCGCGACGGAGCGCCCCAGACGCCGAGCAGGCTTCGTCAAACCAATTGAGTGAGGGCAGTCATGGGGACCATCACGTTCGTCGAGCACGACGGCACGCCGCACCAGGTCGAGCTGGAGGACGGCTCGTCGCTGATGGAGCTGGCGACCAACCACGGCGTTCCGGGGATCGATGGCGACTGCGGCGGCGAGGCGTCGTGCGGCACCTGCCACGTGATCGTCGACGACGCCTGGATCACCACGACCGGAACGCGCACCGACCTCGAGAGCCAGATGGTGGAGATGTCGCCGGAGTGCGGCCCGAACTCGCGTCTGGCGTGCCAGCTGCGGGCCAGCCCCGCGCTCGACGGGCTGACGGTGCACCTCCCCGAGTTTCAGATGTAGCCCACCCCGTGTTCGAGCAGACGACCACCAAGCGAGAGACCATGACGACCAACAGCACCCTCTTTCAGCGGACCAAGGTCCGCGTGACCGACACGGTGCAGGCGACCGTGCCGGTCGACCGCGTGATCCAAAGCGTGGCCCTTACGCTGAAGGCCAAGCGCCTGGCCGGGATGATGAAGGCGCTGCGGTTTGAGGAACGACCGATCCCCGATCCGGCGGACGTGCCGCTGGAGGAGATCGACGTCAGCAACCCGTTCATGAACCGTCAGGGCCAGTGGTACCCCTACTTCGCGCGGCTGCGTGAGGAGGCCCCCGTCCACTACCAGCCCAAGAGCCCGTTCGGGCCGTTCTGGTCGGTCACGCGCTACGCCGACATCCAGGCCGTCGACTCCAACGCGGAGGTGTTCTCGGCCGAGCCCTACATCGTCCTGGGGCCTCCGCCGTTCAACGCCGAGATGTTCATCGCGATGGACCCGCCCAAGCACGACGTGCAGCGCCGGGCCGTGCAGGGCGTCGTGGCGCCGAAGAACCTCAAGGAGATGGAGTCGCTGATCCGCGAGCGCGTGCAGGACGTGCTCGACAACCTGCCGACCGACCGGCCGTTTGACTGGGTCGAGCGCGTGTCGAAGGAGATCACCGGCCGCATGCTGGCCACGCTGCTGGACTTCCCGTTCGAGGAGCGGCACAAGCTCACCTACTGGTCCGACACGATCAGCGGGTCCGCGGACGCCACGGGCGGCACGACGCACCAGGACGAGCTCTTCCCCGCCGCCGTGGACCTGGCGCGCAACTTCACGGCGTTGTGGCACGACAAGGCCGCCCGTCGCGCCGCCGGCGAGCCGGACGGCTTTGACCTCATCACCCTGATGCAGACGTCGGAGGACACCAAGGACCTGATCAAGAAGCCGTTCGAGTTCCTCGGCAACCTCACGCTGCTGATCGTCGGCGGCAACGACACCACCCGCAACTCGATGTCCGGCGGCGTCCTGGCGCTCAACCGGTTCCCCGACGAGTTCGAGAAGCTCAAGGCCGACCCGAAGCTGATCCCGAACATGGTCTCGGAGATCATCCGCTGGCAGACGCCGCTGGCCTACATGCGCCGGGTCGCCAAGAAGGACGTGCACTTCGGCGGGCAGTTCATCCGCAAGGGTGACGTGGTGCTCATGTGGTACGCGTCGGGCAACCGCGACGAGCGGAAGTTCGAGAACGCCGACGACTTCATCATCGACCGCAAGAACGCGCGCAACCACATGTCGTTCGGGTTCGGCGTGCACCGGTGCATGGGCAACCGGCTGGCCGAGATGCAGCTGCGGATCCTGTGGGAGGAGCTGCTGGAGCGCTTTGACCGCATCGACGTGATCGGCGAGCCCGGCTACGTGCAGTCGAACTTCGTCAAGGGCTACAGCGACATGCAGGTGCAGCTCACCCCGAAGCCCGCACGCGAGCAAACGCCGGTCCGCGTCGAGGCGACCTCGGGCGCCTGACCCGCGACGGCCAGGCGGAGAGGAACGACAGGATGGGACGCGACCGGGTGATCGTGGTCGGCGCCGGCCACGCGAGCGCGCAGCTCTGCGTGAGCCTGCGCCAGGGCGGCTGGGAGGGCGAGATCGTGCTGCTCGGCGACGAGCCGTCGCTGCCCTATCAGCGGCCGCCGCTGTCGAAGACGTTCCTGCACGGCACGACGACGCTGACGGACCTTCTAATCCGCGGACCGGAGTTCTACGAGAAGGAGGACGTGACCTTCCGTCACGCCCGCGTCACCGGGATCGACCGCAAGGCTGGCACCGTCGCCCTCGACGACGGCGACGCGCTGTCCTACGACCGGCTCGTCCTCTGCACCGGCGCGCGCCCACGCTCGCTTGCGGTCCCCGGCGCGGAGCTCGCAGGCGTGCACGCCCTGCGGGACGCCGCCGACATCGAGGCCATCCGCGGCACCCTCCGGACCGCCCGCCGGGCGGTCATCGTCGGCGCGGGCTACATCGGCCTGGAGGCCGCCGCGTCGCTGCGGAAGCTGGGGATCGAGGTCGCGGTCCTGGAGGTCGCAGACCGCGTCCTGCAGCGCGTCACCGCCCCCGAGGTCTCGGCGTTCTATGACCGCGTGCACCGCGAGGAGGGCGTCGACCTGCGCACCGGCGTCGGCGTCGCGGGGTTCGAGGGCGACAGGCACGTCCGGGCGGTCCGCCTCACCGACGGCACCGAGATCCCCGCGGACCTCGTCGTCGTCGGGGTCGGCGTCCTGCCCAACGTCGAGCTCGCCCGCGACGCCGGCCTGGCGGTCGAGAACGGCATCCTCGTCGACGAACACGGCCGCACGGACGATCCGGCCATCTTCGCCGCCGGCGACTGCGCCAACCACTACGACGTCCGGTACGCGACGCGAATGCGCCTGGAGTGCGTCGCCAACGCGCTGGAGCACGCCAAGGCGATCGCCGGCGCGATCTGCGGCAAGGAGAACCCGATCTCGGCCCTGCCGTGGTTCTGGTCCGACCAGTACGACCTGAAGCTGCAGATCGCCGGCCTGAGCACCGGCCATGACGAGGTCCTGCTGCGGGGGAACCCCGCCGACGGCCGCAGCTTCGCCTGCTTCTACCTCGCCGACGGCCGGCTGATCGCCGCAGACTGCGTGAACCGACCGAAGGAGTTCATGTTCAGCAAGCGCGCCATCACCCAAGAGCTCGCGCCCGACCGCGAGCTGTTGGCGGACCCCGACACGCCGCTGATCTCGCTCCTGCAGACCCCCGCCCGGAGCGCCCCATGAGCGACGCGATCGCCCCTACCCGAGCGAACGCATCGTGAGCGTTCCCGCCGCCCCGTCGCTCCCGCGGCCGTTTCCGCACCGACGTGCCGGGCACTGCGCGTCCGGGGCGCTTCGTGACCTGCTCGAGTACCACCGGCTGGACTACGGCACCGGGCCACTCAGCGAGCCGATGGTCTTCGGGCTCTCCGGCGGCTACGGGTTCTTCTACGCCGATCAGCTGCCCGGCGTCCCGTTCTACCTCGTGGGCAGGGTCGGGTCGATGGAATATGACGTCGCCGCCCACCTCGGCGCCGCCGCGCACATCCAGAGCACCGACGACCCCGACGAGGGCTGGCAGGCCATCAAGGACGCCATCGACCGCGGTGACCCGCCGCTGGTCTGGGCCGACATCGCACACCTTGAGTACCTCCGCGTGCGGATGGTCAACACCCGCCACGCGATCGTCATCTGCGCCTACGACGACGACCAGCAGATCGCGTGGGTCGCCGACAACGACCGCGACGAGCTGCAGCCCTGCCCCTACCCGAGCCTGCGCCGAGCCCTGAACTCCGACGGGTTTCCCAGCCCCAACCGCAGCACCCGCTTTCGGTACGACTGGCCCTCCACGTTGCCCAACCTCGAAGACGCCGTCCGGGCCGCAGCAGCGACAACGTCGGCCAACATGCGCGAGGAACCCGACGTCGTGGGCGGCCTTCGCGGCACCTCCGGCCTTGCCGGCGTGTCGCACTTCGTCCATGCATTCCCCGACTGGACCGAGACGTTCGAAGGCACCCTCCCGCAGGCCCTCGGCCTCCTGACCGTCCTGATCGTCAAAGCCGGCACCGGCGGGGCGATGTTCCGCTCCCTGCAAGCCGACTACCTCCAACAGGCAGCAGACGCGCTGCGGGACCCGACAGTCGCAAAGGCCGCGGAGACCGCGACCGCGCTATCGAACCAATGGAAGGGCTTGGCCGCAAGCGCCGCAGCGCACAATCTCGACGCAGCCCGCGACAACGTCCAGCGCATCGGCCACCTCGAGCACGAGGCCCTGCAGGCTCTGGAGGCGCTGCTGTGAGAGTCGCTCCCGACGGCTCGATCCCCGAGCATCACCCCAACTGCCTGGGCTGCGGGTCACAGAACCCCTGCGGCATGGGACTACGCCTGCACGTCGACGGCGACCGCGTCCGCGGCGACATCACGTTTGACCGTCGCCACGAAGGCGCACCCGGGATCGCTCACGGCGGCGCGATCGCCACCGTCCTGGACGACACCCTCGGGCTGCTCCTGGTCGTCCTGGGCACCCCGGCCGTCACCGCCAACCTCTCGATCAACTACAAGGCGCCCGTGCTGCTGCGCCAGCCACTCCATGTGATCGGCTGGTGCACCGAGCGCCGCGGACGCAAGCTCTTCTTCCAAGCGCGCCTGGAGAGCGAGGGCACCACCATCGCTGACGCGACCGCCCTTTTCCTCGCCGTTGACACCAGCCACTTCCACCAGGGCGGCCAACAGCTCCCACCCGAATGGGCCGACTGGTCGCCCGCGACCGCACCCGACAGGCAGCAGACCACGGCCCGGCCTCACCCGATCAGTTTCAGTCCCCGAAGAACTGAACCGCCCCGGGGTTGGTGGAGGGTCTGATCAACGCCTCTGCGAAACCCGGGTTGGCTCAGTGTTGAGCTCGTCCGCTGGCCGATCGAGGACCCGCGCGAGCCGATC
>NZ_AGUD01000299.1 GCF_000240225.1 Patulibacter medicamentivorans
CCCCGAGCGCGACCCGCGCCAGCGACCCGGCGACGTTGAGGCCGGCGACCGTCGCGGCCGCGACGGGGCTCCGCCGGCGCGCCAGCCAGCGGTAGGTCGAGGCCATCGCGCGGCGCTGGCGGGCGTCGCCCCAGGCGGCGGCCGTCGCGGCGCTGACCTCGTGCCGGACGTGCGCGTCGGGGACGTAGCGAGTCGCCCAGCCGGCCCGGTTGGCGCGCCAGCAGACGTCGAGGTCCTCGGCGTACATCCACATCGCCTCGTCGAAGCCGCCGATCGCCCGCCACGCCTCCGCCCGCACCAGCAGCAGCGCCCCGTGGGCCCACGGCACGCGGCGACCGCGGTCGGCGTCCCAGGCGCCCTCGAGGACGTGCTGCCGCCGCAGCCGTGGGCTGCGATCGACCGCGCCGGCGTTGAATGCGGCGGTGAAGCGGACGCTCGGGAAGGGGTGGACCGAGTGCTGCGTGGCGCCGTCGGGCATCACCAGCCGCGGGGCGAGGATGCCGGCGCCCGGGTCGCGCTCGCCGGCCCGCAGCAGCGCCTCCAGGGCCCCGGGCTCGAAGGCGATGTCGGCGTTCGCCGGGGCGATCCAGGCCGCGTCGCTGCCGCGGGCGCCGAGGTTGACGGCCGGGCCGAAGCCGAGGTTGGCGCCGGGGTCGATCAGCGTCGCCCATCCGTGGCGTTCCCGGACGATCTCGGCGGAGCCGTCGCCGGGCGCGTTGTCGACCACCGCGACCGTCGCGCGGCCGGCGTCGACCTCGGGACGCAGCGACGCCAGGCAGCGGTCGAGCAGCTGCGGCGTGCGGTAGGAGACGACGACGACGTGGACGGGTGCGGTCACGGGCGGCGGCGGGTCGGCGGGGCGGGGCGGGAGCTCATCGCGGACGCCAGCGGTCGACGTCGTCGGCCCGCTCGGCGACGATCGCATCGTCGTCGATCAGCAGGTCGAGGTGTCCGAGGACCTCGGAGATCACGAGGAACGGCTGCTTGAGGGCGGTGTCGCCCCACATCCGGCGGGCCAGGTCGAACGCCGAGGCGGGCTCGCCCTCGCCCAGCAGGCCGAGGATCTTGCCCTTGCGCCGCTCGTGCAGCCGCAGCCGCTCGGCGACCAGCCCCGCCACGTCGGTGACGGCGTCGCCGTGGCCCGCCAGCACGACCGCCGGCGCCAGCGCCGCGGTCTCCCGCAGGCTGGCGACGTAGCGGCGCAGCGTCGAGACGCGGGCCTCGGCCTCGGGGGCGGGCAGCCGCGGGTCGAGCGCCGCGGGATCGCAGGCCAGGATCGGGTTCGACGAGATCGCCCCGATCAGGTGGTCGCCGCCGATCGCGATCGAGCGTTCGCGGTCGAGCAGGACCGTGTCGGTCATGCTGTGGCCGGGACGGTAGAGGACCTCCAGCGAGCGACCCGCGAACGGCAGTCGATCGCCGGCGGTCAGGGCGCGGCCGACCGGCACCGGGTCCCCGGCCCACGCCTGGTGGCCCTGCTGGAGCGCGACGAGCGCGACCGCGACGTCGGACGGCAGGCCGTGGCGCTGCATCGCGCGGGCCATGAAGCGGGTCTCGCGGCGGCCGATTCCGGCCGGGTCGGCGAGTCGCGGGGCGAGCAGGTCGATCGCGGCGACCTCGGCCCCGGAGCGCTCGACGACGATCGCCGCCAGGCCGACGTGGTCGACGTGCTCGTGGGTCAGGACGACCCGCTCGAGGTCCTCGATCCGGTGCCCGCGAGCGGCCAGGCCGGCCTCGAGCGCCACCAGCGCCCGCGCGCTGCCGGGTCCGACGTCGACCAGCGTCAGCGGGTCGTCCTCGATCAGCCAGGCGTTGACGTCGCCGACCGGGAACGGCGTCGGCAGCGGGATCGGGTGGACGCCGGCCGCGGCCGCCAGCGGATGGCCGGGACCGCCGGGCGCGGGGGAGGAGCTGCTCACCGCGGGACCATCGCTCGGACGCCGGGCCGGCCCGTCCTCACGAGCGGATCAGCCCGAGGACCTCGTCGCGCTTCTGCTCCATGTGCTCGACCGAGACCAGCGATTCCAGGCACAGGCGCAGCAGCGGCTCGGTGTTCGACTGGCGGACGTTGAAGTGCCAGTCCTCGTAGTCGACCGAGACCCCGTCGACGTGGGTGATCGTCGCGTCGGCGTAGCGGCGCTCGATCTCGGCGATCCGGCCGTCGCCGTCCTCGACCGTCGAGTTGATCTCGCCCGAGATGAAGTACTTGGCGCGGTAGTCGCCGACCAGCTCGGAGAGCTTGGCCCCCCGCTCGCTGAGCAGCTCGAGGATCAGCAGCGCCGGGATCGTCCCCGAGTCGGCGTTCGAGAACGCCTCGAAGTAGTAGTGCCCGGAGACCTCGCCGCCGAAGATCGCGCCGGTCTCGCGCATCCGGGTCTTGAAGAACGCGTGGCCGACGCGGTTGATCAGCGCCGTGCCGCCGGCCGCCGTGACGACGTCGGCGACGGCGCGCGAGGCGCGGCAGTCGTAGAGGATCGTCGCGGCCGGGGTCCGCTGCAGCAGCGCCTCGGCCAGCAGCGCGGTCAGGAAGTCGCCGTCGACGAACTGGCCCTGGTCGTCGATGAAGAAGCAGCGGTCGGCGTCGCCGTCCCAGGCGATCCCGAGGTCGGCGCCGGTCTCGCGGACCTTGCCGATGATGAACTCGCGGTTCTCGGGCAGCAGCGGGTTCGGCTCGTGGTCGGGGAAGTTGCCGTCGGGCGTCCAGTAGGCGGTCACGAGGTCGAGCCCCAGCCGCTCCAGCACCGGGCCGACCATCGGGCCGGCCATCCCGTTGCCGCCGTCGACGACGACCTTCAGCGGCTTGATCGCGGCCGGGTCGACGAACTCCAGCGCGGCGGCCTGGAACGGCTCGTAGACGTCCTCCTCGACGACGTCGCCCGGCGTCGAGGCGGGCTCGCGGGCGAGGAACGCGACGTCCTGCGCGAGCTTGCGGATGTCCTGGATCCCGCGATCGCCGGACAGCGCCAGCGCCCCGCGCTCGACGAGCTTGGCGCCGGTGTACGCCTTCGGGTTGTGCGAGGCGGTGCACATCAGGCCGCCGTCGAGCCCACGGCTGCCGACCGTCCAGTAGAGCATCTCGGTCCCGACCTGGCCGACGTCCAGCACCGAGGCGCCCTCGCGGACGATCCCGTCGCGGTAGGCGCGCGCGAGCTCCGGGGCCGAGAGCCGCATGTCGCGGCCGAGCCCGACGCGGATCTCGGTGACGGGCTTCTCGGCCAGCTTCGCGATCACGTGGGCGAAGGCGCGGCCGATCCTGTGGGCGACCTCGGCCGTGATCTGCTCACCCGCGATGCCGCGGATGTCGTAGGCCTTGAAGATCTCCGAGGGGACGGACATGGGGCGGCATCCTATGGGTGGGAGGCCGCCGACGGCCGGGTCGCGGTGACGCCCGCGATCAGCGGACGGCGCCACGCAGGTAGCCGCCGATCTCCCGCACCAGCGACCGCTCGAACAGCAGCGTGCCGGCGAGCAGGAGCACGAGGAACGTGCCGATCGAGGCGCCCAGCGGCAGGTCGGTCCGCAGCAGCCCGTAGCCGGCGGCGGTCGCCGGCAGCACCGGCAGCAGCGAGCGCAGCGCGAGCCCGATCGGCGACCAGTGCCCGAACCGGCGGCGCACGTAGATGGTCCGCACGGCCAGCTGCCCGAGCGCCTGGGCGACGGCGCTGATCGCCAGCCCCTCCAGGCCCCAGAGCAGCACCGGCGGGATCTGGAGCACGACGAAGAAGACGATCGCCATCACGCCGTTGACGGCCATCGGGCGGGCGTCGCCCTGGACCAGCTCGTACTGCCACCAGTTGGTCCCGAGGTGGGCGATCGCGATCGCGATCGCGAACCACTGGACCACCGGGATCGCGTCGCGCCACTCGTCGCCGTAGAGCAGCGGCACCAGCTCGGGGCCGAAGACGACCAGCAGCGCCGCGACCGGGACCGCCCACGCCAGGCCGACGCGGTTGGCCTTGCCGAAGGTCTCGTGCAGCACGTCGGGCTTGTCCTGCGCGGCCGCGATCGCCGGGTAGAGCACGGTCGAGACCGCCTGGTCGAGGCGCTGGGCGAAGAACGTCAGGTTGGCGGCCAGCGTCACCGCGCCGACGGCGACCAGGCCGATCTCCCAGCGGGCCAGGACCATCAGCCCGAGCGAGACCAGCGACGCGGTGACGGCGCTGAGCCACAGCGGCACCGAGATCCCGCCGTAGCGCCGCAGCGCCTCGCGGTCGAAGCGCGGGCGCAGCTTGTAGGGGCTGATGACGATCGCGATCAGCGCCGTGCCCCAGGCGCCGACGAGGATCCCGAGGACGATCGCCCAGGCGCCGAGGCCCGCCACCGCGAGGCCGATCGCGACGATCGTGCCGATCACCGGGTCGACCGACTGGATCAGCCGCAGGCGGCCGAACTGCATCGTGCGGTTGAGCATCCACAGCGGCGCCTGCAGCGTCTGCGCCGGCCAGGCGAGGGCGGTCGCCATCCCGAGCAGCAGCAGCCGATCGTCGCCGTACATCAGCGCCAGCAGCGGCGCGACGGCGACCGTGATCACCATCAGCAGGGCGTTGACGGTGACCTCGATCGCGAAGACCCGCTGGAAGGCCTGCTCCTGGTCCTCCTCGTTCTGGCCGACGAAGATCTCGTTGGCGCCGGTCGTGCGGAACGCCGCCAGCAGCGCGCCCGCGACCAGCAGCGCGCCCCAGAGCCCGTACTCCGAAGGGCCGACGACGGCCGGCAGGACCAGGTTGCGCCCGGTCTGGACCGCGCCCATCACGGCCATCCAGACGCCGCTGATCAGGACCCCGCGGGTGGCGTGCTCGCGCAGCGAGCGGCGACCGAGCTGGACGCCACGCGCCCGCGCGGCCTCGGCAGCGGACCCCGGTGCCGGCGTCGGCGCTGGGCTGCCCGGAGGCGGAAGGGGCGATGGAGTGGGAGAGACGCTCACCAGCAGGGCCACGGACCGGAGGTCGCGGACGGACCCTCCGCGACGACCGGGCCAGTGTACGGCTCGCGGGCGGCGTTGTCCGGGGTGAACGTGCATGCGCCACGGTGCGTACAGCGGTCCGCCGGCGGGCTGCGTTCGCGCGCGGGGTCGCGCCCGCTTACACTCCGCGCCGTGGCTCAGCCGATCACCCGCGAGTTCCTGGCCGATGTGCTGGCGCTCGTCACCGCCAAGGACCCCGTCGTCGAGTTCGGATCGATGCAGGTCGAGGCCGACCAGGACATCGACCTGCGGCGGTTCTTCCCCGACCGGCCGTTCATCGGCACCGACTTCCGCGAGGGGCCCGGCGTCGACCGGGTCGAGGACCTGCGCGGCCTGACCTTCGCCGACGGCGAGATCGGCACCGCGGTCAGCCTCGACACCCTCGAGCACTGCGCCGACCCGGTCACGGCGGTCCGCGAGATGCACCGCGTCCTGCGCCCGGACGGCGGCCTCTGCCTGATCAGCTCGGTGATGCTGTTCGGCATCCACGGCTACCCGAACGACTACTTCCGGTTCACGCCGGAGGGCTTCCGTCAGCTGCTGGAGCCGTTCGACGACGTCTGGGTCTGCGGAATCGGCGAGCCGGGGATCCCGCGTGAGGTCTTCGGGGTCGGGATCCGCGGCGGCTCGCTGGACGCCCTCTCGCTGGACCGGATGCCGCAGCTGGCCGCCCACCAGAAGTGGTGGGACGACGCCGCCGGGATGGTCCGGATCGGGCCGCTGCGCTACCCGCCGCGGCAGCTGGCCAAGGAGCTGGCGCGCGAGTCCAAGCGGCTGGTCCGCGAGCGGCTGCGCGGGCGCTCCTCCTCCACCCGCGGCTGAGCGCGGGCGCCGCCGCCCCCCGCTCGACGGGGGTTCGCGCCGCGGGCGGCGCCGGGCCGGTCGCGAGCTGCCTACGCCGCAGTAGCCTTTCGACCTACCGACCAGTAGCCTGGTGGCGACCCGCCCCCGTCCCGTGGAGCACCCGGTGCCTGAGACGATCATCACCCCGGCTGGCCTCGGCCAGCCGCTGGAGCTGCCGCGCGGCGCGCGGCTGGCCAACCGCCTGGCCAAGGCCGCGATGAGCGAGCAGCTCGGCGACCGCGCGAACGCGCCGACCGAGGACCTGGTGCGGCTCTACGAGCGCTGGGGCCGCGAGGGCGCGGGGCTGCTGATCACCGGCAACGTGATGGTCGACCGCCGCCACCTCGGCGAGCCGCGCAACGTCGTCGTCGAGGACGATCGCGACCTCGACCGCCTGCGGCGCTGGGCGCGGGCCGGGCAGGCCGGCGGCTCTCGGGTCTGGGTCCAGATCAACCATCCCGGTCGCCAGGCGATGTGGTTCGCCGGCGGCAACCGGCCGGTGGCCCCGAGCGCGATCGCCCCGAAGATCCCCGGCTTCGTCACGCCGCGGGCGCTGACCGGTGCCGAGATCGAGGAGATCGTCGGCCGCTACGCCGCGACCGCCGCGGTTCTCCGGCGCGCCGGCTTCGACGGCATCCAGCTGCACGGGGCGCACGGCTACCTGATCTCGCAGTTCCTCTCGCCGCTGGCCAACCAGCGCGACGACGAGTGGGGCGGCGATCCGGAGCGGCGCCGGCGGTTCGTGCTCGAGGTCCTGCGGGCCACCCGGGCCGCCGTCGGTCCGGACTTCCCGGTCGGGATCAAGCTCAACTCCGCGGACTTCCAGCGCGGCGGCTTCAGCGAGGAGGAGTCCGCCGACGTGCTCGCCGCCCTCGCCGCCGAGGGGATCGACCTGGTCGAGATCAGTGGCGGCACCTACGAGGCGCCGGCGATGGTCGACGCCGCGCCGGTCCAGCGCGAGAGCACGCGCAGCCGCGAGGCCTACTTCCTGGACTACGCCGAGCGCGTCCGCGAGCGGGTCCCCGGCGTGCCGCTGATGGTCACCGGCGGCTTCCGGACCACGCGGGCGATGGGCGACGCGATCGGCGACGGCAGCTGCGACCTGGTCGGGCTCGGGCGGCCGCTGGCCGTCGAGCCGGACGCCGCGGCCGGCCTGGTGGCCGGCACCCGCCCGCGGATCGACGCCGGCGACAAGCGGATCGGGATCCGCGCCATGGACGGCGCCGTCGACCTCTACTGGCACACCCGCCAGCTGCACCGGATCGGCGCCGGTCGCGAGCCGCGCCCCGGCGAGCCGGCCTGGAGGACCGTCCTCGCGATGGTCGTCGACAACGGCTGGGGCGCCCTGCGCCGCCGCCGCGGCGGCTGAGTCCCGCGCCGCCCGACGCGGCTGCCGCGACCAGGCCGCCGCCGAGCTAGCCGGCCGCCGCGCGGCGCAGGGCCGGCACGACGTCCGGCCCGGTCAGCGGCCCGAGGTGCCCGGGGACGACGATCGCCGGCTCCAGGTCGGCGAGCTTGGCGATGCTGGCCCGCGCCCGGTCGCTGTCCTGGTTGTAGGGGTCGAGCGGCACCGCCGGCGGCTGCGGCTTGCCGTACATGCTCGTCATGTAGATGCAGTCGCTGACCAGCGCCACCCGGTCGCGCTCGCGGAAGAGCCCGATCAGCCCCGGCGCGTGGCCCGGCAGGTCGACCACGCGGAAGCCCGCGACGTCGTCGCCCTCGGCGACGGTGCCGGCGATCGGCGTCGGACCGCCCTCCCACGAGATCCGCATCAGCGTCCGGTGCAGCAGGTTGACCGGCAGCGGCAGCTCGTTCATCCGCCAGTAGTCGCGGTGGCCGCCCGCCTCGGCCGCGGCGACCTCCAGCCGGTGGCAGTAGACCGGGGCGTCGACGTGCGGGGCGGCGCCGCGGTGGTCGTTGTCGGCGTGCCCGAGGACGATCCGCTTGATGCCCCCGCGGGCCGCGCCGGCCGCCGCGATCGCCTGCGCCATGCGCTTCTCGCCGGCGTCGAAGACGGTCACGCCGCTGCCGTCGGGCTCGTCGATCAGGACGACGTTCATCGCGCCGCCGAAGCCGCCGCGCAGCAGCGAGACGCCGTCGGCGATCGGTTCGAGCGTGGGCGTCTTCGACATCGAGGCTCCTTCGGGCGACGGGACCGCAGCTGCTGGTACCGTGCGGTACCGATGTCGCACGCTACCAGCGGCGGCGACCGCGATCCACCGAACGCATGAAGCAGCGCACGACCCCCGCCGACCCGATCGCCGCCGCGCGGACCGCCGACCAGCGTCGGCGGCTGCTGCGCGGGATCGCGACGGCCGTCGACGAGAAGGGCTTCGCCGCGACCACGATCGCCGACATCGTCGGCCACGCCCGCGTCTCCAAACGGACCTTCTACGAGCACTTCGACGACAAGCTCGACTGCTTCCTGGCGTCGTACCGGGCCGGCAGCGCGCTGCTGCTGCGACGGATGGCTGCCGGTGCCGAGGGCGACGGCCCGTGGCCGCAGCGGATGCAGGCGGCGATCCGCGCCTACCTCGGGGTGCTGGCCGACACGCCGGCGGTCACGCGGACGTTCGCGATCGAGATCCAGGCCGCGGGTCCCGAGGCGCTGGAGCTGCGGCGCGAGATGCACCGCCGGTCGGCCGAGCAGCTGCGGACGCTGGTCGACGAGGTCCGGCGCGAGCACCCCGAGCTGCGGCCGCTCTCGCCGGCGATGGCGGCCGCGATCGTCGGCGCGATGACCGAGCTGATCGTCGTGGCGCTGGCCGACCGCGGCGACGAGACGCTGCGCGACCTCGACCGCGAGATCGTCTTCCTGCTGCACGCGGTGCTGACCGCTCCGGAGCTGCCGGAGGAGGTCGGGGCACCGCATCCCCAGACCACCGATCCCGAAGGACCCATGCCATGACCACACGCGCCGCCATCGTCACCGGGGCCAGCAGCGGCATCGGCCTCGCGACCGCGCGGATGCTCGGCGAGGAGGGCTACTCGCTGACGCTCGCCGCTCGCCGGGCAGACAAGCTCGAAGCCGCCGCCGACGAGCTGCGCGAGGCCGGGTTCGCCGTCCACCACGTCGCGGCGCCGCTGCAGGAGGAGGACGCGGTCAAGCGGGTGGTGGCCGAGCACCGCGATCGCTACGGCCGGCTCGACGTGCTCGTCAACAACGCCGGGATCGGGATCGGGGCGTCGGTCGCCGAGATCGAGACCAAGAAGCTCGACCTGCAGCTGGACCTCAACCTGCGCTCGATCATCCTCTTCTACCGCGAGGCGGTCGGGCTGCTGCGCGAGGCGGGCAAGGAGCACTCGAGCGCGCTGGTCGTCAACACCGCCTCGATCGCCGGCAAGTACGGCCAGGCGTGGATGTCGGTCTACGCGGCGACGAAGGGCGCCGTCGTCAACTGGACCGAGTCGATGCACAAGGAACTGGCCCAGGAGGGGATCAAGAGCACCGCGCTCTGCCCGGGCTTCGTCGACACGCCGATGACGGACTTCGTGAAGGGCACGGTTGCCGCGGAGGAGATGATCACCCCGCAGGACATCGCCGAGTCGGTCCGGTTCCTGCTGCGGGTCTCGCCGGCCTGCTGCGTGCCCGAGATCCAGTTCGTGCGGCCCGGCGACGCGATGTAGCGGGTCGGCTGGCCCGTCCGTGGGGCGTGCCGGCGCGGGCCCCACGGGCCGACGCGCGGATCCGGCTTCGGTCAGCCGCGGGCGCGGCGGGTGCGCATCCGCAGCTGTCGCAGCGCCGCGCGCGCCGGGCCGACGGTCGCGTCGGTCCGGTAGGCGACCAGGTGCGAGCGCTCGTAGTGCAGCTCGTGGCGGACCAGCCCGGGGGCGGCGCGGGCCAGCAGCCGCCGCAGCGGCATCGGCTGGTGCAGCTCGAGGTCGTCGCCGTCGGTGTCGAGCAGGTTGGCGACGACCAGCCCGCCGAGGCCCTCCATCCGTGCCAGCACGGCCTCGGGGTCGCTGGCGTGCTCGACGACGTCGAAGGCGTAGACCGCGTCGAAGCGCTCCAGCGGCGGCAACGCGTCGAGGTCGAGGATCGGCGCCCGCAGGCCGCGATGCTCCAGCCGCCACGCCAGGTACGCCGTCGAGGGGTTGGCGAAGTCGGCGAACGTGACGTCGTAGCCGTCCTCCAGCAGCGACAGCCCGTCGGCCCCGATCCCGCAGCCGAAGTCGAGCAGCCGCGCGCCCGGCGGGACCAGCTCGCGGAGGGTCGCGTGGTAGGGCGCCTTGGCCCCCGACATCGCGAACGCGGTCAGGTCGTAGAGGTAGCTCTCCGACGTCCGGTAGAAGCGCTCGGCGTCGGCCACCGAGCGCCACTCGTCGCGGACGCCGGCGTCGTGGTTCTGGAGCCGGTCGAGGTCGAAGCGCGGGCCGAGATAGGCCTGCAGCTCGGCGAGGTCGCGCTCGGGATCCAGGGCCACGGCGGCATGCTCGCAGCCGCGGCCGGGCGACGTCCTGCGGGTGGTGGAACACTTCGCCGGTGCCCGAGCCCGAGATCAGCGTCGTGATGCCGACGGGCGGCCGGCGCGACCTTCGCGGGCCGCTCGACGCGGTCGAGCGGGCGCTGGTCGGGCAGCGGGGCGAGTTGGTCGTGGCGATCGACGCCGGGGCCGCCGAGGACGCCGCCGCCGCGATCGCCGGCGACGTCGCGGCGCGCGGCCACCGCAGCGTCCGGGCGGCGGTTCCCGGGGCCTCGGCGACGCGCAACGCCGGCTGGCGCGCCACCGCGGCGCCGGTCGTCCTGTTCGTCGACGACGACGTGCGGCTGGATCCGACCGCGATCGCCGCCCACGCCGCCGCCCACCGCGAGGGCGATCGGACGCTGGCCACGATCGGCCGGCTGCGGTGGCCGCCGTGGCGGCGGACGACGCCGTTCGAGCTGTGGGTCGAGGACGCGCTCCAGTTCGGCTTCCACGAGATCCCGGCCGACGGCCGGACCCGCTGGTGGCACCTCTTCACCTGCGACTGCGCGGTCCGCCGCGAGCCGCTCGAGGCGATCGGCGGCCTCGACGAGCTGCGGTTCCCGTTCGGCTACGAGGACCTCGACCTGGGCTTGCGGCTGGATCGCGAGGTCGGCGGCCTGGCCGTCCGCCTGCTGGCCGACGGCGGCGCGATCCACGACACGCGGATGACGCTGGGGGAGTGGCGGCAGCGGATCCGCCGGATCGCCCGCGCCGAGCGCTCCTGGCAGGCCGCCCACCCCGACGTGGCGACCGTGCTGGGGCCGCGGTTCGAGCGCGTGGGCCGCGACCAGACGCCGCGCTCTGGTCCGTTGGCCGGCCGGCTGGCCCGGTGGCTGCCGGAGGCCACGCCGGGGATCGGGCCGTGGCTGCACGAGCGGGCGCGGGTCTGGTGGGAGCACGACCTGGCCGCGCGCTTCCGGGAGGAGTGGGCGCGGTTGGAGGGGGACGGCGGGTAGCGGTCGTCCGAGTCCGTGGGCGGGGTGTTGGGCCCGCGTAGTCGCGGTCGGTTGGGCGTGGTGGCGTCATTTCGCCCCGGGCCGGTCGAGGTGGCGTCAGCCGTCCGCGCTCGGCAGGGCGAAATCCCCCCACTGGCAGGTGACCCGAACGGGCGGGTGGCCCGCCGTCCACTCGCTCCTCGATGACGGGCTGGAGTGCCGTGCCGGTCAGCCGAGCGATCAGCGCTCGCCGACCGCCGACGAGAGGCGGCAGACACCCCGATGCCACCAGCCCGCCGAGCCGCGACCGGTGACCAACCCGCCGATCACCGTTGGCGCGGAACGGCGCAGCGCCCCTACGCTTCCCCCGAGACCCCAGCGCCAGCCGAGGCCCCGGCGTCCGTCGTCGCGCCGGGCTCGCCGATCCGGCGCAGGACCCGCGCCGGGATCCCGCCGGCCATCACGTTCGCCGGCAGGTCGCGGTTGACGACCGAGTTGGCGGCGACGATCGTGCCCTCGCCGATCGAGGCGGTGATCGTGCACTTGTTGTTGGCGCCGGCGCCCTCGCCGATCACGATCGGCCGGAAGACGAACGGCTGCTCGTACCAGCGCTTGTCGGGGTCGTCCCAGCCGTGGCGCCCGTCGTAGATCGTCGTTCCCTGGGCCAGGCCGACGCCGTCGCCGATCTCCAGCCGGGTCGTGATCTGGACCAGCGCGGTGTTGGTGAAGATCACGCGCTTGCCGATCACGACCTCGGCCTCGGGGCCCAGCTCGATCGTCGTCCCGCGCCGGAACTCGGCGTAGGGGCCGACGACGAGCCGGCCGCCGTAGGGCGCGATGAGCTGGAAGCCCGGTCCGATGTGCGCCGTCGGATCGATCTGCAGGTCGACGATCGGGTGCCGCAGGTAGAGCCACCGCCGGCGCAGCTGCGACGCCCAGTGCGGTGCGCGCAGGTCGAGGTCGCGGGCGAGGCGCAGGTGGATCCGTCGGAGCAGGTTCATGTCGGGCGTCGGGCGGTCGCGAGCAGGTTGCCTCGGGTCAGCGGGTGCAGCGGCCGCAGCCGGTCGGCCCACGCGAGCAGGCGCCGGGCCTTCGCCGACGGCACGAACCCGAACCAGTGGAGGTCGCCGTGGCGGACCTGGACGTCGTCGAAGCCGGCCGCGGTCAGGGCCGCGCGCAGCTCCCTGGCCGACAACTCGCCGACGTGCATCTGGTGCTCGATCGGCTTGCGGGGGTCGAGCGGCCACCGGCGCCCGCGGGGCCACAGCGCCCGGACGGCCCGGTAGGTGCGGTCGTAGACCAGGCGGTTGGGCATCGTGTGGACCAGGAGCGTCCCGCCCGGTCGCAGGACCCTGCGGGCCTCGACCAGGGCCTGGGCCAGCTCTGGCCCGGTCAGGTGCTCGACGACGTCGAGCATCGTCGCGTGGTCGGCCAGCGCGTCCGCGAGCGGCACGTCGCGAACGTCGGCCTGGTGGAACTCGACCCGTTCGGCGACGCCGTGGGCGGTCGCCGTGTCGTGGGCCAGCCGGATCGCGTCCGGCGAGTACTCGACGCCGATCGCCTGGCGGGCGCCGGCCAGCAGCGCGGCCACGACCAGCTCGCCGCGGCCGCTGCCGAGGTCGACCAGCGTCGTCTCGGGACCGACGCCCAGCGTCTGGACGACCCAGGCGTAGATGCCGTCGACGGCGCGCCGCTCGTCCCAGGCGACCGCGTCGCCGCAGGCCTCGCGGAAGTACTCCTCGTCGTAGGCGGACGCGGGGACGCGGGGCGGGGTGAGCTTGGCGGGAGGCATCGTCTAGGCGGTGAGGCCGCGACCCAGCAGGTACCGGGCGGCCTCCTTCGCGAGCCGGCGCTCGAAGAGCCCGACGGACGCGAGGACGATAGCGCCAAAGACCCCGATGCGGACCCCGACGGGCAGGGGGTAGCAGGCCAGCGCGGCGGCGCTCGCGAGCACCGTCGGGGCCAGGGCGCGGCCGGCATGGCGGGCCATCGAGAGCCCCGGGAACAGCCGCCGCGCGAGCACGGCGCGGGTCAGCAGGCCGATCAGCGCGGTCAGGGCCAGCGCGATCCCGTAGCCGTCGACCCCCTGCCAGGCGAGCAGCGGGACCGTGAGCGCCACGAACCCGCCCAGGTGGACCGCGGCCAGCGCCAGCAGCGAGCGGGCGTGGCCGCGCACGAGCAGGAACTGCCAGAGGTTGGTGCCGACGTGGCCGATCACGATCGCGATCCCGAACCAGCGCAGGACCGGGATCATCGGCTCCCACCGCTCGCCGAGGATCACGTGCACGAGCGTGGTCGGGAACAGCGCGCAGGCGGCGCCGACCGGGCCGGCCCACAGCAGCGACATCTGGTTCGCCTTGCCGAAGGCCTCGACCAGCAGCCCGCGGTCCTCGCGGCGGGCGCTGATCGCGGGCATCACCGCGTCGGCGATCGCCGCGTCGAGCCGCTGGGCGGCGAGCGCGACCGTCGATGCGAGCGTGATCGCGCCGACCGCCGCGGTCCCGACCAGCAGCTCGGCGGCGATCACCGATCCGAGCAGCACGACCGCGGCCGAGCCGGTCGCGGCGGCGACCGGGGCGGAGACCTTGAGCCGCGACCGCAGCCGCTCGACGTCGCGGATCGGCCGCAGCGGGAACGGGCAGGCGCGGACCGCCAGCGCGGCGGTCGCCCAGGCCCCGACGAGGCCGCCGATCACCAGCGACCATGCCCCGAGCCCGGCGACGGCCAGGGCGACGGTGATCGCCGTTCCCAGCAGCGGCTCGATCGTCTGCATCAGCCGCAGGCGACCGAACTGCAGCGACCGGATCAGCGGCCACATGCCCGCCTGCAGGACCATCGCCGGTGCGGCGAGGGTCGAGGCGAGCACCAGCCACAGCATCTCCACGTCGCCGTAGACCACGGCCATCACCGGCGCGGCCAGCACGATCAGCCCGGTCAGGATCGCGTTGACCCCGAGCTCGAGCGTGAAGCCGGCCCGGAAGCTCCGCTCCTCGTCCTCGTCCTGGTCGGCCAGGTAGGCCTCGAGGATCCCGACCTGCTTGAGGACCCCGGCGGCCCCGATGATCGCCAGCACGCCGCCCCAGAGCCCGTACTCCTCGGGCGCCACCAGCGCGGCCACGAGCACCCCGCGCAGCAGCTGCACGACCGTCGCGAAGGCCTGGAAGGCGGCGTTCCAGGCGATCCCGCGCGTCATCGCGACCCGCATCGAGCGGGGGACGGGCAGGGCGGCGCGGCGCCGCGGCCGCTCGGATGGGACGGGATCGGTCATCGACGAGCAGCGCGAGTCTAGGCCGGCCACGTCCGCGGGGCCCGGCGGTCGCGGCCGACCCAGCCCGTTCGCCGACTCAGCCCGCTCGCCGTCCGCGCAGGACGTGCTGGAAGGTCACCAGCGACCGCAGCCGCCGGGGGACGACCCCGGGCAGCCGCGGATCGACGCGCGTGGACCGGAACGGCCGCAGCTTCATCACGCGGTGGACGTCGGCGTCGAGGTCGGCGACCGGCACTCCGGCGTCGGCGAGCAGCTCGACGGCGTTGAGGAAGCTGAACCAGCGCAGGTGGGTGCGGTCGAAGATCCCCATCTCGTGGCGCGGCCAGCGGTCGTGGCGCAGCAGCGACCAGTGGGTCTGCCAGTAGCCGACGTTCGGCAGCGAGACGACGGCGACGCCGCCCGGCCGCAGCAGCGCGGCGGCCGAGGAGAGGACCTGCTCGGGGTCGCGGACGTGCTCGAGGACGTCGGCGCAGACCACGCAGTCGAAGCCGTCCCCGACCAGCGCCCGGGCCGCGTCGGCGTCGGCGAAGGCGGCCTCGAGGTCGGCGACCTCGACCCGGTCGAGGCGCGTGGCGGCTCGCTCGGCGTAGACCGGATCGACCTCGACCCCGATCACCTCGACGGGCCCGCGGGCCTTCAGGCCGGCGCCGAGCGCCCCCGACGAGCAGCCCAGGTCGAGGACCCGCCCGACGTCCGCGGGCACCATCGCCTGGACGTCCGGACGAGGGTTCTCGTAGGCGAAGCGCCGCAGCTCGTGGGAGACCTCGGGCTGGGGCGCTTCCGCCATCCCGGGCTCAGCCGCCGTAGGTCGAGTGCAGCACGACGTGGGGGACCGTGAAGCGGTCCTTGCCGCGGCCGGCGTGCATGTCGAACTTGCCGTGCACGGTGGTCGTGTCGAAGCCGGCGGTGTAGTGCATCGCCTGCCAGGTCTTGACCGTCGGCATCCAGAACACGACCGCGGCGTCGCGGTTGGCCAGGAAGCGGGCCGAGCGCCACGGCAGCAGCGCGCCGCGCTTGTCGTACTCCTCGGCGGAGATGAAGGTCCCGCCCGGCTTGACGAGGTTGCGGATCCGCTCGAGCGCCAGCAGCTGGTCGCGGAGGTGGATCAGGACCGAGCCGCAGAAGACGATGTCGAACTGCCCGTACTCCTCGGGCGTCGCGAAGTAGATCGACTTCACGACCCGCTGGACCTTCGACTGCTTGACCTCGTGGGCCAGGTGGAAGCCGGCGCCGCGCTGGTCGTCGCGCATCTCGCTCTCCGGCGGGCGGCGACGCGGCGGCCAGTCCAGCTGCCGCTCGTCGTCGAGGTCGAGGGCCACGACCTCGGCGCCGCGGCGCTCGAACTCGAAGGCCCAGAAGCCGTCCCAGGTTCCGACGTCGAGCACCCGCTTGCCGGTGAGGTCGTCGGGTAGGCCGTAGTGCTTGACGTCCTCGCGGAGGTCGAACCAGCCATCCGTCACGACCCCCGGCGCGAGCTCGAGGGTGTGGTACCAGGGGCGGGAGTCAGCGGCTTGGCGGGCGTCCATCGCGGCGGAGTGTAGAGCCACGTCGCGGCGTCGCAAGCTCGAAGCGCGGCGAACTAGCACTTCGGAGCGATGTGGACGCCGTACTTCAACAGATCGATGACGACAGGGGCCGCGGCGGGCCCTAGACTCCGGCGCCGTGGAAGGCCAGCACACTCCCGATGACCTCCCAGTCGTCGTCCTCTGCGGCGGACGGGGCACCCGTCTAGGGGCGGGTCAGACCCTGCCCAAGCCGCTGGTCGACGTCGGCGGGCGGCCGATCGTCCAACACGTCGTGTCGATCTACGCCGCCCAGGGGCAGCGCCGGTTCCTGCTCGCCGCGGGCTACAAGGCGGACCTCCTGAGCGAGGCGGTGGCCGCGATCCGGTGGCCGGAGGGGGTCGAGGTCCGGTGCATCGACACCGGCGTCGACACCGAGACCGGCGGCCGCGTCTACCGGCTCCGCGACCAGCTCGCGGGCGAGCCGTTCCACCTGACCTACGCCGACGGGGTCGCCGACATCGACCTCACCGAGCTCGACGCGCGCCATCGGGGCGGCGGCCGCTCGGCGACCGTCACCGTCGTCCGGCCCGAGCTGCAGTTCGGCGTCGTCGACATCGCCGACGACGGCGCGATCACCGGATTTCGCGAGAAGCCGCGCTCGACGCACTGGATCAACGGCGGCTTCATGCGCTTCGAGCCCGACGTCTTCGACGTCCTCGACGAGGACTGCGTCCTCGAGCGCGAGCCGCTGGAGCGCCTCGCCGCCGCGGGCCGCCTGCACAGCCACCATCACGAGGGGTTCTGGGCCTGCATGGACACCTACAAGGACGCGCGCCGGCTCAACGAGCTGTGGGACGCCGGCGTCGCGCCCTGGGGCGACCGTCAGCTGCTGGTGACGCTCGGCCTCGACGCCGGGGTGTCGCGATGAGCGCCGGCACCGTCGACCAGGACAAGGTCGCGGCCGCCCGCGCCGCGATCGCCGAGAACCCGGTCTGGTACCACGCGATCGAGCTGGCGCCGGGCGTCGTGACGCCCGGCTTCGTCGACCACCGGCCGATCACCGCCAAGGTGCTGCCGGACGACCTCTCGGGCATGCGCACGATCGACGTCGGCACCTTCGACGGTCACTGGGCGTTCTCGATGGAGCAGCGCGGCGCCGCCGTGACGGCGCTCGACCTGCCGGACTTCGACGCGACCAGCTGGCCGCCGATCCACCGCGAGCGGCTGCTGCGGGAGGCCGCCGAGCGCAACATGCAGCTCGGCCGCGGCTTCAAGCTGGCCAAGGGGATCCTCGGCTCCAGCGTCGAGCGGGTCCAGGTCGACGTCCAGAAGCTCGAGGTCGACGATCTCGAGGGCGAGTACGACCTGGTCTTCGTCGGGGCGATCCTGCTCCACCTGCGCGACCCCGTCGGCGCGCTCGAGCGGCTCGCGGCCCAGCTGAAGCCGGGCGGCCGGCTGGTCATGATGGAGGCGTTCTCGAAGACGGCCACGCTGCGCGCGCCGCGGCAGCCGATGGCCAGCTTCCAGACCCTCAACACGCCGTTCAACTGGTGGGTCCCGAACCTCGCCACGCTGAAGGCGTGGCTGATGACCGCCGGCTGGGTCGACATCAAGCGCCACGGCTTCCTCCGCCCCCCGGGCGAGAAGGAGATGCGCCAGACCTACATCCAGATGTCGGCCCGCAAGCCGTGAGGCCCGAGGCGCTCCAGCGGCTCGCCGAGCTGCCCGACGACGCCGTGGTGCTGGACGTCGGCGGCTGGGCGTCCCCGCTGGCCCGCGCCGACTGGGTGATCGACCTGCTGCCGTACGAGACTCGCGGGCTCTATGGGCACAGCGCGCCGGCCGACGAGCGGTTCACGGCCGACAGCTGGGTCCAGGCCGACATCTGCGGTCCCGATCCGTGGCCGTTCGAGGACGACCAGTTCGACGTCGTGCTCTGCTCGCACACGCTCGAGGACGTCCGTGACCCGGTCTTCGTCTGCCGCGAGCTGTCGCGGGTCGCGAAGGCCGGCTACGTCGAGGTCCCGGCGCCGATCGAGGATTTGACCTACGGCGTCCAGGGCCACTGGGTCGGCTGGTCGCACCACCGCTGGATCAGCGAGGTCGAGGCGACTCCGCTGGGCCAGGGGTTCGTGCTGACCCACAAGCCGCACCTGCTCGCCGCCGAGGGCCGCCACCTGCCGCCCGGCACCCACGAGCGGGTGCCCGAGGACCAGCGGGTGCTCGCCTGGTGGTGGGAGGGGTCGATCCCGGCTCGCGAGCGGGTCCACGTCGCCGCCGAGGAGTTCGACGCCTGGCTGGCCGGGCTGCTCGCCGACTGCGCGGCCGCGGCCGCCGTCCCCGTGCCGCGGGCCGGGGCGTTCGAGCACCCGATCGGTGCCGACGATCGACGATTCACGCCACGCAGGATCTCCGCCGCGCTCGGACGGCGGACCGGCTTCTGGAAGGATGCGCGCCGATGACGGGGTTCGGACAGTCGATGAGGGGTCGCTCGGTGTTCGTCACCGGGGCCTACGGGATGCTCGGGGCGTGGCTGGTCCGCGCGTTGCTGGAGCGGGGTGCGCACGTGACCGTGCTGCGCCGCGACCAGGTGCGCGCGTCGATGCTGCGGCTCGACGGCCTGGAGGACCAATGCGCCGTCGTCCAGGGCGACCTGGTCGCCGAGGGGGTGGTCGAGCGCGCGATCGGCGAGTACGAGTGCGACACCGTCTTCCACCTCGCCGCGCAGACGATCGTCGGCACCGCCAACCGCTCGCCGGTCTCGACCTTCGAGGCCAACATCAAGGGCACCTGGGTGCTGATGGAGGCCTGCCGGCTGCAGGGCGTCGAGCGCGTGATCGTCGCCGCCTCGGACAAGGCCTACGGCCCCCACGAGACGCTGCCGTACCAGGAGCACTTCGCCCTCCAGCCGAAGTTCCCCTACGACGTGTCGAAGGCGGCGACCGACCTGATCGCCCGCTCCTACTGGCACACCTACGGCGTGCCGACGGCGGTCACCCGGCTGGCGAACATCTACGGCGGCGGCGACCTGAACCGCTCGCGCCTGCTGCCCGAGGCGATCGCCGCGGTCCTTCGCGGGCGCGCGCCGGTGATCCGCTCCGACGGCTCGCCTGAGCGCGACTTCCTCTACGTCGAGGACGCCGCCAACGCCTACCTGGCGATCTGCGACCAGCTCGACGCCGACGCCGATCGCCCGGACGAGCCGCTGCAGGCCCGCGGCCATGCGTTCAACGCCGGCGGCGACCGACCGCACAGCGTCAAGTCGGTGATCGACGCCGTCGTGCGGGTCAGCGGCGTCGACCTGCAGCCGGACATCCGCGGCAAGGGCACCCCGTCGGGCGAGATCGACCGTCAGTACGTCGACTCGACCAAGCTGCGCGAGCAGACCGGCTGGGCGCCGCTGGTCGGCCTCGACGAGGGCATCGAGCGCACGATCTCCTGGTACCGCGAGCACCCGGACGCGATCGCGACGTGATCCCGGCGGACGGTGCGGGGGCGGCGGACGGGGCGGGTCGGCCGGATCGCCCCGCCGCACCGGACGTCTCGGTCGTGATCGCGACCGCCGGGCGGCGCGTCGGACTGCTCTGGGCGCTCGACGCGCTGGCCGCCCAGGAGCTTCCGGCCGGGACGACCTACGAGGTCAACGTCGTCCACGGACCGGAGCGGACACCGGTCCTGGAGGCCGCGCGCGAGCACCCGCTGGTGCGCTCCGGGATCGCCGCGATCATCGCCTCCGAGGGCTTGGTGGCGTCGCAGAAGCGCAACATCGCCTGGCGGTTGGGCCGCGCGCCGCTGATCGCCTTCACCGACGACGACTGCCGGCCGCGACCGGGCTGGCTGGCCGCGTTCCTGGCCGCCCACGCCGAGCACCCGCAGGGGCTGCTGCAGGGCGGGGCGGCGATCGATCCCGACCAGCACGAGATCGCGATGCGGGCGCCGCGCCCGCGCCTGCAGCGGTTCGCCCCGCCGACCGCCTGGGCCGAGCTCTGCAGCATGGCCTTCCCGCGCGGGCTGCTCGAGGCGGTCGACGGCCTCGACGAGGGCTACGGCAGCGTCGGCGAGGACACCGACCTGGCGTGGCGGATGCGTGAGCGGGGAGCGCCGTGGGTGGCCGTCCCCGACGCCGTGGTCGATCACGCGGTCGAGACGCCGGGCCTGCGCGGCTGGCTGCGCACGAGCACCCGCTTCGGGGAGTCGACGCGGCTCAAGCGCCGCCACCCGGAGCTGCGCGGCCACTACCCGCTGGGCGTCTTCTGGGTCCCCAACCACGCTTGGCTGCTGGTCGCGGCCGCCGGGGCCGGCTGGGCGCTCGCCCGCCGCGACGTCCGCCCGGCGGCGTTGACCCTGCCCTACGTCGCCTGGCACGTGACCCGCTACGGCCGCAGCTGGCGGGGGGTGGCGCGGGGGATGACGGAGCTGCCCGGCGACGTCCTGGTCGATGGCGCGCGGGTCGCCGGCTTCGTCGTCTGGTCGGCGCGCGAGCGGACGGTGCTGTTGTGAGCGCGCTGCGCCCGACGCTGCTGCACCCGACCTTCTGGCCCGAGGTCCGGCGCGGGTCCGAGCGCGCGATCCGGCTGCTGGCCGACGGGTTGGTCGCCGAGGGCCACCGGCCACGGCTCGTCTGCGGCCAGCCCGGCCGGACCCCGACGCGCGGGGTCGAGGACGGGCTCGAGATCGTCCGCCTGCCGCGCCCGTCGCGGCGGACGTTGCTGCGCCATCGCTACGACGAGCACGCCGCCCACCACGCGCTCGCCGCGCCGCTGCTGGTCGCGAACCCGGGACAGCTGCTGCACGCCTTCTACCCGACCGAGGCGGTGCTGGCCGCGCGCGTGATCGGGTGCCGGCGGCGCCTGCCAGGGCGGCTGCCGCGGCTGCCGCTGGTGGTCAGCGTGATGGGGCCGCCCGACCGGCCGTGGGCGGTCGCGCAGCGCGGCCGCCTGGAGGGCCTGGTCGACGCCGCCCGCGGGGCGGCGGTGGTGACGACGCTGAGCCGCTTCGCCGCCGACCGGCTGTGGCGGACCTTCGCCGTCCGCAGCGAGATCGTCGCGCCGCCGGTCGACCTCGACGCGTTCACGATCGACGAGGCGGTCCCGCGGGACCCGGTCCCGACGCTGCTCTTCTCGTCCGACCCGGCCAGCGGGGCCAAGCGGCTGCCGCTGCTGCTGGACGCGCTGGCGCTCCTGCGCCGCGAGCGCCGGGACCTCGAGCTGCTCGTGTCCCGGCCGCGCGACCCGGCGCTGCAGCGCGATCTCGAGGCGGTGCCGGGGGTGCGCCTGCGGGACCTCGACGAGCGACCGGCGCTCGTCGACGCCTATCGCCGTGCCTGGGTCACGGTGCTGCCCTCGTTCAACGAGGCGTTCGGCCTGGTGGTCGCCGAGAGCCTGGCCTGCGGCACGCCCGCGGTGGCCTTCGCGGGGGAGGGGCCGGCGGAGGTCATCACCGACGACGCGGTCGGCCGGATCGCGCGCGAGGCGACTCCCGAGCGGCTCGCCCGCGCGATCCGCGAGGCGCTCGAGCTGGCCGCCGTCGACGGCGTCCGCGATCGCTGCCGGGCCGCCGTCGACCACCTCGGCGTCGCCGGGCACGCGGCGCGCACGCTCGAGCTGTACGCGGCCGCGCTCTCCGCCTGACGTCCTGCGGTTCCGGACGAGTGGTGGTCCGCCGCGCTGACGCGGCGGACGTCGTCCACGGGCGCGCCGGCGACCGCCGATCGGCGTCGAGCTGCCGGCGGTAGCGCCGCGTCGCACGGCGATGAGCCGCCGAATCCGGGTGCTCGCGTACGACGTTCGCCAGGGTCGGTCGGGGAAAAGAGTGGGGTGGGCACCCCACTGGCGGTGGTGGGGTTCCACCTGGGACGATCCTCTGGTGATCGCCGGCCGACCAGGCGACCGCGTCCGCGTGTCCGGGGGGTCACGTAGGGCTGCGAGCCGGTCGGTCGGATCGATCGCCGCGACGGTCCATGAGACATCACGGACTCCTGAGAGTGGGACCGCGGGTCCTCGGCCGCGCCACGGGGGGTGCGCCGTCGAGGACCCGCCGTCGCCGTTCGCGTCGGTGCGCCCGGCCTGACGGCGGCCGCGCCGCGCGGCGCTCCGCGTCGGCGTCGGAGCGACCCCCGCGGTACGCTGGCCTGCATGGCCGGGCACTCGAAATGGGCGGGGATCAAGCACAAGAAGGCGATCGTCGACTCGCGTCGCGGGAAGCTCTTCACCAAGCTCGCGCGCCACATCACCGTGGCGGCGAAGGAGGGCGGGGGCGACCCGGTCGGCAACGCGGCGCTGGCGCTGGCGGTCCAGAAGGCGAAGGACGCCTCGATGCCCAAGGACAACATCCAGCGGGCGATCGACAAGGGCACCGGGGCCGGGGCGGACGCGGCCAACTTCGAGGCCGTGATGTACGAGGGCTACGGCCCGGGCGGGGTCGCGGTCCTGGTCGAGGCGCTGACCGACAACCGCAACCGCACGGGGTCGGAGGTCCGCCACATGTTCTCCAAGCACGGCGGCAGCCTCGGCGAACCGGGGTCGGTCGCCTACCTCTTCGACAAGAAGGGCGTGATCGTCGTCGACGGCGACAAGCACGACGAGGACGACCTGATGGTCGCGATCGAGGCCGGCGCCGAGGACATCGAGGAGGACGACGGCAGCTTCGAGGTGATCTCCGAGCCCGGCTCCCTGACCGCGGTCCGCGAGGCGCTCGACGCCGCCGGCATCGAGTACGAGCGCGCCGAGCTGGTCTACCGCCCGCAGGTCCGCACGCCGCTCGACGAGGAGCAGGCGACGAAGCTCGCGAAGCTGATCGACACGCTCGACGACAACGACGACGTCAGCGAGGTCCACGCGAACTTCGAGGTCGACGACGACGTGCTCGAGCGCGTCTTCGGTTGAGCAGGCGGCGCGGACGCCGGCGCGGCGCGACCTGCGGCGACAGGAACGCACGTTCGCGTGCAGGCGTCCGACGCTCCCCGCAGAATGACGGTGTGGTGATCGTCTTGGGCATCGACCCCGGCCTGGCCAACACCGGCTTCGGCGTCGTCCAGCGGCGCGGCAGCACGCTGCTCGCGCTCGACGGCGGCGTGATCGCCACCGCCGCGGGAGGCGAGCTTCCCGACCGGATCCGGCGGATCCACCAGGCCGTCGCCGACCTGCTCGACCACTACCGCCCGGACGCGCTGGCGATGGAGTCGCTCTACTTCGGCAAGAACGCCTCCAGCGCGCTGCTGGTGGGCCAGGCGCGCGGTGTCGCGCTGCTGGCCGCCGCCCAGCGCGGCGTGCCCTGCAGCGACTACACCCCGCAGCAGATCAAGGGCGCGGTCTGCGGCCGCGGGGGCGCCGACAAGGGGCAGGTCCAGCGGATGGTCCAGGCGCTGCTGCGACTGCCCGAGCCCCCGGCGCCCGACCACGCCGCCGACGCCCTCGCGGCCGCCATCTGCCACGCCAACCACGCGCCGCTGCGAGCGGCGCTGCCGGCGTGATCGCGCTCCTCCGCGGCACCGTCCACGAGCGCCGGGCCGACGCCGTCGTGCTGCTGACGCCGGGCGGCGTCGGCTACCAGCTGGGGTGCTCCACGACCACGATCGCGGGCCTGCCGCCGATCGGGGCCGACGTCGAGCTGCTCTGCCACCTGGCGGTCCGCGAGGACGCGATGACGCTCTACGGCTTCGCGGACGAGGCCGAGCGGGATCTCTTCCACCTGCTGGTCGGCGTCCAGGCCGTCGGGCCGAAGATGGCCCTGGCGGTGCTCTCCGGCGGCACCCCGGACGAGATCGCCGCCGGGATCGCCGGTGGCGACGCCAAGCGGCTGCAGCAGGCGCCGGGGATCGGCAAGCGGCTGGCCGAGCGGATCGTCGCCGAGCTGCAGGAGAAGCTGGCCGGGCATGCGACGCTCGGCCGCGACGCATCCCTGCCGGCCGGCCTCGGCGACCCGCGGTCGCCGGTCGGGGAGGCCCGTGAGGGCCTGCTCGGGCTCGGGCTGCCGCTGGCCGAGGTCGATGCCCTGCTCGCCGTCGCCCGGGGCGAGACGGCCGCCGAGCTGATCGCCGACGCCCTGCGCAGGTCCCGCAAGTGAGCTACGGCGACCCCGACGACCCGCTCGGACGTCCGCTCGGCAGCGGGATCCGGACGCCGGACGACCTCGGCGCGGGTGCCGCTGCCGCCGACGACGGCTGGACGCCGGTCCGCCTGCCCGACCCGACCGCGCGCTCCGGCGAGGACGTCGAGGACCTGTCGCTGCGGCCGCGGTCGCTGGACGACTTCGCCGGGCAGGACCACGTCCGCGACCAGCTGCGGATCGCGATCGACGCCGCGCGCGGTCGCGGCGAGCCGCTCGACCACGTCCTGCTGGCCGGCCCGCCGGGCCTCGGCAAGACCTCGCTCGCCCGGATCCTCGCCGAGGAGCTCGAGGCGCCGTTCGTCCTGACCGCCGGCCCGTCGCTGGAGCGCAAGGCCGACGTCGCCGCGCTGCTGACCGCGCTGGAGCCCGGCAGCGTCTTCTTCGTCGACGAGCTGCACCGGCTGCCGCGCGCGCTCGAGGAGACGCTCTACCCGGCGATGGAGGACCGGCAGCTGCCGGTCACGATCGGCCAGGGCCCGGGCGCGCGGGTCGTCACGCTCGACCTGCCGGCCTTCACCCTGGTCGGCGCCACCACCCGCGCCGGCCTGCTCTCGCGGCCGCTGCGGGATCGCTTCGGCCTCCAGCACCGGCTGGAGCCCTACCTGCTCGACGACCTGGTGGCGATCGTCCACCGCTCGGCGCGGCTGCTGGACCTGCGGGTCGACGAGGAGGGGGCCGCCCTGATCGCGCTCCGGGCCCGTGGCACGCCGCGGGTCGCGAACCGGCTGCTGCGACGGGTGCGGGACTTCGTGGAAGTCCGCGCCGCGGGCCGCGTGACCGCCGCGGCCGCGACCGAGGCGCTCGACCTGCTCGGCGTCGACAGCCTCGGCCTCGATCGCCTCGACCGCGAGATCCTGCGCTCGATCTGCGCGATGTTCGCCGGCGGGCCGGTCGGGCTGGCGACGCTCTCGGCCGCGGTCGGCGAGGAGGCGGACACGATCGAGGACGTCTACGAGCCGTACCTGCTCCAGCGGGGCCTGCTCCAGCGCACGCCGCGCGGCCGCGTCGCCACGCCGTCGGCCTTCGAGCACCTCGGGTTGACACCGCCCACCGGCTGATCTTCGGGTCCGTCGCTGTCTCCAGGTCGACGGCGGCGGGCCGGGCGCAGAGCGGACCCGCCGTCGGACCGCCTATCTTGCGTGATCCCCGTCACGCGCCGATCGCGTCGCCGAAGAACCGGCGCGCGATCCGACCGCGGCTCGGTCCGGCCGGACGACGGGTACCCTTCCGACTCGCGCCATGACCGATCGTCGCCGCAACCTCCTCATCCTGCTCGCCGTCGCCGTACTGGTCGTCGCGTCGGGCGTCGCGCTCGCGGCCAAGCCGACCAAGCTCGGACTGGATCTGAAGGGCGGCGTGCAGCTGATCTACAAGGTCAGCCCGCTCCGCGGCGAGACGCTGGACTCGAACTCGATCCAGCGCACGATCGACGTGATGCAGAAGCGGGTCAACAGCCTCGGCGTCGCCGAGGCCGAGCTGCAGCAGTCCGGCAAGGACCAGATCGAGGTCTCGCTGCCGTCGGCCGACAACCCGGAGGAAGCACGTCGGACGGTCGGCACGACCGCCCAGATGTGGTTCTACGACTGGGAGGCCAACATCGTCGGCCCCGACGGGCAGCCGAGCCCGACGGACCAGGCGGTCACCGGCGGGCCGTTCGCCGGCTCGCGGCAGTCGCCGGCGGCGCTCACGCAGTACGACGCGATCATGCGGGTCAAGAACCTGAAGCCGCAGGCGCTTCAGGCGGGTGCCCCGGGCGGCCAGTGGTACCTGGTCGACGACAAGGCGAAGACCGTGCTGGCCGGCCCCGAGGGCACCGAGCGCGAGCTGGCGACCAGCACGAAGACGGAGCGGATCCTCCGCAACCAGCCGCCGTCCAAGCCGCGCCGGTTCGTCAAGGTCCCCGACGGCTACCGCGTCATCCAGGCCGAGAACGAGGTCGCCCGCGACGGCAAGGTGACCGAGGCCGGCAACCGCTGGTTCACGATCCTCGACCGCCCGGCGCTGCTCGGCAAGGACATCAAGAACCCGGCCCAGGGCTTCGACAGCCGGCCGGGCGCCGGCAACCAGCCGAACGTCGTCTTCGAGTTCTCCTCGCACGGGCAGGACGTCTGGAAGAACGTCACCAAGACGATCGCCCAGCGCGGGCAGGCCAACTGCGCCCCGGTCGTCGGCGAGAACCGGGTCCAGACCGGCGACCGCTGCTCGAACCACTTCGCGATCGTCCTCGACAACCAGCTGGTCTCGACGCCGAAGATCGACTTCATCGACAACCCGAACGGCATCAGCGGCTCGGGCGGGTCGGAGATCTCGGGCGGGTTCACGATCAAGAGCGCCCAGGCGCTGGCGACCCAGCTGCAGTCCGGCTCGCTGCCGCTGAAGCTGACCGAGATCTCGCAGCAGCAGGTCTCCGCGACCCTCGGCCAGGAGGCGCTCGACCAGGGCCTGCTGGCGGGCATCGCCGGCTTCATCGGCGTCGCGCTCTTCCTGCTCGCGTTCTACCGCGCGCTCGGCGTGATCGCGATCGTCGGCCTGGTCGTCTACTCGGTCTTCTTCCTGGCGCTCGTCAAGCTGATCCCGATCGTCCTGACGCTGCCGGGCATCGCGGGCCTGATCCTGACGATCGCCGTCGCCGCCGACGCCAACGTCGTCATCTTCGAACGCGTCAAGGACGAGCTGCAAGCCGGCAGATCGGTCCCGCGCGCGATCAAGGACGGCTACCGCAAGGGCCTGTCGGCGATCATCGACGGCAACGTCATCACGTTCCTCGTCGCCTTCATCCTCTTCATGGTCGCGACGGCCGGGGTCAAGGGCTTCGCGCTCAACCTCGGCGTCGGCGTCCTGATCTCGATGCTGACCGCGATCGTGCTGACGCGCGCGATCCTGGGTCTCGTCGGCCGCTCCCGGCTGATCACCCACCCGTCGATGCTGGGCGCCCGCAAGCGCGATCCGATCTGGCACCGCTTCGACTTCGTCAAAGCCTCGAAGTGGTTCTTCGCGATGTCGGGCGTGATCCTCGCCGTCGGCGCGCTGGCGATCGGCTCCAAGGGCCTGAACTTCGGCATCGACTTCGAGTCGGGCACGCAGATCAAGGCGACCGCCCGTCAGGGCACGACGGTCGACCAGGTCCGCGACTCGCTGCGGCCGTTCGGCCTCGCCGACGCCAAGATCCAGCAGGTCAAGCTCAGCGGCAAGGCGGCGCAGAAGCCCGGGACGAGCTTCCAGATCGCCACCAAGGACCTGACCGGCGGCAAGCTGCAGCAGGTCAGCAACGCGCTGGCCAAGGACGTCGGCGTCGACCAGCGGACCGGCCTCAGCACCAACAGCGTCGGGCCGACCTTCGGCCAGACCGTCGCGCGCCAGGCGATCATCGCGATCATCGCGTCGTTCGCCGTGATCGCGTTCGTGATCTGGTTCCGGTTCGGCCTCCGCTACACGATGCCGATCCTGATCGCGGTCATCCACGACCTGCTGATCACCGCCGGCATCTACGCGCTGACCGGGGCGGAGATCACCGCCTCGACGGTGGCCGCGCTGCTGACGATCATCGGCTACTCGCTCTACGACACGATCATCGTCTTCGACCGCGTCCGCGAGAACCTCAAACGGCTGCCGTCCGCGGCCTTCAGCCAGATCATCAACCGCTCGATGAGCGAGGTCCTCGGCCGCTCGCTGGTGACGTCGTTCTCGGCCGGCCTGCCGACCCTGGCGCTGCTGCTGTTCGGCGGCGACACGCTCAAGGACTTCGCGCTGGCGATGCTCGTCGGCACGCTGTCGGGCGCCTACTCGTCGGTCTTCATCGCCTCGCCGGTGCTGACCGAGTGGGTCGAGCGGCTGCCGGCCTTCAAGGCCCGCCGCCGGCGGCTGATGGCGCAGTACGGCGGCACGCTGCCCCCGTACCCCGACAGCGCCAAGGGCGCCGGCGAGGTCGATCCGTTCGCCCAGCGCGAGAAGCGCGCGCGGCTGACGGCGCCCGAGCCCGAGGGCGCGGCGGTCTCGGCCAGCGAGTTCCGGCAGATGGTCGCCGACCTCGGCATCGACGAGGCGACCAAGCGCGAGCCGAAGGCGGCCGCGGCCAAGCAGAAGGCCGACAAGGCGGAGAAGCGGCAGTCGCGGCGGGCCAAGCCCGAGCCGGCCGCCGAGCCGCCCGTCCGTCCGGCCGGACCGCAGGCGGGCTCGACCCCGGGCGAGTCGCCTGAGGGCGCGCCGACGGTCGACCACCCCGACCGGGCGGCCGACCTCAGCCCGGAAGAGGTCGTGATGCGCGACGAGAAGCCGCGCGGATCGAAGAAGAGCAAGCAGCCGCGTCGTCACGGGAGGCCGCGATGAGGCCGCCGGCGACCAGCACCAACGACGCGACGGAGGTCCTCTCGTGGCGATCCTGACCTGGGTCCTGATCTCGCTGGCCGTGTGGCACTTCGCGGTCTTCGTCCCGGACAAGTTCGCCGGCGGGATCGTCGGCGCCTTCGCCGCGGCGATCTTCGGCGGGATCGTCGGCGGCCTGCTGCTGAGCGGCCTCTCGCTGCCCAGCCGTGCCGACACCGACGTCGCGACCGTGCTGCTGGGCATCCCCGGCTGCCTGGTCGCGCTGGCGGCGCTCTGGCTCGTCGGCGCCCGCGCCGAAGCGCAGCGGGAAGCCTGACCGGCCAGGCGGGCGCCGGGGCCGCGGGCGCGGCCCGATCTCGTCGTCCCCACCCCGTAGCCTCGGGGTCCGTGGACGTTCGCTTCGAGATCCCGCCCGCCTCCGAGGACGCTGTCGCCCGCCTGCGCGAGGCGACCGGCCTCGGCGACGTCGCCGCCCAGGTGCTCGTCCGGCGCGGCCTCGGGGATCCCGAGGCGGCCCGCCACTTCCTCGCCGCCGACGAGCACCATCCGCTGTCGGCGTTCGACGGCCTGGGGGACGCGGCCCGGCAGGTGCTGCGCCACGTCCGCGCCGGCAGCCGGATCGTCGTCCACGGCGACTACGACTGCGACGGCGTCTGCGCGACGGCGACGTTGGTGCGCGCGATCCGGCAGATCGACGGCGACGCCAGCTGGTTCCTGCCGCACCGGATCGACGACGGCTATGGCCTGGCGGCGGACACCGTCCGGCGGCTCGCGGCCGAGGGCGCGGGGCTGGTGATCACCGTCGACTGCGGGATCACCGCGGTCGACGAGGCGGCGCTGGCGCGCGGGCTGGGGCTCGACCTGATCATCACCGACCACCACCGGCCGCGGGCCGACGGCGTCCTCCCAGACGTCCCGCTGGTCCACCCGGGGATCCCGCCGGCGGACGGCGGTCCCGACGCGGCGGCGACCCGCTATCCGGCGCCGCAGCTGTGCGGGGCCGGCGTCGCCTGGCGGCTGGCGGGCGCGCTGCTGGAGGCCGCGGGCGCCGACCCGGCCGACGCCGACATCGACCTCGACGTGGTCGCCCTGGCGACGATCGCAGACGTCGTCCCGCTGACCGGCGAGAACCGCTGGATCGTCCGCCAGGGCCTGGCGGCGATCACCGACGCCCGCCGTCCCGGACTGCGCGCCCTGCTCGACGTCTCGTCGACCGCGCCCGCCGACGTCGACAGCACCGCGGTCGGCTACCGGCTGGCCCCGCGGATCAACGCCGCCGGCCGGATCGGGCACGCCGACACCGGCGTCGCGCTGCTGCTCTGCGACGACCCGGTCGAGGCCCGTCGCCTGGCCGACCGCCTCGACGGCGCCAACCGCGACCGCCGCGAGCTCGAGGCCCGGATCCTGCGCGAGGCCGAGGAGCAGGCCACGGCCCAGGGCGAGCAGCCGCTCTACGTGCTGGCCGGCGAGGGCTGGCACGCCGGGGTGGTCGGGATCGTCGCCTCGCGGATCGTGGAGCGGTTCCAGCGCCCGGCCGTGCTGCTGAGCATCGACGGCGAGCAGGCCAGCGGCTCGGCGCGCTCGGTCCCCGGCTTCGACCTGCTGGCCGGCCTCGACGCCTGCGCCGAGCACCTGACCCGCCACGGCGGACACCGCGCCGCCGCCGGCTGCACGCTGCCGACCGACGCGATCGGCGACTTCCGGGTGGCGCTGGTCGCCTACGCCGCCCAGCACCTCGACGTCGCGGCGCTGACGCCGGTCGAGCGGGTCGACGCGGTCGTCGGCGGCCAGCAGCTGGGGATGGCGCTGGCGGAGGAGCTGGCCCGGCTCGGTCCCTTCGGCGAGGGCAACCCGGAGCCGGTGCTGCTGGTCCCCGCCGGCTGGGCGGAGGCTCCGCGTCCGCTCGGGGCGGCCGGGCTGCACATGGCGTTCACCCTTCGCAGCGGCGGGTCGCGCGTGGCCGCCGTCGCGTTCGGCCGCGATCGGCTGCCGGTCGCCGACGGGCCGCTGACCGGCAGCTACGCGCTCGAGCGCCACGCGTTCCGGGGCTCGGTCACGCCGCGCCTGCGGGTCCGCGAGCTGGCGGCCCCGGCGCCCGCGGCGATCGACCGGCTGGACGGCGACCCGGCCGACGTCGCGCTGGCGGTGCTCGACGCGGCCGACCCGTTCCCGATCGCCGACGGCGACGGCCGTTCGGGGGGCTGGGGCGCGGCCTTCGCCGACCGCTCGGCGGCCGGTCCCGCGGCCGCGATCGCCGCGCTGGTGGCCAGCGGCGACCCGGTCACCGTCGTGACCGCCGACGCGGCCCGCCGGGCCCCGCAGCTGGCGTCCGTGGTCGGCGGCTTCGCGCTGACCGACTGGTGGTCGGTGGCCCGCACGCCGCGGACGCTGGACGGCACCGTCCACCTGGTCGCGCTCGACCCGCCGAGTGACGCCGTACAGCTGGCGGCGGTCGAGGAGCTCGACGGGCTCTCGCGGTGGCGGGCGTGGGGGGACCCTGAGCTACGATTCACCGTGGATGCGTTGCGACGCGAACACGATCTGCGCTCCGGCGCACAACCGCTCTACCGGCGCCTGCGCGACGGCGGCCCGACCGCGGTCGCGGCGCTCGCCGGTGACGAGCGCTGCGGCTGGTGGCTGGGCCTGCTGCTGCGCGTCCTCGAGCAGTCGGGGGCCGTGGTCGTCGACCGCGCCGAGCGAGTCGCCGCGATCGGGCCGGGACCGGTGCGGCCGCTCGAGGCCGGCGACACCCACCGTGCGTGGACCGCGCGCCACGAGGAGCGGCAGCGATGGCTGAGCGGCACGACGACCGTCCGGGTGCCGTCACCGGCACCGTGAGCGTCGCCCGCGACGCCGACGACCAGCGCAACGGGGGCGGCGTTCCCGTCACCGACGAGCGGACCCGCGAGCGGATCGGCCTCAGCGCGGCCGACCTGGCGGCCGGCCACCACGTCCCGACGCCACCGGAGCCCGCCGACGACGAGGCCGAGCGCGGGCCAGAGGCGCTGACCGCCGAGGAGCTGTCGCTGCGGGCGGACCTGCACGCGGTGATCGCCGAGCACGCCGAGCCGGATCGCTCGCCGGTCGACCTCGAGCGGGTCGACGACGCCTTCCGCTTCGCCTGCCTGCACCACCGCGACCAGCGGCGCAAGTCGGGGGAGGCGTTCATCGCCCACCCGACCGAGGTGGCGAAGATCTGCGCCGGCATGCGGCTCGACACCGACGCGATCGTCGCGGCGCTGCTGCACGACACCGTCGAGGACACCGCCGCCGAGCTGGAGGAGATCGAGACCCGCTACGGCTCCAACGTCCGGCTGCTGGTCGACGGCGTCACCAAGCTCGACGGGATCCAGTTCACCAGCCGCGACGAGGCGCAGGCGGAGAACTACCGCAAGATGGTCGTGGCGATGGCCGCGGACGTCCGCGTGATCCTGATCAAGCTCGCGGATCGGCTGCACAACGCCCGCACGCTCGAGCACCACAAGCGCCCCAAGCAGCTGGAGATCGCCAAGGAGACGCTCGAGGTCTACGCACCGATCGCCCACCGGCTCGGCATCCACGCGATCAAGTGGGAGCTGGAGGACCTGGCCTTCGCGACGCTGCACCCGCGTAAGTACCAGGAGATCAAGGGCCTGGTCAACCAGCAGCGCGGCGAGCGGGAGACCTACGTCGCCAAGGCCGGCGAGTACCTCGGTCGTGAGCTCGAGGCGGTCGGCATCGATGCCGAGATCTCCGGCCGGGCCAAGCACTTCTACTCGATCTACCTGAAGATGACCCGCAAGGGTCGCGAGTTCAACGAGATCTACGACCTGACCGCGATGCGCGTCGTGGTCGACTCGGTGAACGACTGCTACGGCGCGATCGGCGTCATCCACGCGCTCTGGAAGCCGCTGCCGCGCCGCTTCAAGGACTTCGTCGCGATGCCGAAGGCCAACATGTACCAGTCGCTCCACACCACGGTGGTGGGGCCGGAGGGGCGGCCGCTGGAGATCCAGATCCGCACCAACGACATGCAGCGGACGGCCGAGTTCGGCGTCGCCGCGCACTGGATGTACAAGGAGAGCGCGCCCGAGCGCGGCACCGCGACCGCGCGCCCCGGCGAGCTCGCGGCCGCCGCCGGCAACGCCAAGGAGGCGCGCTCCGACGGCGACAAGTTCTCCTGGCTGCGCGCGATGCTCGACACCTCGCGCGACAACGACGATCCCGCCGAGTTCATGGACGACCTCAAGGTCGCCCTGTTCGAGGACGAGGTCTACGTCTTCACCCCCAAGGGCGACGTCAAGTCGCTCTCGCGCGGGGCCACGCCGGTCGACTTCGCCTACGAGGTCCACACCGACGTCGGCCACCGCTGCGTCGGGGCCAAGGTCAACGGCAAGATCGTCCCGCTCAGCTACCAGCTGCGGTCGGGCGACATCGTCGAGGTCCTGACCGCCAACCGCGAGCGGGGACCGTCGCGCGACTGGCTCTCGCTGGCCCAGACCAGCCGCGCCCGCAGCAAGATCAAGGCCTGGTTCAAGGCCGCCGGTCGCGAGGACTCCGAGCACCAGGGCCGCGAGCTGCTGCAGGAGCAGCTGCGCAAGGCCGGCCTGCCCGCCCAGCGGATCGTGGGGTCGCCGCTGCTGGCGGACGTCATCCACGAGATGGGCTACAAGAAGGCCGACGACTTCTACATCGCGGTCGGCGGCGGCAAGGTCAGCCCGAAGGTCGTCGTCAACAAGGTCCTCAAGCACCTCAAGGAGGGCGAGGCCGCCGACGACGAGCCGGCCGGCCCCGTCGAGCAGCTGCTGCGTCCCGACGTCGCGCGGCGCCAGCCGACCGGCACAGCGTCGAGCTACGGCGTCACCGTCGACGGCGTCGGCGACGTGATGCTGCGGATGGCCAAGTGCTGCCGCCCGGTGCCGGGCGACCCGATCGTCGGCTACGTCTCGCTCGGCCGCGGGATCACGATCCACCGCGACGACTGCCAGAACGCCCAGCAGCTGCGCAAGGACCCGGAGCGGTTCGTGCCCGTCGACTGGGCCGGGCAGCACCAGCAGTCGTTCAAGGTCGAGATCCAGGTCGACGGCTACGACCGTCATCGGCTGCTCGAGGACCTCACGCGCGTCTTCGCCGAGACCGGCGTCAACATCGTCAGCGCGGTCTGCACGACCACCCCGCCGATGGTCCGCAACCGGTTCGTGGTCGAGGTCGGGGACACCAAGGTCCTGCGCTCGACGATCAACCGCCTGCGCAACATCGACGCGGTCTTCGACGCCTTCCGGATCACGCCCTCCGCCTAGGCGGGTGGCGTGAGGCGCACGTAGACGCTTCGGATCTCGGTCGAGGTGGTGGGGATTCGTGGCGCTCCACGCGGTCGAATGACGCCACCTGCTGGCGCGCGCGGCGGCATGACGCCGCGACCCATGGCGGCGCCGTCAGGGCGACGCGCTTCGCCATCCCGAGCGGCCCCGGCGGGCGGTCGCGGGGGCGGCGCCGGTAGGGTGCCGATCCGTGCCGAACGCCGAGCAGAGCCCTGACGCGCGCGACGACGACGCGATCCTCGCCGAGGCGCTGGGGCAGCCGTGGTACCACACGATCGAGGTCCGTCCCGGCGTCTTCACCGACGGCACCGTCGACCATCGCGAGATGTCGCGCGTACTGCTGCCGGGCGACCTGCGCGGGCAGCACTGCCTGGACGTCGGCACCTTCGACGGCTACTGGGCCTTCACCATGGAGGAGCGCGGCGCCGAGCGGGTCGCCGCGATCGACCTCGAGCGCTTCGACCAGGCCGAGTGGCCGCCCCGCAACCGCCCGCGGCTGCTGGCCGACGGCGGCGACGCCGAGCCGGGGGAGCGGTTCAAGCTCGCCCATCGCCTGCGCGCGTCGCGGGTCGAGCGGGTGCTGACGCCGATCTACGAGATCGAACCCGGCCGCACCGGCGGGACCTTCGACCAGATCGTCCTCAGCGACCTGCTGCTGCACGTCCGCGACCCGATCGGCGCGCTCGAGGCGGTTCGCACCGTGCTGCGCCCCGGCGGTCGGCTGCTGGTGGCCGAGGAGGTCAACGTCCGGCTCTCGATCGCCTCGCCGCGGCGCGCGGCCGCTCGGCTGCAGACCGGCTGGACCGACTACGGCTGGTGGCAGGCCAACGTCGCCGGGCTCCGCGAGTGGCTCCACCAGGCCGGCTTCCGGATCCGCGCCCGCGCCTTCTACACGCTCGACGCCAAGGGCGCGATGGCCGTCCCGCACGTCGCCTACGAGGCCGAGCTGGACCCGACGGCGCCGCAGCTCCGTCGCGGCGGGCGGATGCCAGGCGCCGCCCGCTAGCTGACGACGTGCAGCGCGCCGGGCCCGACGCCCAGCTCGGCGCTGGTCAGCTGGCCGGCGTAGTCGCCGTCGACCTGGAACGGCAGCGCGCGGTCGTCGGCGCTGCGAAGGGTGGCGGTGGTCAGGTCCCTGGCCGGGTGGACCGCGCGCGATCCGGTCACCTCGAGCCGCGGCACCAGCGCCCGGGCCATGATCCCGGGCATGATCGTCGGGCGGGTGTGGCGCAGGACCGCGCCGCTGATCCGACTCGAGTCGAGGGTGACGTCGTGCAGCAGCCGCACCGGCGAGCTGGCGAAGTAGGTGAACTCGCGGGCGTTCTGGAAGACGGCGGTCGCGCCCTCGAGCGCGGCGCCGTCCGGCAGCTCCAGCACCAGCCGCGGCGGGCGGACCGTGTAGTGCCGGAGGAAGGTCGACACCGCCACCGACGCGAAGAACCACGGCCCGAACCGCGCCTTGATCCGCGGGCGCGCGTCGACCCGCTTGACGACGTCGGCGTCGAGCCCGATCCCGGCGGCGAAGGTGAACCAGCGGTCGCCGATCCGGCCCAGGTCGACGGCACGCGGCTGCCAGCGGTCGGCGAGCGCGAGCACGTGCTCGGTGGCGTCGACCAGGTCGCTCGGCATCCCGATCAGCCGGTGGTAGACGTTGGTCGCGCCGCCCGGCAGCGGCACCAGCGGCACCCCGCTGTTCGCCAGGCCGTTGGCGACCTCGTTGACCGTCCCGTCGCCGCCGAGGGTCACGACCGCGTCGACGCCGGCCGCGACGGCCTGGCGCGCCAGCTCGGTCGCGTGCCCCGGCGCCTCGGTGTCGACGGCGGCGATCTCGTAGCGGTGGTCGAGCGCGTGGACGACGAGGCTGCGCAGGCGCGCGTTGGTGGTCGTCGCGTTCGGGTTGACGATCACCTGCAGCCGGCGCCGCTCGGTCGAGGTCAGCGCCGTGGCGGCAGGGGGCGACGAGGACTCCACGGAGGCGGACACGCAGACTGGAGACACCGCAGGCGTCCGTCCGTTACCCGCCGGATCGTGTGGCGGGTTACGCAGCGTTCCCACGTATGCCCTGGAGCCGGCACGCGGCCCCGTTCAGGGGGACGGTCCAGCAACGCTCGGTGACGCGCTGATGTGCGTGGAGCGTGCGTCTGGCAGGGCGGCCCGGCGATGACTGCCCCTTGCTCGATCGAGCGCACCGAGCGGCTCCCTGGCGCGTGCTGTGCGCTGCCTGCTCCGCCCGACGCGCTTGACCTGTCGAGCGCGGAGCGGAGGGCCATTCGCGAGGAGCTGGTCAAGTGTCTGACGTGGAACGCGGGCGAGCTTCGTTCGCTCGTTGAGGGCCCTGCGAGTGACGCGCGCCAATGCACGTGGCACGCCAACGACACCATCGACGAGGCCACTTCGTTGCTCGCTGCGTTGCGCTTGCTGCGAGTCACCGAAGGGTCTCGCCGCAAGCGCACGATTCACGATCGCAACGCAATTGCACGCATCGGCGTTGTGGTCGACAACGCGAACGAGCTCGCGATGGCCGAGTGTCGACCCCTGAACGCGCGGCTACAGGCGGTCGGTGACCGATTGGGGATCTGGAGGACGGACGATGAGCTGGACGACTGAACCCCACAGGCGCATCCCCGGCACGTACCGGCGCCTGCCGGCCCTCGCGTGGGCCCTTCCGCTCACCGCTGCCGAACGCGACGCGGTGCGACGAGAGCTCACGCGGCACCTCAGCGAGTTGTCCGACAGCCTGCTGCGCATGGGATGCCTCTCTCCGGACCTTTCCGAGGAGGAGAGGCACCTCTGGGCGACCGAGGCGATCGAGGGCGCCAGATCGACGCTCAACGCGCTTGAGGCGCTCGGGCACTCCGACACGGATGCGTGTGAGCGCACGGTGACGGACCTAGATGTCATCGAACGCATCGCGGCAGCAGTCGACAATGCCCGCTTCCGAGCGGAAGACGACGGCAAGGAACTGGGCGAGGCACTCACCTGGGTCGCCGACCGGCTGGAGCTCGAACGAGTCGTCGACCTTGGACACGCAGCGGAGGGGACCCCATGAAGGCCGCTAGCTTTGGCTCACCCCATGGAGCGGTGCCGCTCGGTGTGACATGCCGAGCGAAAGCCAAGAGCACCGGAAAGCGGTGCAAGCTCACCGCTATTCCGGGAGGAACGGTGTGTCGGCGGCATGGCGGCGGGGCGCCGCAGGTGCGTCAGGCGGCAGCGCGGCGTCTCGCACTCTCTGCGGCCTACGTCGCGGCCGCGGACCTCGGCCTGCCAGTTCGAGACCCCACCGATGGCGAGCGCGCGGCAGCGAGGGGATACCGCCAGTTGAGGGAGCGCCCGCTGTGACCGGTCGCCCGTCCGCGCTGACGGCAGATCGCGCGTTGGTGACCTCGCGCGTCGAGTCGGGATACCGCGAGTTTCGCGAGGCCCTTGCGCGCGCGAGGCGGCCACGGCCGAGGTCGACCGCGATGCGGCAGCTAACGGGCAGCATCCCCAGAACGCCTATCGCGACTGCGTGTGGTGTCGCGGTTCTCGACGCAAACGCACGCTGCGCGCACAGGCCTCGAAGAACGTCCGCCACCCACGCGAGGATGAACCCGTGAGCAACTCTCGATTACCAGCTCAGGACGGCTGCTGATGGCGACCGCTGACGAGGTGCTGATCCGCGTCCGAGTCGGGGGCGGCAAGGCGGCGGCCAGGGAGGTCAGAGGCGTCGAGGCGTCGGTCACCAGCCTGGGAAGGTCGACGTCCCGCACCGGGACGATCATGGGCGGCGCGTTTGGTCAGGTCCGCAGGACCACCGCTGGGTTAGGTTCAGATCTTCGTCGCGCGGCCGGCGGCGTGGCGAAGTTCGTTGCCGCAGCTGGGGCGCTGACCAGCACGGGCATGGCGGTTGAGGCGGCCCGTACTGGAGCCGCGTACAACCAGATGCAGGATCGCCAGGAGGTTGCCTTCGCGACGATGTTGCGGTCCGAGTCGAAGGCCGCGGTTCTGATGAAGGACATTCAGGCTCTTGCGCTCGACTCGCCGGTGCTGGACCCCGGAACCACTGGCGAGGCCGTCCAGAGGCTCCTCAACGCAGGCTTGGATATCGCGAAGGTGCTGCCACTCGTTAAGACGCTTGGCGACGCATCTGCGGCGTCCGGAAAGGCGATCACTGAGGTCATGCCGCAGGCGGCGCTTGCGCTGGGCCAGGTGGTCTCTCGAGGAGCGCTTCAAGCGGAGGAGCTGAACCAGCTGACTGACTCGGTCGGGGTCAACCGCCGAGCCTTGGCGAAGGAGCTTGGCTACACGTCGGCGGAGTTCGCCAAGGTGATGCAGTCGGGCCAGATCAGCGCCGAGCAGGCGCTGCCGGCAATCGAGCGCACGTTGCAGCTGACCTCGAAGGGGGCCGCAAGGCGCCTTTCGAAGAAGACCGAGGGCCAGGTCGGGCAGCTTCGCGAAGTTCTCGCGAAGCAGTTGGGGCAGCTCACGCGGCCGTGGTACGACGCGGCCGGCCGTACCGCTGGTGGTGTCGCGAAGATCCTCCAGCGCAAGGATCTCTCGACCGACCAGCGGGTGAGGCTGTCGTTCGACGTCGCCAAGAAGGAGTTCGGCCCGCTGATTCGCAACGCGCGCAAGGCGTTCAAGGACGCTGGGGTCGGAAAGTGGATTGCGGATGGTGTCGAGGAGCAGACGCCGAAGATCATCACGGCGGTCGCGAACGCCTTAGCGTCCGCCGCTCCGCGCGCTGCCGAGGCGTTCGTCAGGGGGTTCGTC
The DNA here is from genome assembly GCF_000240225.1 of Patulibacter medicamentivorans. GTDB lineage: Bacteria > Actinomycetota > Thermoleophilia > Solirubrobacterales > Solirubrobacteraceae > Patulibacter > Patulibacter medicamentivorans. The sequence continues at coordinate 38,465 of NZ_AGUD01000299.1, forward strand.
AGCATGGGCCCGTGGGGCCAGTTGCTCACGGTGGCGTTCTTGTGGCGACGGCTTCGCCTGCCGTTCTTGTCGGTCGGACAGCGCGCTGGCACCGCGCTGGTGGACAGCATTGGCGCGTCCGCCTCGAAGCGGATGCCGGGCCTGGGCCGTCGCCTGGGTCGACTGATGGGGCCGGCCTTCGCTATCGCAGCTGGCGTGCTGATCGCCAACAAGCTCGACAGCGCTATCCAGGGCAACATCGATGCGCAGTACGCCGCGGAGACCGATCCGCGAGTTCGCAAGTTGCGCGGTCAGGCGAACGACGCACGGAAGCGTGCTGGGGGCCGCAGGGGACTGAAGTCTGCCTACGACCGCTGGAAGGCCGACAACCCGGATCTCGAGCGCGAGATGCGTGCCGAGCAGCGCCGTAACGGCGGGGCGCTGAGCGACAAGATGGCCAGGAAGCTCCTCGCATCACAGATGCCTGGGTTCGTCTGGAACGGTAAGCGTGCCGGCGCCAAGTACCTTCGCGCGCGAGCGACCGGTGGCACGACTGGTCGCGATGAACAGACGCTCGTTGGCGAGCGTGGGCCTGAGCTCGCGGTCTTTCCGAAGGGGACGCGGATCAACCCCGCCCAGCATCCTGCGACGAAGCGCGCGGTCCGTGAGCGCCAGGGTCGCGCTGCGCCGCTGGGTGGCCGGACGGTCGTGGTGCATACGCAGGTTCGGCTGGACAAGCGAGTTCTGCTGGACGCGGTGAAGGAAGCAAACGAGGTGGTCGAGCTTGCACGCTAGTCCTGTGCCGTCCGTTAGCTCGCTGTCAACGGCACCTGGACCGTCCAGCCAGCTTGGGACTGGCGCCAAGGCCGTGTCATCAAGTGTCGAGACGCACTCGGCACGCACAAGGGGTCCTGAATGCAGTTAGAGATCTCGGTTCTCGGCGAGGCACCCGTGATGCGGATGCTTGGTCGGGTGAAGCACGACCTCGGGGACATGGAGGAAGCGTGGGGGCCTATCGCCTCGATCTTGCGCGAGGCGACCAAGCGTCAGTTCCAGTCCGAGGGCCAGTACGGATCTGGCGGATGGGCTCCGCTTGCTCCAGCGACTCTGGCGGCGAAACGCGCGAAGGGGCTGCCGCCAGACGTTCTCCAGGCGACGGGGCGAATGCTCGATTCATTGACGAACCAGCGGAGTCCCGACCACGTTGAGCGGGTCCACGGCGACCTGCTGGAGTGGGGCACCGCAGTGCCGTACGCGTTCCTGCACCAGCGCGGCACGTCCAAGATGCCGCGCCGTCGGCCCGTCGAACCGCCTGAGAGCGTCCGCCGGGAGATCGTGCAGGCGATCCAACGTCGGGTGCTGGCAAACGAGTCGCACATCATGGGGAGAAGCATCTGATGGCGGTCACGATCTCGTCCCGAAGGAAGCCGAAGAAGGCCGTCACGGCAAAGCCGTGGCTGAGGCTGCCTGTTCGCCCACAGGCCACGGACGAGGACGTCGTCCGCCTCTACCGACCCAAGGCGAAGGGTGGCCACGAGCTCGTCGCAGAGGTCACGGAGCAGGCCACGAGCCTGCCGGTAGAGCTTGACCTAGATGCGGCGGCGACAGTCACGATCGCGGTCGCCGATCCGGCGGGCGCTGGCACGCTGCGCGTCCTACTCGACGCCAACGAGGACCAGCTACTCGACGGCATCGACGTGCGCTGGCGCCGCGTCTGGTGGCGCCTTGCACGGATCGACCGGGCAGATGACGGGTGGACACTCACCTGCGAGGACCGCGTGGCGGCGTGGATGCGGGAGCACGACCGACCGGTGAAGGAGTCGCGACGCAAGACGACCCGTGCCGAGTTCGTGTACCGGCTCGTTCGGGCCGTCAAGAAGGGCGGCGGCATCGCCACCTACATTCCCGAGCTCCACGACAAGCAGCGGATCGCCGAGCCTGAAGAGCCGAAGACCAAGAAGGACGCTGCCAAGGCCGTGAAGTCGTCCGCGCCGGCAATCTCAGGATGGGGCCCTGCCGCGTCGAAGGTGAAGGTGAAGCGCCGCCTCGCGAACAGCGCGCAGCTGCGCTGTCTCGATGCTGTGCTCACGGAGGCGCATCGGTTAGAGGCTTCGCGGCGTGTGCTGATCGCGGTCGTGATGTGCGTGACTCAGGAGACGAATGCCGGCCTCGAGATCGGTGGCAACAGCATCGCCCCCGATGTTCGCGGCCCGTTCCAGCAGCGCACGAACGCACAGTCCGGGTGGACGCGCAGCGTGAGGTCCGCGATGGACCCAACCGCGTCGTGCAAGCGGTTCCTGACTGGTGGCGACAGGGGCGCTCCGGGCTGGAAGCAGAAGCATGGCAGCGTCCGAAACGGCTCTGGCAATCTCGGGCAGATGGTCGACGCGGTCCAGGTCGCCAACACTCCCGGCGCCTTCGGCCAGTGGGAGGCGGAAGCAACTCGCACGGTCGCTCTTTGGCTTGAGCGCAACTCCGATGTGGGAGCGGAGTCGTCCGATAGTGACACGGCCACGGCGTCCTACTACAAGGCGCAGTACGCGTTCCGCACCGGCGCCGCCGGCAACAAGACGCGATCCAACTACTGGGACGCCACGGGCCAGCTTGCCGAGGAGGTCAACTGGCATCGCTGGGCGTGCGCGAACACCATCAGCTACGCATCCGACAACGAGTTGATCCGCGGCACCCCGGTCATGTCGATCTCGCGCGAGATGACCGAGGCGCACGGCCTCACCTGGTCGTGGGATCACCGACGTGAGGCGTCAGAGCTCGTCGTGGAGATCGCCCTGAAGGACACCTGGTCGCTGATGCCGGGCATGGTTGTGATGGTCGACGACGAGGGGCCGGTGGACGGCCGCTGGATCGTTCAAACGGTCCGTATCGATTCGACGACATCGAACATCGCTGAGGTCACCTTGCGCCGTCGCGGCGCGAAGAAGCTCGAGCCGGCCCCGCAGCTGCGGCAGCGGGATACGACGAGCACGATCGGCGGGAAGACGTCGTATGGCGCCAGCAGCAAGGTCGTGCGGAACCCCGCCGGCTCACCGAAGCGCATCATCGACGAAATCGTGCTGCCGGTCGCACGGAAGCACGGGATTGACGTGACGGCGGCATCGGTGGCTGCCGCGAACGCGCGGCACGGGGCGACATTGGGCGGCAACCGCTCGGACCACCAGGGGCCGCCGTCGGACGCCTGGGCCGCCGACATGTCGAACGGGTCGAGCCCAACGCCGCAGATGGATGCGCTCGCTCGTGAGCTCGGCCAGATGTTCAAGATGCAATGGAAGGGCTCCGGCACGGTCAACAGCACCTATGGCGGGTACCGCTTCCAAATGCTGTACCGCATGTCCAGCGCCCAAGCCGGCAACCACTTCAACCACGTCCATTTCGGGGTCCGCCGGGTCTAGCCGCCCCGGAGCGCCCGAGGCGCCGCTACTCGCCGTACTCGGCGTTCCAGGCCATCAGTGTGCGCCCTCGGCGAGCGCACTCAGCGGTTCTTCCGCCGTAGTCGTAGATGGTCCAGCGGCATCGCCACCCGCTGATCGTCGTCTTGGCACCGTTGGGCATCGCCTGATCAAACGTCATACGAAGCCGCTTACGGGCGCCGGCACAGTGAGGCAAGGGGCGCCCAAACGTTCGAACGGAGTAGCGCTCGCCGACGACGACGATCGGGGCGCAGGTGCGGCGCTTGGCAGGGGCCTCGGCTGAGACAGGGTCGGCCACGCCGGCCACGAGCAGCGAAGTGAGGGCCACGGCGAACAATCTGCGCACGCCGATGATCCTAGACTGAAGCGCTGCGCCCGAAGCACTAGATTGGGCCGTGCGGGGACGCTCGCTGGGGCGCCTGCACCCATTCCACCGGAGTGGGCACCATCCGAGAAGGAAAGCGCCGTGAGCACTGAGAAGATCCACGCACTACTCCGCGAGCACGCATCGGCCAGCCTCATGGTCGCGAAGGGCGGCCACCGCGCGCTGCGGTACGGCGACATTGCGGACCACCGCATCGGTGAGCAAACCGTTGCGAGGGAGGTCATCGCGCTCGGTGGCAGCTACGAGCACTACGAGATCCCGACATCCCGTGGGCTGATGGCCGGGCAGAACCTCGTCGCTCCCACGGGCCCGCGCCAGGAGGTTGTCTTCCAGGTTCCAGAGTCCTTCTTCGCGGACTAGTCGAGGAACGCTGGGCGGGCCGGCCGCCACAGACTGTCTCGGACCAGTTTCAGCCTCATTCCGTCCGTAGAGGGCGGGGGAGGCGCTCGGCGTCACCCGCCTTGCTATCACCCAACTGGTGCTGGACGAGAACAGCCTCCCGCGCCCAAGGGCGGAAGCGAGCCGCTACTACGATCTCGTGGCGAGAAGCGAACGCTCCGTCTACAGGCGCCATCGTGCGAGGTGCCCGGCGAAGGCTGACGGCCACAATCGGCGCTGCAGGTGCCCACCGACGTACTTCGCTCGCGTGCAGCGGAACGGCGGCCGCCATGCGTCGCCGATGGTCGAGACGGTCGCCGACGCAGTCCGCTGGCGTGACCAACTGGCCGCGGCCGCTTCAGCGAACCAGCAGAAGGCCCTGACGCTTGGGACGGCATGGGGGCGCTTCATCGAAGACGCCCGCGCTGGAGTCGCGCTGAATCGTGCGGATCGCCGCTACAAGGCGACAACGCTCGACGACTACGAGATCGCGATGCACCAACACGCGCTGCCGGCCCTCGCCGACCGGAGGCTCGACCAGGTTGAGCGCGGCGACGTCCAGCAGTTGATCGACACACTGGTTCGCGACGGCGTCGGCTGGTCGCGGATTCAGTCGTGCGTGACGGCGATCCGGGCACTGTGGCGGTGGGCGTCGTTGCGCAAGCACGCCCGCCATGGCGAGATGGCCGGCCTGTCGATTCCACGCCAGCCAGAGCGTGACGAGCCGGTGGTGCCGCTCGAGCCCGAGCAGGTGCTGGCGGCCGTGTCAGCGATTGAGCGCTTGGACGTTCGGGCGTGCTGGGCGCTGGCTGCATGGGTCGGCGCGCGAGCACAAGAGTGCGCGGTGGCGACCTGGTCCGACATTCTGTGGGACGACCGGCTGGTGAAAGTAGCGAAGGACCCGTTGGCCCAAAAGACCGTGAATGCGAAGCGCACGGCCGGGCTGATCGGTGTCGCTCGACGTGTTCTGTGGCACTGCTGGACGGGTCTAGGACGGCCGGACGGCCCTATCCTGGACGCGGGCCGTGGTGGCAGCGTGCGCACGAGGACGCAACGCCTACGACGCCTGGCCGCGGCGTCATGGGAGGCATCCGGCGTGGAGCCCATCGGCATGCAGCAGGCGCGACACGCCGTGACATCGTGGATGTTCGACGCTGGGGTCCCGCTGCCGGTGATGCGGGATTGGCTTGGCCACTCGTCGGGCGCGAGCCTAGACGCCGCGCTAGACGGCCGCGCGGGCGCTGCGGGCGTGACGTTGGACGTCTATGGCCACTCGACGGCGGACGCCGTCGGCAGAGCGACGAGGACTCTTGAACTGTGGCTCGCTCGCCAGTCGCGTGCGCTTCCCACGATCGTCACCTGGTTGGTCCAGTGCGGCGGAGTGCGCGGGGTCGCGCGGCTCGTGTGGCGCGGACGCGGCTGAACGGCCGTCCGGCGGGACAAGTACCCGGACAATCCGAAGGACAAAAAACAGGCCGATAAGGCCTGGGTGGTAGCCTGCACTCATGGCAACCGCTCTGAGCGCGCAAACTGCGCGCGACGCTCGCTCTTACAGGAAGAGCCATCCGTGGATCGATTTCCAAGCGCCGATCGACAAGCTCGGCCACCGCTTCTGGATGCACATGGGCTCCGCCGAGTCGAAGTGCCTGCACATCACCCGCTCGCCGCTCAAGCCGGATCTAGCGCGGCAGTTGCACCAGACGGCGGTCACGAAGGGGGCCCGTGCCACGACCGCGATCGAGGGCAACACCCTGACCGAGGAGCAGGTAGCCCAGGCTGTCCGCGGTGAGCTGGAGGTGCCCCCGAGCCAGGAGTACCTGGAGAAGGAAGTTGAGAACGTCATTCGGCTCTTCAACCGCCTGACCAAGGACCTCATCGATGAGGAGCAGCCGTTGAAGCTGACGCCTGAGTTCCTCGATGATCTCAACCGCGAGCTTCTCGTCGGCACAGAGCTTCGCGACGGTGTTGTGCCCGGTGAAATCCGGGACTACAGCGTCACCGTCGGCGGCGTCTACCGCGGGGCTCCAGCTCAGGACTGCCCCTACCTCGTCGAGTGCTTGTGCGACTGGATCAACGGCCGAGAGCTTCGGCCCACGGGTGCCGACGCCGACGACCCAGCGACGAAGTTCAGCGCCGCCTTCCTCCGCGCCACCCTCGCTCACCTCTACATGGCCTGGATTCACCCCTACGGCGACGGAAACGGGCGCCTGTCGCGCCTCATCGAGTTCGCGATCCTGATCGAGGCCGGCGTCCCGCTCACCGCCGCACACCTGCTCTCCCATCACTACAACCAGACGCGTACCAGGTACTACGCGCGGCTGGACGAAAGCAGCCGCAGCCTGGACGGGAGCGGCGTGGCAGGCTTCATCGCTTACTCGGCACAGGGCTTTGTTGACCAACTCGTCGAGCAGCTCGTCGAGATCTCCCGCGCGGTCTTCGCTACCACTTGGCGCGAATACGTCTACGACACGCTGCCGGCCGACACCGTCGCGAAGCGGCGCCAGCGCAAGGTTGCGCTGGCGCTGCCGATGGATACAGCGGACGTCGCGGATTGGCCTCGTCGCGTCGACATCCGACGGATGACCCCCAAGCTGGCGGAGCTCTACTTCGACAAGGGGCCCCGCACCGTCGCTCGCGACATCAACGCGCTAGCCAAACGAGGCGTCGTCGTCTGCGCTGGCGACCGGGCAGCCGCCAACAGCAGCTTGCTCATTCGTCACATGCCCTCAGCACGAGACTCCGACCACACGACCATCGTGTAGCGCAGGCCTTCCGGCTGTGACCCGGAGACTCTGGGGATCGGCGCCGGCGATATCTACGTCTAGAACGTCCTCGTAGCACCCCGCCCTTGTGCGGCGTTGGTGCGCGACTGCGTCGAGGTGACCCGATGAAGCGCCGTCCCGCTGAGACGACCGCGGCCGGCGGCGGCCTCCTCGCCGTCGTGGCCGCGCTGCTGGGGCTGCCGGTGGAGGTGGTCGCCGCGATTGCCGCGGTTGGTGGTGCGCTGCCTGGGGTGGTGTCGTGGCTGGTCGACCACGGAGGGGTTCGCGGGGTGCTGCGGGCCGTGTGGGCTGGGCGGATCTGAGCCGAGCATCCAAGATCAGCGCGGACAGCCGAGAAACGTCATGATGTCCGCGTGGTTGTGCCGGCCATCAGTAGCGCGACGTGGACCGCCGCGCCGCCAGGAAACACGATCGGCCTGCCTGGGATGACGACGAGCTCCGTCATGCAGGCAGATTCAGGACCCATCCCGCTCGCCCTCGTCAAGTCAAAGGGAGGCGACGCCACAGTCCTCTCGATCGGGATGGAGCGCGTCGCCTACGTCCTTGGCACCCAGATCGGACTTCCGATCCCCGAGACGCAGCTGGCCGAGATTGGCGGCGCGCCGTCGAGCATCCAGCGCTGGATCGCTGGCTGTAAGACGCATCGCCAGCTCCCTCAGGTTCCGGCCATGACCAAGGTTCGGAACGAGCACATCCTGCCCTTGGCGGCCCTTTTCGACGTGTGGATGGGCAATACAGATCGGCGCGATGCCAATCTGGCATACGAGCCTCACCCTCCGGGATGTCGTCCAGCGATGGCGGTCGAGTGCCGCCTTTGGCTGATCGATCACAACCAGTGTGGGCTCTGGCCTGGCGACAAGTTCGCTGGCTGTAGACCGGACTCGACGCCGGCCCTTGAAGAGATCGACGGATCTCTGATCGATGTCGCCGAAGGGCGCATCGCTGCGCTGATGCCCCCGGAGATGCGCATGGCATTGCGGCAAGCTCAGGGCGAGAATCGCTTGCGTCTACTTGACCTCATCGCGAATGTCAAGGACGATGAGATCAGCGACCCCGTCCATGAAGTCCCCGACGCCTACTTTTCGTCCAGCGAGCGGGACGCGACGATCACGTTCCTGCAAGCTAGACGCGACATTCTCTGTACAGTCCTCTCGAAGTTCTGGTAGAAGCACCCCGTTTCGCGCCTAAGGAGCCTCACATGCCGCACCGATTCGCCGTCCTCTGGGAGCCTCTCGGCTCTGGCTCGCGTCCGGTCGGGATCGCCCTGGAGCGCGAGGGGCACGTCGAGGTCGACGTGCCAGACGAGTACTGCATTCCCCAGATCTACCGGGAGCCGTTTGTCGTGGGGGGCCCGGACATGACCGTTGTCAAGTACAAGCCTAGTGACGCCCAGTACTTCGACCACGTTCTCCTAGATCTGTCGCGCACCTTCGCCATCGAGGAGCAGGGTTCCGTCCCGACTCAGCAGCGGAACGCCATGATGGACCTGCTGCATCACAAGGTGCTCTCGCGCTGGCGCGCAAACCACCAGGAGCACTACCGGCAGCATCTTCGAGGCTTCAAGACCGTGAAGGACCGCCATCGGCGCTACGCAGCTGCGGCCGAAGCCGTCCACGCCGCCGAACCTGCCACAGCGGATCGCTCGCGGACCCGTGTCGCGGCCTGACGTCTTCTTCCCATCGTCGGTAGGCCAGTTGCAGGACGTCAGCCTGGCCAATGTCAATTTCGCGCTGAATAGCAGCTTCGACGAAGACCACGACAACCCGTTGTACAGCGTGGTGACGTCCCTGAGCGTCGAGCTCTCTGACGAGCGCGACGCCGCCATTGTTTGGATGGACGCCGACATCGAGTGGAGCGCGGGCGAGGACGGTGAAGTCCGACCGCCATTTGACCTTAGCCTTACGCTGAAGGCGGCCTTCGATTGGGCTCTTCCCGATGTCGAGCCGGGCGATGTCGTCTCCTGGCTCACGTATAACACCCAGCACCTGGTCTGGCCCTACCTGCGCTCCTACGTGCAGCAGATTACGGCGATGTCAGACTTGCCGCCACTGGTGATCTTCACGATCTCGGTCCCTAGTCTCCGCGAAACCCGGCCGGTGACCGACATCCATTAATCGGTCCCAGACCGTACTTTCAGCTCTAGGCCCCGTCCTTTCGCCGGGGCGTTTGCGATCTGGGGTCGTGGGAGTTGGTCGGGCATGCGGGCGTAGGCGCTGAGGCCGCCCGGCTTGAGCCCTGGGGTCTTAGCGCTAGCCCTCGAGGCCATCAGCGATTCGGTCAACGATGCTGCGGAGCTCACGCAACTCGGACAAGATCTCGGACGGGACCGTGTCGACGGCGTCAGGCCGGTGCGCTTGGTCGAGTGCGTCCACGCCGGCGACGAGGTACCACAACGGCATGCCCGTCACGTCAGCGATCGCGGCCAGTTGTTCCGTACGAACGGGCTGGCGGCGGCCGAGCGCGCGCAGGTTGGCAAACGATAGGCCCATCACGGACGAGTGCTCATCGGCCAGGCGGCTCGCCAAGCGCTCGAGTGACAGGCCGGCGTGCGCTGCTGCGGCACGGATGCGCAGGTCGACATCGGGGGCGATGGTTGGACTTGGCGGCGTGGGCATCCGAAAGTGGTCCGTGAGGTCCGAAGGCGACGAATCTACCGGCGCAGGCCGAGGGACATGACTTCGGACCGAGCGTAGACGCCTTCGGCGGGCCTCGCTCATCGACACGGGCTTCGCTTGCGCTCTGTGCCCGTGCCTCTTCACGCGGCTAGGAGCCGCAGCCGACGATGCGTAGTGCAGACGGCAGGAAGCGGGAGGAGGGAGCAGAGAGACCGCCCCTCGCAAGGAGGAGCGGAAGATGCATCCGGCGAGGTCGTCGTCGGTCGCGTCGATCGCAGAGTCGAAGGCGCCCAGGTCCAGCGTTACCACCTGCCCTACACGCTGACTGCGTTGAGGGCTTCTCTGCGCCACCCAGCCCGAAGGCTCTGGGACGGTCACAAGGTCAGGGAGATCCAATCGCCCATCTGAGGTCGAATCTGCGGCCGGTCCCCGATCGGTGGGCCGCGTGCTGTAGCGTATTGCGCAACTTGGCGGTTGCGAAAACGGCGTCTGGTCTTCGGGCCGGGCGCCGTTTTCGTTGTAGTGCAAGCGTAGAGCACTTTCAGACGGAATTCAGATCTAAATCGCCGATCGATGCGGGCTGCTATTCACCCGGTAGTGGCCCGACAGTGGTCGCATCGCAGGCGTGCGGGCAGTCCGCCCGACCGAGATCCCGGGAGACGCACACTGGGCGTACGCCCAGATCTCTCGCTGCTGTTCGGGCGGGTCTCGCTGGTACGCTGCGGGAGCAGCTTCAGTGGTCTGGCTGTCCAAGTCTCGAGCGCGACCCGCCATATGGCGGGTCGCGCTCGTTCCGGGGCGACGATCGTCAGGCGTAGTCGTTTTAGATCTGAATTCGCGCTGTTTCCGCTTGTCGCGGCGCTATGATCGGCTCACCGCGTTTGGCTAGACACCGCGCGGGCGTCAGACCCAAATGAGGAGCTGCCATGTCGCTCACTGCGGCCTCCGTGACGGAGACCCACACCCAAACGCCAAGGGCGAACGTTCTCGCAACCGTGCGCGTGCGCACCCCTCTGATGTCCCGGCTGCATCTCGCCCGTCGGATGCACCAGCGCGTGGGCACTGAACCGGAGGTGGCGTTACGCAGCCTCATCGAGGGGCGCCGGTGATGGCCCGCATTTCCCAAGCGAATCGCGTGCTGGCTCTCTTGCGCCAGCGCGGCGAGGCCGGAACCTCGGCGCTGGAATGGGCGGCAGTCCCGCCCGATGGCGCCACGCCCATCGTCGACCTGGCAGGCGTAATCAGGCAACTGCGGCAACGCGGCTACAACATCGAGTCAAACGAGCGAACCACCGGCAACGGAGTCCGCCATGCCAGGTACGTCCTTCGTGAGCCGCCCAGCGGCGTACCGAAGACGAGCGCCGACCGTGCCGCTGCTGCGTCCGACGCTATCCGCGCCGCTCGCGTGCGAGCACAAGGGGCCACCACGTGAGCGCGGCGGTCGCCGAAGCCCTGGTCGCTTCGCTCGACGACGCGTCGCTAGAACGTCTCGCCGACCTCCTGGCCGACAGGATCGGCCGGCGCCTCGGTGCCGTGCCCGCGGCGCAGCAATCGACAGCGGAGGCCGCCCAACGGCTCGGCGTGCACTGCAAGACGATCGAGCGCTGGTGCCGCGAGGAGCGTATGCCCGGCGCGGAGCGGGTCGGCCGCACCTGGCGGGTTCCTGTCGACGCGATTCCGCAGCCTGTTTCGGACCGAATTCAGACGCATTCCGTCGGCCCGGCACGGCGGCGTCGAACGGGTGTCGAATCGCCTGCTGCTAAGGCCATTCTGGGGTCCCAGTCGGGTAGAGTGGACCGACATTCAAAGAGTGGCCCCGGCGACGTTGGCGCGTCCCGGGGCCTGGCCCAACGAAGGAGTACTTCGATGGACATGCAGGACGGTATCGACCGTCGCGCCGAGGCGCAGGTCGTCCAGCTGAACCGCAGCACGAGGGGCGCGCGATGAGCCTCCTCCAACTCAGCGAAGAGTTCGAGGCGGTCGCAGCCGGGCTCGACGCGCTCGTCCAGGACTCGGGAGACGACGAGATGGCAGGACTTCGCCAGCTCGTCGACACCGACCGTGAGCGCGAGGCAACCATGCTGGTCCGCTTCGAGTGGGCGAGATGGCGCGATCGTCCGCGGGCTGGCGCCGGACTCTTGGTCTCCATGCACGCAGCGGAATGCCTGTGGCGCGAAGTCGAAGGGGGGAGCCCCAACGAGGTTGCGCGTCGCATCGCCTGGCTCGAGCGCCGTGCGCGACGGCGAGACGTGGACTCCGCTGACGGAAGGTCTGGCGGGCTCGAGTTTGGTCCGGACAGTGTCACTGGCCCTGCGATGGGCCGACTGAGGCGAGCCATCGGTGACACGGAACTCGGCGCGTTGGGCGTTGGCATGCTGGACCTACTGAACGAGTACGGGCCGGGCGCTCTCGACTCGGCAGTGTCGCTCGCGCTGCGGGTGGTCGCAGTCGACCGCTCTTGCCGGGCGGTTTCGACGGGAGCCCTCGCGTGAGTGTGGTCCTGGACCTTGCTCAGCGTGCTGCCGTTGAGCGTTGGGTGCGCGACATTTGGCTGAGCGGCGACCCGACTGAGGCAGACCCCGAACAGCTGGCGGCGCACGCGCACTGGCTCGCCCGCTCCCGCCGGCTGCTCTTGGCGATCGATGCCGCGCCCGGGGCGCCGGCGATCATTACCGAGCGCTACCCATGCTTGCTGCTTCTGATGGCCTCCCGAGAAGCGAATGAGCACTTCGCGCAGCGCGGGCACGGATCGAAGGAGCAACGCGTCGCGTGGCGTGAGATCGCCAGCCAACTTGAGGGCGAGCTGTTTCCGGTAGCGGGCTTCGCCTGCATGGTGGAGCTCCACGACCTGGCGGTCAGATCGCTCGCTACGATTCGACGCGACGACCCGTGCCGCACGGCGATCGCACACGTCGAGGCCGAGGTCGGTCGGTTCGTTGCCGATGTCGAGGCGGCGCCGGCGCCGTGAGTGTCAAGAAGAACCCGCGGACTGGCTCCTGGGATGTGCGATGGCGGCAAGACGGTCGCCATCGGTCCAAGGCGTTCCGGACCCGCAAGGACGCGACGACGTTCGAGGCAGAGGTCGTTCGGCGTCAGCAGCTGGGCACTCTCGCCCAACTGGACGCCGGGACCCGGTCGCTTGGTGACTACGTGGCGAAGGTGTGGGGGCCGCAGCACGCCGCGGGCCTGGCACCGAACAGCAGGCGGACCTACGCGATCTTGTACCGGGTGCACATCGACGAGCCGTTGGGCGGCGTCCCGCTGCGCGACATCACGCCCGCGCGCGTGCGCGAGTGGCAGGCGGAGCGACTGCGGCATGGGGCAGGGCGCAAGGCTCTGAACCAGGCGCTCACACTGCTCGGTTCGATCCTTCAGCGAGCTGCCGAGGACGAAGAGGTCATGCGCAACGTCGTTCGGATCGTGAAGAAGGTCCCGACGGAGCCAGCCAATGAGGTCCGCCCGTTGGCGCCCACGACCGTTGAGCAGGTGCGGGTGCACTTGGCGGGCGCGGACGCTCTGCTGGCCGCCGTCCTTGCCTACGCGGGACTCCGGCCTGCCGAGGCATGGGCGTTGAGGTGGGGCGACATCCGCGAGAAGACGATCCACGTGCATCACGCGACGGACGGGTACGGCGATATCAAGGGGACAAAGACGGGGGCGACGCGCACTGTGCGGCTGCTTGCCCCGCTGGCCCAGGATCTCGCCGAACATCGCCTCGCGGTCGGGCGGCCGGACGACAGCGCGTTGATCTTCACCGGTCCCAATGGGGAGCTTGGAACGGCAGCTCTGCAGCACCGCTGGCGTCGACAGCGGTGGCGTCCCGCTTGGATGGCTGCCGCGGCAGCGGCAGCCGAGCGCGCTGGTGCGCCGCTGGGTACAGATGAGGCCGCCGCGGCCTCTCGAGCGGCGGGTGTCGATCCAGATGCCATTCCCCGCGTCTACGCGCTGCGGCACAGCTTCGCGTCGCTGCTGTTGGCTGAGGGTCGGCAGCTGCACTACGTGGCGAAGCAGATGGGGCATAGCCCCAAAGAGACGCTTTCCACGTACGGTCACGTCATTGAGGAGTACGACGACCGCGACCGCATCGATCCCGAAGGCGAGATCCGCTCCGCACGGGAAACCTGGTGTACGTCTGGTGTGCGTTTCACACTGCAACAGGAGGCCGTCTGATGCCCGTTCGAACCCGCAAGAGCCCCGTCCGCAACAGGCGATCCCCACACCATCGGCGGAACGCCTGCCCGCAATCCGCCGGATAGCATCGCGCGACGTGAACCTCGATCACGACCCGGCCCTGCAGCGGATCCAGCGCTTCTGGGAGGCCCGGGCCCGCGAGGACCCGCTGCGCTACTCGGTGCCCGGCGGCGTCGCGCCGGAGGACGAGCAGGCGTTCCTGGACAGCGGCGACGAGCTGCTGCGGGCGGCGACCGAGCTCGTCGGCTGGCCGGCGGACGGCCTGCGGCTGGCGGTCGACGTCGGCTGCGGGGCCGGCCGCGTGACCGGTGCGCTGGCCGATGTCGCCGACGCGGTGGTGGCGATCGACCTGGCCCCGACGATGATCGAGGCCGCGCGCGCCCGCCACGCGCGGCGCCGCAACGTCAGCTGGCACGGGGGGCACGCCGCCGACCTGCGGCCGATCGGCAGCGAGGCGGCCGACGCGGTGGTCGCGATCGGCGTGCTCGGCCACCTGCCGACGGTCGATCTGGTCCTCGACGCGCTGTCCGAGATCGGGCGGGTCCTGCGGCCCGACGGCACCGCCCTGCTCGATCTCCACGACCGGCCGCCGCCGCTGCGGCTCCCGGGCGAGTCGGCGGTGCCCGAGCGGGTCGCCCGCCACCCGCTCTGGCAGGGCGCGGTGGTCGATCTCGAGACCCTCGCCGCGGCCGCGCACCAGGAGCGCCTGATCATCGAGCGGATCGAGGGCTCGGGATCGGGTCGCTGCCTCGTCCTCGCGCGTCGCGAAGCGATCTGAGCGGCCGGGGTCGCGCTCCGCGCCGCCGGCCCGTACAGTGCCCGACATGAGTGACGCGACCTCTGCGGCGACCACGCCGACTGCTGACGAAGTACGCCAAGCGGTCGACTCGGTTCCGCTCTGGTACCACACGATCGACCTGCCCCACGGCATCTCGACGCCCGGCTGGTTCGATCTGCGGCCGATCCTCGACAAGATGCTGTGGCCGGACCTGACCGGCAAGCGCTGCCTCGACGTCGGCACCTGGGACGGCTTCCTGGCCTTCGAGATGGAGCGTCGCGGCGCCTCCGAGGTCGTCGCGATCGACATCCCGGACCACACCCAGTGGGACGTTCCGGTGCGCGGTCGCGCGCACGTCGCCAAGACCCTCGACGTGATGGTCGGCGAGGAGAAGGGCAACGGCTTCGAGACCGCCCACCGGTTGCTGGGCTCGAAGGTCCAGCGGACGATCAGCTCGGTCTACGACCTGACCCCGGACAAGGTCGGCGAGTTCGACTTCGCGATCTGCGGCAGCCTGCTGCTGCACCTCCGCGATCCGGTCCGCGCGCTCGAGGCGATCCGCTCGGTCACCCGCGGCCAGTTCCTCTCGACCGACTTCCTGCGGCTGCGGACGACGATCATGCACCCGCGCAAGCCGATCGCCCAGCTCGACGGCGATCCGGCGCTGGTCCAGTGGTGGCATCCGAACCTCGCCGGCCTGCGGCACATGATCCACACCGCTGGCTTCGAGATCACCAAGCAGAGCCGGCCCTACGCGATCCCGCTCGGCGTCGGCCACCCGCCGGTCACGGCGCTCAAGGACAAGGCCTTCGGCCTCGGGCGCCGGGCGCTGCTCGGCCGCGACGGGCTGCCGCACGTCGCGATCCTGACCGAGCCCAGCCGCCTCGACTGAGCCCGGTCGGGCTCAGGACATCGCTCGCCCTGGGTTCGTCCGGGGCGAGCCGTTCGGCACGGCTAGAGCAGGCTGCCCGGGCCGGGCAGCGCCGTAGCGTGCCGCCCGCGCCGCCGTGGCCCCGGCGAAGACCCGCCGCGGGCGCTCAGAGCACCGGCGTCCGCTCGCGCAGCGAGCCGACGACCAGCGACGCGCTGGCGACCGCGTCGCCGGCGACCAGGCCGGCGGCGATCGCCGCGGTCGCCCCGATCACCATCCACGGCGTGCCGTACCGCGGGTGCAGCCGGCCGACGCGCGTGGGCAGCTGACGGTGGCGCGCCATG
>NZ_AGUD01000298.1 GCF_000240225.1 Patulibacter medicamentivorans
CGCGGCGATCAGCACGGCGGTCAGGCCGGTCGGCACGGTCCGCAGCGCGACGGCCACCAGCAGCAGCGGCGCGGCCGTCTGCGTCAGCCCCAGGACCAGCACCGCGAGCGGCCGCTCCCGCGCGAGGACCGCGGCGGCCCGCCGCGACGCCGGCCGCACGGCCAGCAGCGCCGCGGCCGCCAACGCCGCGACCGCGACCTGGCCGGCCACGACCACCACCGGGTCGAGGTCCTCCAGCGCCCACGACGTCGGCAGGTACGACGCGCCCCGCAGGACGGCGACGGCGAGCAGGAGCAGGACCACGACCAAGGGCACGATGGACATCATGATGAACCAAATAGAACAATGAGATGTCCAGTTGGGCCGAGTGGCGCCGCTGATCGTGGGCCAGATGGACAACGAGATGTGCGACATCGGTCACCACGATGGCCACATGAGCGCCATCCATCCCTCCTCCGTCCCAGCGCCGGTCGCCGCCCGCTGGCGCCGCCGGCCACCGGAGCTGGCCGTCGCCGAGGCCTCCCGCACCGGCCTACGACGACATC
This sequence comes from Patulibacter medicamentivorans, assembly GCF_000240225.1. Taxonomy (GTDB): domain Bacteria; phylum Actinomycetota; class Thermoleophilia; order Solirubrobacterales; family Solirubrobacteraceae; genus Patulibacter; species Patulibacter medicamentivorans. Next base: position 546 of record NZ_AGUD01000298.1, read on the forward strand.
TCGGCCGCCTCGACCTGACGGCGATCGGCGTCGGCTCGATGGTCGGCGCCGGCATCTTCGTCACCACCGGCGTCGCCGCCGCGACCAAGGCCGGCCCGGCGATCATGCTCTCGTTCGTCCTCGCCGGCGCGATCTGCATGCTCGCGGCGCTCTGCTACAGCGAGCTGGCGGCGATGGTGCCGGTGTCCGGCAGCGCCTACACCTACACCTACGCCACCCTCGGCGAGGTCGTCGCGTTCATCGTCGGCTGGGACCTGCTGCTGGAGTTCGTGGTCGCCGGATCGGCGGTCGCGATCGGCTGGTCGGGGATGCTCGACGCGACGCTCCAGGACCTCTTCGGGTTCCATCTGCCGCACGCGATCGCGGCGCCGCCCTCGGCCGGCGGCGTCGTCAACCTGCCGGCGATCCTGCTGCTGGTCGGCCTGGTCGCGGTGCTGGTCCGCGGCGTCCGCCTGACCGCCAAGGCGGCCAAGTGGCTGGTCGGCGTGACGATCGGCGTGCTGGTGCTGGTCGTGGTGGTCGGCGCGACCGACGTCGACCCCGGCAACTGGACCCCGTTCACCCCCTTCGGCGGGAGCGGGATCGTGTCCGGCGCGGCGCTCGCCTTCTTCGCCTTCCTCGGCTTCGACATCGTCGCCACCTCGGCCGAGGAGACCGAGCGGCCGCAGCGCGACGTGCCCTTCGGGATCATCGCCTCGGTCGCGATCGCCACGGTGCTCTACGTCGCGGTCAGCGGCGTCCTCACCGGCCTGGCGCCCTACACCACGCTCAACAACCCGGCCCCGGTCGCGACCGCCCTCAGCGCGGCGGGCTCGCCGTGGATCACGCACGTGATCCTGGTCGGCTCGGTGGTCGCCCTCACCAAGGGCGCGCTGATGATCTTCTACGGGCAGACGCGGCTGCTGTTCGCGATGTCCCGCGACCGGCTGCTGCCCGAAGGGCTGTCCCACACCGACCCGCGCACCGGCACCCCGAACCGGGCGACGGTCGTGCTGGCGATCCTGGCGATCGCGATCGCCGGCTTCCTCTCGATCGACACGGTCGCCGAGCTGGTCAACGTCGGCGCCCTCTTCGCCTTCAGCCTGGTCGCGATCGGCGTGCTCGTGCTGCGGGTCCTGGAGCCCGATCGCGAGCGCCCGTTCCGCACGCCGCTGGTGCCGCTGGTGCCGCTGCTGGCGATCGGCGGCTGCGTCTGGCTGGCGACGACGCTCGCCGGCCTGACCTGGGTCCGGTTCCTCGTCTGGATGGCGATCGGCCTGGCGATCTACCTGCTCTACGGCCGCTCCCGCAGCACCCTCGTCGCTCGCCGGCCGGTCCCCGTGCCCGACGCGCCGCGCTGAGTCGCGGCGACTCCCCCCGCTTCGTCCTCCCGTCCTCCGACCCACCTCCCGCCATGTCCCGCCTGCGCACCCCCGTCCCGTCCACCACGACCCCGAGCGGCCCGACGGCGCGCGCCGCCCTGCCCTCCCCGGCGGCGCGCGCCGTGCCGGCTCCGGCTCCGGCCGCCCGGATGGCGCTGCCCATCACCCCGCGATCGAGCGCCGACGCCCCGGCGCCGCGCGCCGAATCGCTCTATCGCAGCGACGTCCAGTTCTCGACCCTGGGAGAGATCCGGCGCGCCGGGCTGGCCGCCCTCGACCCCGACGTCGCCGACTTCCTGGAGAGCGGCTCCGGCGCCGAGCTGACGCTGCGGGCCAACCGCGCCGCGTTCGCCCGCCGCACGATCGTCCCGCGACCGATGCACGCCACCGCGTCGCCGGACACGTCGACCAGCTTCCTCGGGATCCCGCTCGCCGCGCCGATCCTGACCGCCCCGTTCGGCGGCGACGCGCTCTTCCACCGCGACGGGCACCTGGCCGTCGCCCGCGCCAACGCCGCCCACGGGATCGCGTCGATCGTCCCCGAGGCCGGCTCGTTCTCACTCGAGGCGATCGCCGAGGCCGCGCCGGCCGCCGCCCGGATCCTGCAGCTGCATCCGATCGACCCGGTCGAGCACGTGGTCGGGATGTCCCGGCGGGCGCGGCGAGCGGGCTACGGGGCGCTCTGCGTGACCGTCGACTGCCCGGTCGGCGGCTGGCGCACGCGCAACCGCGAGAACCGCTTCGACCCCGACCTGCGCCACTTCGCCGGCAACCTCGACGAGACCGGCACGATCGGCGTCGCCGAGCTGTTCGGGCGGCTGCTCGACGTCGACGGCGCCCGCTGGGACTGGGCGCGATTGCGGGAGGTGGCGGCCGAGTTCGAGCTGCCGTGGATCGCCAAGGGGGTGCTCGGCGCCGACGCGGCGGAGCAGGCGATCGCCGCCGGCGCGAGCGCGATCGTCGTCTCCAACCACGGCGGTCGCCAGCTCGACCACGCCCCGGCCAGCCTCGACGTGCTGCCCGAGGTCGCCGAGGCGGTCGCGGGCCGGGTCCCGATCGCCCTCGACAGCGGCGTCCGGACCGGCGCCGACGTGCTGCTGGCGCTGGCGCTCGGCGCCGACGTCGTGGTGCTCGGACGGCTGACCGCCTACGGCCTGGCCGCCGGCGGCCAGCACGGGGTCGCCCGCACGCTCGAGCTGCTGACCGACGAGCTGCGGACGACGATGGCGCTGGCGGGAGTCGAGCGGCTCGCCGACCTCGACGCGCGCTTCGTGGGAGGGCGGCCGGCATGAGCACCGCGACCGTCACCCCGCCGCGCTTCGCGCCGTTCTCCCGCGAGGGCGACCTGATCGCCACCGCCGGCATCGCCGCCATCGACCCCCGGACGCTTGAGCCGCTCTTCGACGACTTCGACGCCCAGGCCCGCTGGGTCCTGGAGCGGCTCGACGCGGTGGTCGCCGAGGCCGCGGGCCCCGGCGCGCGGCTGCTGCGGGTCGAGTGCTACCTGGTCGACCGCCGCCACTTCGCGCGCTGGAACGCAGCCTTCGCCGCCCACTTCGGCGAGGCGGCGCCGGCCCGCACGACCCTGATCTGCGCGCCGCCGGTCGCGGGCCTGCTGATCGAGGTCCAGGCGCTGGCGACCGCGGCGCCGGACCGGGTCGCGCCGCTGCGGCTCGCGCCCCCGCCCGCGCCCGCCGACCCGGGGCTCGAGATCGGCGACCTGGTCGAGGGCTACACCGCGACCCAGACCCTGCTGGCGGCCGACGACCTCGGGTGGTGGCGCCGGCTCGACGTCGAGCCGGCGGACGGCGCCGCGCCGCCGACGATCTCGCCGACCGGGCCGGTGCAGCGAGCGATCGCCGGCGCCCTCGAGCGGCTCGGCTGGCTGGCGTCCGGCGACGGCGGGCTGGTCCTGACCGACGCCGGTCGCGCGGTCGTCCGCGCCCGCGGCTTCGTCCGCGTCGTCGCCCGCGGCTGGGAGCCGACGTTCGCGGCGGCGGGCACGGCCGCCACGAACGCGCCGCTGCCGGCGATCACCGATCCCGACGCGGTTGCGCGTGGCTGCACCGAGATCGCCCGCCGGGCGCCCGGCACCTTCCGCGCGATCGCCGACCGGCTGCGGATCGCGCCCGGGACGACGATCGACCTCGGCTGCGCCGACGCCGGACGGCTGATCGGCCTGGCCGCGATGGCCCCGCACGAGCGGCTGCTCGGCGTCGACCTGGCCGAGGACGTGATCGTCGACGCGACCGCGCGCCTGCGCGCGGACCCCGACCATCCCGCCGGGCACGTGCGGCTGATGAGCGGCGACGTCAGCCCCGGCGGCCCGCCGCCGGCCTGGCTGCAGGGCGTCCCCCGCGACGAGGTCACGACCGCGATGTCGTTCTTCCTGCTGCACCAGCTGGCCAGCGACGGCGGCGGGATCGCGGCGGTGCTCGACGGCTGGCAGCGGTGGTTCCCGAACCTGCGGCGGTTCGTGATCGGCGACGGCATCCGCACCCCCGGCGCGCGTTGGGCCGACCAGCCGTGGTTCTCGCCGACGTACGAGCTGTACCACGAGCTGACCGGGGTCCGGCTGTGGTGGGAGCGGGAGTACTGCGAGGCGTTCGAGCAGCAGGGCTGGCGGATCGTCGACCGCCGCGAGGTCGAGCACCCGATGCTCGTGATGTGGACCCTGGAGCGCGACTGAGGGTCGTCGCCGGAGGGCGCGGCCGGCGTTGCGACGCCGGCCGCGCCGCGCCGCCTCAGCGGACCGGGGCCGGCGACCCGTGCGGGGTCCACGCCAGCGCCGGCGGCAGCACCGGCCGCAGCAGGTTGCGGCTCCACGCGCCCGCCACCGCGACGGCCAGGTCGCGGCCGGGCAGCGTCCGCATCCCGAAGCCGCGGCGGACCTTCGGCGGCAGCAGCGACGCGGTCAGGCCGTTGACCAGCTCCAGCGCCGGGCGCAGCTTCAGCGGCAGCGGCGGCCGCAGCACGATCCGGCGGCCCGCGTCGCGGGCGTCGGGCACGACGACGATCCGGTCCGACGCGATCATCTCGGCGACGTAGTCGTCGAAGGCCGCGATCGACCCCGGCATGTCCCCGGGCCGCAGGCCGAACAGCTCGCCGACCCGCCGGTAGTCGCGCCAGAACGCGGCGCGCTCCTCGGGCCGCAGCGGCCGCACCAGCCGGTCGTGGACGACCATCGCCGAGTCGACCAGCGCCGCCAGGATCCAGAGCAGCAGCTCGGGGTCGTCGGCGCGCCAGGCGGTCCCGGCCGGCCACGGCCCGGCGTCGCTCGCGAGCGTGCCGCTGATCCGCGCGTGGATCCCGCGCACCCGCTCGCCCATCCGCTCGGCGTCCTCGGCGCGGCCGAAGACGGCGGTCGCCATCGCCTCCGCCGTCCGCTGCAGGCGCGCGTGGACGAGCGACAGGTCCCGGACCTCGGTGCTCGACCAGAAGCCGGCGAAGGCCAGCGGATGGCTGGCCTGCAGCAGCAGGGTTCGCGGCCCGTGCAGCATCACCAGCCGCTCGCGGTGGACGCGGCGGATCATCGCGTGGTCGTCGAACAGCCCGTCGGGGCTGGCGTGACGCGCGGCCATCGTCGGCCGCGGGGCGTCGCGGTCCTCGGCGGCGGGTCCGGTGCGGGTGGTGGTGCTCACGTCGCGGCGATCGGGTCGATCCCCCAACGGTACGCCGCCGGGCCGCCGGCATCGGCGGCGGCCCGCCCCGATCGCGACGCTCTACTCTTGAACCATGCCTGCTGCCGCCTACGCCGGGAAGGAGTGCGTGTGCCAGTTCAAGCGCGGGATCTGCGATCAGACCTGCGTGCAGGACATGCTGGACACGCCCTTCTACATCGCCTGCCTGAAGCTGCGCGACCGGGTCGGGCTGGTCGTCGGCGGCGGCGAGATCGGCCTCGAGAAGGTCGAGGGCCTGCTGGCCTGCGACGGCAAGGTCGTCGTGGTCGCGCCCGAGGTCCGGCCCGAGGTCGAGCGCTACGCCGCCGAGGGCTCGCTCGTCTGGGAGCGGCGCGAGTACCGCCCCGAGGACCTCGAGGGCAAGTTCCTGGTGATCGCCTGCACCGACGACACCGACACCAACATCCGGATCTTCGAGGACGCCGAGAAGCGGGCGATGCTGGCGAACATCGTCGACGTCCCGCCGCTCTGCAACTTCATCCTGCCGGCGATCGTCCGGACCGGGCCGCTGGCGATCGCGATCTCGACCGCCGGCGCCTCGCCGGCGCTGGCGAAGCGGATGAAGGACGAGGTCCAGGGCCTGTTCGGCGAGGAGTACGCGCGGCTGGCCGTGCTGCTGAACGAGGTTCGCGGCTGGGCGAAGGGCACGCTGCCGACCTATCAGGACCGCAAGGCGTTCTTCGAGGGGATCGTCGGCGGCGACCCCGATCCGATCGCGCTCCTGCGCGAGGGCCGCGAGCAGGCCGTCCGCGACCTGATCGCGGCGGCGCGGCAGACCGCCGAGGCCCAGCTCCAGCGGGCCTGACCGGTCGCTCGTCGCCCGCTGAGCCGCGGGCGTCGCCGGCGACCCTCCGCCAGGGGCGTCGGCCGCCGCGGGCCTAGCCCCGCCCGCGCTGCCGCTCCTGCTCGGCCCGCAGCGCCTCCTGCTCGGCGCGGGTCGCCTTGCGGTGCTCCTCCAGCAGCTGGCGGTGCTCGGCCTTGTGCTGGCGGGCCAGCTCCCGGTGCTCCTGCTTCTGGGCCTTGCCGATCGCCTGGTGCTCGGCGCGGTAGGCGTCGGCGATCGCGCGGTGCTGCTCGGCGATCGCCCGCCGGCGCTCCCGCTGGGCGTGGTGGACGCCGCGCTCCTCCGCGGCGGCCCGGTGGCGCTCGAACCATGGGCTCTCGCCGCTCTCGTGGAGCTCGTCGTGGGCGCGCCGGACCTCGCGCCAGGCGTCGCGGGCCTGGCGCAGCGCCTCGATGACCTGCTTGCGCGCCTCGTTCGCGGTCCGGGCGGCGTCGGCCAGCTGCGAGCGGGTCTTCTGGCCCTGGACGATCGAGTTGAACGACCAGAGCCCGGTCTCCAGCAGCCGTGCCGCCCGCCGGGTGTCGTCGAGCAGCGCCTCGCGCAGCTGCTCGGGCGGGGTGCCGTCGGTGAGTCGGCGGCGGCTCGACTCGCTGTGGATCTCCCAGAGCCCGACCAGCGCGTTGGCCGCGATCCGCGGCTCCGGGTCGCGCGGATCGACCTGGGCGCTCTCGGCCAGGGCCTCGGTGGCGATGTCGACGAGCTTCGCCGTCAGGTCCCGGATCGCCGCCTGCAGCGCCGGCGTTCGGTCGACCATCCGGCTGAACTCGATCATCGTCGCGACCGCGACCGGATCGAGCATGTCGTAGCGCGCGGCCTCGCGCTCGATCAGCCCGACGACCGCCTCGGTCGGGGAGACGTCGGGCGGCCGCTCGACCAGCGTCCGGCGCATCTGCTCGATCATGTCGTCGGCCCGGTCGAGGACCAGCGACTCCTTCGTCGGGAAGTAGTTGTAGACGGTCTTCTCGGAGACCCCGACCTCGGCCGCGACCTCGGCGATCCGGACCTCGTCGAAGCCGCGCTCCATGAACATGAAGGTCGCGGTGTCCGAGATCTGCTGCCGCATCAGGCGCTTCTTGCGCTCGCGCAGCCCCTCGCCCGGCACCACGCGCTCCTCCTCGTGGCGCTCGCGGATCCGCCGGCGAACGTCGGCCAGCTCGGCCTGGGAGAAGCTGGCGAGCTCGCGCGGCCCCCGAGCGTCGGCGGCACCCGAAGGCGGCTCGTTGCGCTCGGCACTCCCGGAGGTGGCGCTCACGCACTCATCCTATCAATCTTCCAGTTGCAGAAACTTTCTAGTGACTGTATCTTTCCGCTCGTCCGATGACCGGCGGCTCATCCCGCGGTCTGCACTCCAGGCCGACCACGAAGGTCCGGCCTTGGCCTCAAGCGCGGTCGGGGGATCACGATCCCCGGCCCGTCGCATCGTCCTGCCCGCACCCCCAGGTCCCACATGAGCTCCACACCGCCCGCCGTCGAGACCGACGGCCTCACCAAGCGCTTCGGCGACTTCACCGCCGTAGCCGACCTCGACCTGCGCGTCGACGCCGGCGGCGTCGTGGCCCTACTGGGCCCCAACGGCGCCGGCAAGACCACGACCGTCCGGATGCTGGCCACGCTCGTCGCGCCGACCAGCGGCAGCGCCACCGTCTGCGGCCACGACGTCGTCCGCGAGAGCGACGCCGTCCGCCAGGCGATCTCCCTGACCGGCCAGTTCGCCGCGCTCGAGGACAACCTGACCGCGCGCCGCAACCTGATCCTGATGGCGCAGCTGCGCGGCCACGGCAAGCGCGCCGCGCAGACGATCGCCGACGGCCTGATCGACCGCTTCGACATCGGCGAGTTCCGCGACAAGCTGATCAAGGGCCTCTCCGGCGGCCAGCGCCGGCGGGTCGACATGGCGGCCAGCCTGGTCACCCAGCCCGAGCTGCTGGTCCTCGACGAGCCGACCACCGGCCTCGACCCGCGCAGCCGGATGGTCGTCTGGGAGACGGTCCGCGACCTGGTCGGCGAGGGCGTGACCCTGCTGCTGACGACCCAGTACCTGGAGGAGGCCGACGCGCTCGCCGACCGGATCGTCCTGATCGACCACGGCCGCGAGGCCGCGTCGGGCACGCCGACCGAGCTGAAGGCCCGGATCGGCGAGCAGCGCGTCGACGTCGTCGCCGTCGACGCCGCCGGCCTCGAGCGGATCGTGGCCGCGCTCGACGGCCGCTTCGAGATCTCGGTCAACCGCGGTCAGCGGACGGTCTCGGTTCCGGCCCCGGACGAGACGATCGCCCTCACCGAGGTCGCCGGCGCGATCCGCGACGCCGGCGTCCCGATCGACGAGATCGCGCTTCGCCGCCCGACCCTCGACGACGCCTTCCTGACCCTGACCGGTCACCCGCCCACCCCCGAGAAGCCCGACGGCGCGCGCAGCGACGACGACGTCGCCGAGGAGATCGCCGCATGAGCACCGTCACCGCACCCACCATCGAGCTGCCGGCCCGGCCCGGCTCCGTCGTCCGCTACTTCCGCGAGACCGGCCTGCTGGTCGGCCGCGCCCTGCGCACGATCCCCGCCGTCCCCGAGCGGCTCAGCGACGTCACGATCCAGCCGATCGTCTTCACGCTGCTGTTCCTCTACGTGTTCGGCGCCGCGATCGAGATCCCCGGCGTTCCCCGCTACCAGGACTACCTGCTGCCGGGCCTGATCGGGCAGAGCCTGGCGTTCGGCGTGATCGGCGCCGGCGTCGCGACCGCCAACGACTTCAGCTCCGGCGTCATCGACCGCTTCCGGTCGCTGCCCGTGACCCGGCTGTCGGTGATCTCCGCCCAGGTGATCGGGCAGGTGATCGAGCAGATCCTCGGGATGACGATCGTCGCCGGGCTCGGCCTGCTGCTGGGCTGGGAGCCGCACATGTCGGCCGTCGAGGTGCTCGGCCTGATCGCGCTGATCCTGCTCGGCCTGACCGCGTTCACCTGGTTCGGCGTCCTGCTGGGGATGCTCGTGCGCAGCTCCGACGCGATGCAGGGGATCGGCTTCGCGATCGTCTTCCCGCTGGCGTTCCTGGCCGGCACCTTCGTGCCGATCGAGAAGATGGACCTGATCCCGCGGACGATCGGCGAGTGGAACCCGATCTCGACCCTCGTCGCGGCCGTCCGCCAGATCACCCAGGGCGTCCACGCGACCGGCTCCTGGCCGCTCGAGCACCCGGTGGTCGCGATGGTCCTCTGGTGCCTGGTGATCATCGGCGTCTGCGTCCCGATCGCCCTCCGGCGCTTCCAGACCACCAGCGCGGCCTAGTCGTCGGGACGGCGCGCCGCTTGCGACCCGCCGAGGCCGCAAGCGGCGCGCGCCCGGTGCCCGGGTAGCCTCGGCCCACCATGCGCGCAGTCGTCATCACCCGTCACGGCGATCCCGAGGTGCTGCAGGTCCAGGAGCGGCCCGAGCCGCCCGCGCCCGGCCCCGGCCAGGTCGCGATCGACGTCCGGGCCGCGGGCGTGAACTTCGCCGACACGATGGCGCGGGTCGGGCTCTACCCCGACGCGCCGAAGGTGCCGTCGATCGTCGGCTACGAGGTCTCCGGGACCGTCCGGGCGGTCGGCGACGGGGTCACGGTGCACGCGGTCGGCGACCGGGTCGTCGCCGGGACCCGCTTCGGGGGCTACGCCGAGCGGGTCGTGGTGGCGCAGGCCGACGTGCTGCCGCTGCCCCAGCGCCTGAGCTTCGAGCAGGGCGCCGCGGTCCCCGTCAACTACGCCACGGCCTGGGCCGGGCTGCTGCGCTACGGCGGGCTGCTGGCCGGCGAGCGGGTCCTGATCCACGCGGCCGCCGGCGGGGTCGGGATCGCCGCGACCCAGATCGCCAAGGGCCACGGCGCCGAGGTCCACGGGACCGCGTCGCCGGCCAAGCACGAGGCGATCCGGGGCTTCGGCGTCGACGTCGCCCACGACTACACGCGATCCGGCTGGGAGCGCGGCCTGCCGCCGTTCGACGTGATCATGGACGCGGTCGGCGGCAAGAGCTTCCGGACCAGCTACGACCTGCTGCGCCCCGGCGGTCGGCTGGTGGCCTTCGGGGCCTCGGCGGTGATGTCGGGCGAGTCGCGGAACCTGGTCGCCGCCGCCCGCGCCGCGCTGCGGATGCCGCGCTTCAACCTGATCAAGCAGATGTCGGTCTCGAAGGCCGTGATCGGCCTCAACATGCTGGCGCTGTGGGACGACCAGGGCACCCTCGAGCCGTGGATCACCCCGCTCCAGGCGCTGATCGCCGACGGCACCGTGCAGCCGGTGGTGGCCGAGGCGGTGCCGTTCGACCGCGCGCCCGAGGCGCACCGGATCCTCGCTCAGCGCCGCAACGTCGGCAAGGTCGTGCTGGTGCCCTAGGCGCTCAGCGCCGCTTGCGCTGCTGCGCCCGCTGGCGCTCCGCCGCCATCCGCTCGCGCCAGTCGGCGCCCCAGATCTTGTCGCGGAGCAGGTAGACGAAGCCGGCACCCACGATCAGCGCGACGATCGTGCTGACCGTCTCGCTGGTGATCGCGGAGAGCGCGGTCCAGACCCCGGCCTCGATCACGACCAGGAGGCAGATCCAGAACAGCGGGCTGAGGCGGCGGGGCTCGTCGTCCTCGTCGCCGGGCGCGGTGCGGGCCATCGACGGAGGGTACGAGGTGGCCGCCGGTCGTGTCGCCCAGGCGCTCGCCGGTGGCGCCGCCTTCGGTCGCCGTTCACCGAACCTTCACCGCGCGGGCACGGCTGCTTCACCGCACGCGGACCGGTGGGCCCGAGGATCGACCGTCATGCTCCGCAAGACCCTGGTCGCCGCTGCCGCGCTGTCGGTCGTGGGCGTCGGCGCCGCGCAGGCGGCCCCGCTCGCGAGTCCAACCGAGGCCGGCCGCTTCGCGCTCGACCGCTCGCTCGTCCTGCCCAGCCCGACCCTGACGGCGGCGAGCCCGATCGTCGCCGGCGGCGGGATCCGCGAGGGCGGCCTGTCGGCACTGCAGGTCGTCCCGGGCAGTGGCAACCGCCGCTTCGTGACGATCACCGACCGCGGCCCGAACGGCCAGCCGAACGCGGCCGTCGACGGCCGCAGCTTCCCGACGCCGACCTTCGCGCCGACGATCATGGAGCTGCAGGCCGACGACGACGGGCGGCTGTTGGTGCTCCGCCGGCTCCAGGTCCGCGTCCCCGGCAGCGATCCGCTGCGCGGCGGCGGCCCCGGCCAGGTGGCCGGCGACCCGCAGCTGATCACCGGCTTCCGCAACGTCGTCGCGCCGAAGATCGACGACCGGATCTGGTTGATGTCGGACGACACCCACCTGTCGGAGTTCCTGCCGACCGATCCCTACGGGCTCGACACCGAGGGCATCGCCGTCGACCCGCGCGACGGCAGCTACTGGATCTCGGACGAGTACCGGCCGTCGATCGCCCGCCTGACGTCCGCCGGCGTGATGCGCCAGCGGATCGTCCCCGCCGACGCCGGCGCGCTCGACACCGATCAGGTCGCGGCGGGCGTCCAGCCGCTGGGCGACGCCTACGGCGGGCCGGGCGAGCCGACCCTGCAGGAGCGCCTGCCGCACGAGTTCAACGCCCGCAAGCTCAACCGCGGGATGGAGGGCCTGGCGATCTCGGCCGACGGCACGAAGCTCTACGGGATCATGCAGAACGCCCTCGACACCCGGAACAACGGCGAGTACCTGGCCGCCGGCTACGGGACGCGCTGCAACGGGGTCACCGGCGCCGGCTCGCAGAGCCAGAACTTCTACCGCGGCGTCCGGATCGTCGAGTTCGACATCAGCGAGCCGAGCGACCCGAAGCTGACCGGCGAGTACGTCTACCGGCTGGAGAGCGTCTCGACCACCGACTCCAGCGCCCAGGGCAAGCTCCGGATCAGCGACCTGACGTGGACCGGCGACGGCAAGCTGCTGGTCGCCGAGCACGACGACGACGCGGCCGGGCACGCCAACCGCAAGCTGTTCGCGGTCGACCTGGCCGGCGCGACCAACCTCCACACCGCGGCCGCCTACGACAGCTACGCCAAGCGCCAGGCGAGCACCACGGTCGCCGCCAGCACCCAGCCGCTGGGCTGCTTCCTCGACGGCGGCACCGACGCCGAGCTGGCGGCGCTGCCGACTCCGGTCGTGCCGGTCGCCAAGAGCACCTACCTGGACCTCGGCCCGACCGGCGTCGACTTCGGCTTCAACAAGGTCGAGGGCGTCGCCAAGCTCGACGGGATCGACGGGGTCGCGGTCGTCAACGACAACGACTTCGGGCTCGACCAGAACGTCGACACCAACCTGATCAGCCAGGCCGCCGACCCCGCCAGCCAGCTGCGGATCTACGTCACGCGGCCGGCCGAGGTCACCCCGCCCGCGGTCTCCGGCACGGCGCGCGCCGGTCGCACCCTGACCTGCGACCCGGGCACGATCGACGGCACCGGCGGCGTCCGCAACGCGATCTCGTGGTTGCGGAACGGGACGCCGATCGCCGGCGCCGACGGCACCCGCTACACGCTCAGCGGCGAGGACGTGACGGCGCAGGTCGCCTGCAGCGTCGTCGCGACCCGGGTCAGCGGGCCGATCCAGGCCGCGGCGGCGCCGCGGACCAGCGCGCCGACGGCGGCGGTGGCGGACTTCGAGACGGGTCCGACCGGTCCCGGCGGCCCGGGCGGCCCTGCGGGTCCCGGTGGCGCCACCGGCCCGGCCGGCCCCGCGGGCCCGGGCGGTCCCGCCGGTCCCAAGGGCGAGACCGGTGCGACCGGCCCCAAGGGCAAGGACGGCGTCGCGCGGCTGCCGCGCGTGACCTGCCGGATCCGCTCGCGGCGGACGGTCACCTGCACCGTCAAGCCGCCGGTCAAGGCGACCCGGGTCCGGGTCAGCCGCGCCGGCCGGACGGTCCGCACGGTCCGCGCCGCGCGCGGCCGCTCGGTCCGGATCACCGTCGCCCGCGGGCGCACGGTGACCTTCCAGGCGCTGGCCGGCCGCACGCCGGTCGCGGCCGCCACGATCCGGGTGCGCTAGCCCCGCCGAGCGGGTGGCGTCACGTCACCCGCGCCCCGCCGAGGTGGTGTCAGCAGGCCGCGCGGACCGCGGTCTCCTGACGCCACCGCCACCGCGGCGCGGGGAGCTGACGCCACTCCCGCCCAGGCCGGACGGCCGACGCCGCCGTCGCCGCGGCCGTACCCTTCCGCTGCGATGGCGCCCGCGCCTCCAGCCACGGCGCCGGCGGCGCCCGGAGTCCAGCTCGACGGCCTGATCCGCCGCCGCGGCGAGCGGCTGGTCCTGCGCGAGATCACGCTCGAGCTGCCGGCCGGCGGGACCCTGGCCCTGCTCGGCCCCAACGGCGCCGGCAAGTCGACGCTGCTGCGCGTCCTCGCCGGGCTGCTGCGCCCCAGCCGCGGCCGCTGCCGGGTCCTCGGCCACGAGCTCCCGCGCGAGCGGCACGCCGTCCGCGGGCGGGTCGGCTACCTGGCCCACGAGCCGATGCTCTACCGCGACCTGACGGTCCGCGAGAACCTCGTCCACCGCGCGCGGCTGCTGCGGGCCCCGATCGGGCAGGTCGACGAGCTGCTGGCCGCGACCGGCCTCCAGCGGCGGGCGTCCTTCCCGGTCGCCGCCCTCTCGCGGGGGCTGACGCAGCGGACCGCGGCGGCCGCGACGCTGCTGGCCGACCCCGAGCTGCTGCTGCTCGACGAGCCGCTGGCCAACCTCGATCCGGTCGCCGCCGAGCAGCTCGGCGCGCTGCTCGACGCACGGCCGTTCGGCGTCGCCCGCACGCGCGTGATCGCCGGCCACGACCCGGACGCGGCGCTCGCCGAGGCCGACCTGGTGCTCGGCCTCAAGGACGGCGCCGTCGCGCTGCTGGCCGCGCCGGCCGCGATCACCGACGCCGAGATCGGGGCGCTGTACCGATGAGCGCGGCCAGCGCCGGCTGGGGCGCCGACGTCCGCACCCTGCTGACCCTCGAGTGGCGCCGCGAGCGCCGCGCCCCGCAGGTGCTGCCGACGATGCTGCTGTTCAGCGTCGGCGCCTTCGTCCTCTTCCGCTTCGGGCTCCAGGACGGCAGCATCGACGGGACGCTCGCGGCCGGCGTCCTGCTCGTGACGACCCTGCTCGCCGCCCTGCTCGGCATCGGCCGGCTGTGGTCGGCCGAGGAGGAGGAGGGCGGCCTCGACGCGTTCCGCCTGACCCCGGCCTCGGCCGCCGCGCTGGTCGCCGCCAAGGCCCTGGCGCTCTGGAGCTTCCTCGTCGTCCTGCACCTGGTCGCGGTCCCGGCGTTCGCGTTCCTGCTGCTGTCGTCGTCGCTGGACGCCGGCGAGCTGCTGCGGTTCGCGGGGATCATGCTGCTGCTCGACCTCGGGATCGCCGCCGCCGGGACCCTGGTCGGCGCGATCGCCGCCGCCGCCCGATCGCGCGAGCTGCTGGTGCCGCTGCTGGCGGTGCCGCTGCTGATCCCGGTGATCGCCGTCGCGTCGCAGGCCGTCTCGCCGTTGCTGGAGCAGCACGGCGGTTCCGTGGAGGGCCGGTGGTGGCTCGTCCTGGCTCTCTATGATGGTGTGTTCCTGCTGGTCGGCTGGGCGGTCTCGGACGGAATCGTCGAGGACTGACCGCCGCCCCTCGACGATGCCCTACGCCCGTCGCCTGCTCCCCCTGACGCTCGCCACCGCCGTCCTGGTCGTGGCGTGGATCGTCGTGGCCGCGGCCGTCGCGCCGACCGACGCGACCGAGGGCCTGCGCCAGCGGCTCACCTACCTGCACCCGGCGTTCGCGATCCTGACGCTGGTCGCCTTCGTCGCCGGCGCGTTCTTCGGCTGGCGCCACCTGCAGAGCGACCGCCCGCTCGACGACCTGCGCGCCTACGTCGCGATCCACCTGGGCCAGATCTACTGCGTGATCGCGCTGCTGACCGGGGCGATCTGGGGCAAGACGGCGTGGGGGACCTTCTGGGACTGGGGCGAGCCGGTGCTCGTCACCTTCCTGATCATCTTCCTGCTCTACGCGACCTACCAGCCGATGCGGTTCGCGATCGAGGACCCCGAGCGCCAGGCCCGGACGGCCTCGGTCTTCGCCGTCACCGCCGGCGTCTTCGCCCCGATCTGCTTCGGCGTCGTGCGGCTGACGACCAACCTCCTGCACCCGCAGCCGCTCAACGACCCCGGCAGCAACCTGCCGGGCACCGCCGGGCTGGCGTTCGCGCTCTCGGTGCTGGCGATCGGCGCCCTCTTCGTCACCCTCTGGCACCTGGAGCTGGTGCACAAGAGCACCCGCATCCGCCTGCGCAAGCTCCAGCGCCGGGTCGAGGGCGAGGACGCCGTCCCGCACCTGGCCCGCGCCTCGTCGCCGGTCACGTTGTAACGCCCGCGGTGTAGCTGTCCCCAAGCCCTTCCTCGCTCCCGGAACCACCCCTCGTGTCGCTCACCGCCACCACCCTCCTCGCCCAGGCCGACGACGGCAGCCCCGGCTACGTCACCGCGGCCGTGATCGTGGTCGGGATCGTGCTGCTGGCCTACCTGGCGATCGTCGCCTTCCGGGTCCGCGACGCCGCGGGTCGGCTGGACGCGCTCGAGCAGCGGCTGGGCCGCGACGACGCGACGCCGCCGGCGCCCGCGGTCGAGAGCGAGCCCACCTCGGAGGCGCTCGGGCGATGAGCGAGCTGCTGGTCCTCGGGATCTCGCACAAGACCGCGCCGGTCGCGGTCCGCGAGCGGCTGGCCCTGAGCGACCGCCAGATCGAGCTGCTGCTCGGGGACCTGATCGCGTCCGAGCAGGTCCACGAGGCGGCGGCCGTCTCGACCTGCAACCGGGCCGAGGTCTACCTGGTCGTCGGCGACCCGGTGCGCGCCGAGGCCGCCCTGCTCGGGCGACTCGCCGATCGCGCCCGGATGCGGCCGACCGAGCTCGCGGGGCAGGTCTACGCGCCGCGCAACTGCGACGCCGCCCGCCACCTGTACCGCGTCACCAGCGGCCTCGACTCGATGGTCCTCGGCGAGTACGAGATCCAGGGCCAGGTCAAGCGCTCCTACGATCTGGCGCTGCAGGCCGGGACCACCGGCCCGCTGCTGAACCGGCTGTTCAAGGCCGCGCTCCAGACCGGCAAGCGGGTTCGCAGCGAGACGGGCCTGTCGGAGCGCCGGACGAGCGTCGCCTCGGTCGCCGTCGACCTGGCCGCCGCGACCGTCGGCGAGCTGCAGGACCGCAGCGTCGTGATCATCGGCGCCGGCGACACGGCCGAGCTGACCGCCCAGGCGCTGGCCGCCCGCGGCGGCCACACGCTGTTCGTCTCCAACCGCCACGCCGATCGCGCTCGCGGGCTGGCGGAGCGGTTCGGCGGCCGCGTCGGCAGCCTCCACGACCTGCCCGAGCAGCTGGCCGAGGCCGACATCGTCGTCGCCTCGACCTCGTCGCCGCACCCGATCCTCGGGCCCGAGGAGCTGGACGTGGTGATGGCGTCGCGGCGCGAGCGTCCGCTGGTGCTGATCGACATCGCCGTCCCGCGCGACGTCGATCCGGAGTGCGCCGGGGTCGAGGGCGTCTCGCTCTACGACATCGACGACCTGCAGGCGGTCGTCGCCCGCAACCTCGCCGGCCGCGGCGACGAGAGCGAGCAGGCCGAGGCGATCGTCGAGGAGGAGATCCAGCGCTTCGCCCGCTGGATGGGCCAGCTCGACGTGACGCCGACGATCGTCGACCTGCGCAGCCGCGCGTCCGAGATCGTCGACGCGGTGCTGGCGGAGAACGCCGGCCGCTGGCAGTCGGCCAGCGAGGAGGACCTGGCCCGGATCGAGCGCGCGGCGCGGACCGTCGTCCAGCGCCTGCTGCACGAGCCGACCGTGCGCCTGAAGCGCTCGCGCGACAACGACGACGCCCACGGCCACGTCGAGGTCCTGCGCGACCTCTTCGGCCTCGACGACCCGGACGCCGACGCGACGGCCACCGACGTCGAGGTCCAGCGGGCGCACGCCGCCGCCGGTGGCCCGGTCCGCGCCGATGCCGCCGCCCCGCGTCCGTCGACCGGGACGCCCGACAACGTGCGCTCGATCGGCGAGCGGCGCCCGCGTCGCTCGTGATCCGGCTGGGCAGCCGCCGCAGCCCGCTCGCGCTCGTCCAGGCCCGGACCGTCGCGGCGGCGCTGGCCGCCGCCGGCCACCAGGTCGAGATCGTCGAGGTCGTCACCACCGGCGACCGCGACCGCGCGGCCCCGGACAAGTCGAAGTGGGTCAGCGAGCTGGAGCGGGGGCTGCTGGCGGGGGAGATCGACCTCGCCGTGCACTCCGCCAAGGACGTCCCGGGCGCCTTGCCGGACGGCCTGGCGCTGATCGCGGCCTCGGCGCGCGAGGACCCGCGCGACGTCCTGATCGGCGCGCCGTCGCTGGACGCGCTGCCCGAGGCCGCGACCGTCGGCACCGCCAGCCTGCGGCGGGCGGCCCAGTTGCGGGCCGCCCGCGGCGACCTGCGGATCGTCGAGGTCCGCGGCAACGTCGACACCCGGCTGGCGCGGGTCCACGGCGCCGCGGACGCGACCGCCGGCGATCCCGACCGCGAGCCGGTCGACGCGATCGTGCTCGCCGCCGCCGGGCTCCAGCGGCTCGGGCGGACCCCGGCG